>CAZDTD010000151.1:0-3723 GCA_964507995.1 uncultured Pirellulales bacterium | reverse complement strand
AGCAGGGCGTTGCGGGCCATGATGAAGCGAATCTGGTTGGCGACGCTGCGGAAGTGCAGGCCGGCCGCCTCGGCCAATCCCAAGTCCGCTCGTAGGTTCGCCCGTTGGGAGTCAGTCGCTGTTTGTCTGGAGGCGTCTCGGAAACTGGCCAGGCCCTCCTCCCAGCCGCGAGCGATCTTCTCGAACTGTCCCGCCAGAACTTCCGCAGGGTAGATTGCACGCCAGCCATTCAGGTCGTCGTAGGGGAATCCGACCATGGTTGCGCGATAACCGCTGGGTTTGGCGAAGAGCAGGTTGGCCGGGCCGCACTGCACAGGACCGTTGTAGAGGAAACCGCCGTGATAGGGGTATTCCTCGAAGGCCGTGCTGAACTTCGCCCACGCGGCCAAGACATCTGCGACGGCGTCACGACCATAGCGGGATTCGCCGATCTGCGTCAACGCCTGCTCGATGGTGGGGGCCGGCTCGGTCTCGAAGCACCTCGCCAGTTCCAGATTGGGCGATGGGTAGCCGCCCACGCTCCAGCTCATCATCAGCCCGTCGATATCCGTCTTTGCGAGGTTGCTGTAGTGCCGGGCGACGAGGTTCATCACGGGCAGGCTCGGCACCGCCGACAGTTCCCACGAGCAATTGGCCTGAATCTTGGCGATGGTCTTGAGGCCTCGCTTCTTGGCGAGTCCCCAATGCTTTGTGGCGCGAGGGCCGGGACCGACCGCCGAGATCGAATACTCCCCAACGCCGCTGCTGATGCCGCCGCGGGTGATGGGCTTGCCCCATTCGCTGACGCACATCACGTAGATGTTGTCGGGCAGGGCGTCGATGATCTGCGAGGCCCAGTCCGGGCCGCCCCAGCCGGAGGGGGTTCCGTCGGGCCAGCCCCAGTCGTAGGCGATGACCTTGGCCTGAGGATTGCCTGCCCAGACCCCTTCTGCGATTGTGCGATTGACCTCCGCAATCACCTCGGGTCCCGGCCGCTTCGAGCAGCGGGGACAACCCTCCGCGGTTCGGCCGTGGCTATAGCAGTTCGTGAGGTTCTCCGAGCCGGTGATGGTGAAGACGCCGCCTAAGTTTGGCACCTGCTTGAACACGTAGGTCAGCGAGTCTGCGAGCCACTGTCGGACCTCGGGGGCCGACGTGCACATCGCGAAGTGGTCGCCCTCCTGGACGCCTTTGATGCCCTCGCGGCCCTTGAAGAAGGAGGCCTCCATCGCACGCGGCTCGTTCATGTAGAGGTAGATATCGATGCCGTAGCTCTTGGCGCGGTCCACGAGCCGACGCAGATTGGCGATTCGTTGTTCGTGATCGGCGCCCATCTCGGGAAAGAGGGAACTGGGAGCGAGTTGACGCAGCACGACGTGCAGCCAGACGCCGTTGACGCCGATGTCGGACAACTGCTGGAGCAGGCCGTCGGGATAGGGGTCGAGCTCGGGATTGAGCAGGGGATCGCCGAAGACGCCGCAATAGGAGTAGAGGAAGCGAATCTTCCGTTCGCCGGCGGCGGAAGCCTCACGCGTCCGTCCAGGCTCGGCGACGGATAGGCTTCGCAGGAAGTCGAATCGCGGCTTCCAGGGCTTGGCGAATTCATCTGCAAATCGCGTTTGGACCAGCGTCTTGATCTCGTCGCAACGCCGGATGGCGGCCTCGTTCGGCTCTGCGTATCGCAGCGTCGGGCAGGACGGTTTGAGCGAACCGAGCTTGATCCACAGGAAATCGTCCTCCCGGAGCGCGAACGCCAGCTTCTCGGCGTCCCAGCCGAGCAGTTTCAGCAGTTGTTCGTAGGGCAGGATGTGCCAGTTCCGGCGGATGATGGAGATGTAACCTCGCTCCTGGTACAGTTCCGGCGGCGTCTTGTGCGGCGGCAGACCCATCGACAGGCCGATCTGGCGAATCTTGTCGGGTGTCGTGTCGAGCACCTCGGCCATCCGTTCGAGCGAGACCATCTCCCAGTTGCGCCAGACGAAGGCGTGAAGGCGGTCGGGAAAGTGGCTGATTGCGACGGCCGGCGGCCCTCCGCCCGACGGCAGCGCATCGGCAGATGCATTTGTGATGCCGGCCAGGGTGACTATTCCGAGAATTGCGAAAAAAAATCTGTTCGCCATGTGTCCTCTCTTCTTCTTTCCGTGTGCGACAAACGGTTCGATTCCGGGCTCAAACCATCGCGGCCTGTACGCTGTTGTATGCGTTTTCATTCAGGAATGCAAGGGTGCGGGAATACCAGAGAGACATCGCCTTACGGCATCCCTGCGAATCGGCCTGCCAGACGCCATGTCCGGGTTGTCCGGATGTCCGGAAAACTCGATCTGTCCCTTGACCTGCCGGACGGATTCGAGGTAAAATGGGGTCGTTGCCTTGGTCAGAGTACAGGAGGACGGCCTGTGCGTATTCACCAGTGTATCATCTGCGCGGGGGGTAGAGCGAAGTGTCCGCGCAGTGCGTTCAACCCCACGATTCTTTGAGAGGAAACACTATGAGCAGATCATGCAGTGCAACAGGAGTGTTGGCGATCGTCGCGGTGTTGGCTTGCACCTGCTACGCCAACTGGTCGGAATCCTTCGATAACGGCACGTTCGACCTGACGTGGACGTTTGTCTCCTTTCCCCAGGTGACGGGTACGTTCAAGCAGACCGTCACTCCTGGAGAAGCGGGGGACGACTACCTGATGTTTACGGAAACCACTGCGGTGGCCTCGGGCGGATCGGCCTTTGCGGCCGGTTTCGGCAGCGATGAGAAATTCAAAGACGTCCGTGTGGGCGCCACGGTGAACGTGACCGGCGATGACTGCCACTACTTCTACTATGGCCTGATGGCTCGCGCCAGCTACTTCATCGATCCGGACGGCAAGCTGACCGGCGTGGCCCCCGGCTTCGTGGCGGATGCTTACATCATGCACGTCGACTATAGCAACGGACCCGCGAATCTGGCGATCGATATCGAGAAAGTCAAGCAGAACCAGAACGTGATGGACAAGACGGTTGCGGCCGCGATCCCCGGCGTGCTGAATGCGCGCAGCTTCTATGCGGAGTTGGATGTGGTTGGAGCAGGTCCGGTGACTGTGACGGGACGCCTCTACGAGTCCCAAGGCGGCGCTTTGCTGGCCCAGGTCTCGTTCGTCGACACCGACGCCAAGGATCCGTGGGAAGATGCGGACAAGCAGGAGAAGGTCTTCACCGAAGGCCTCTGTGGCATCTTCGCGCAGAATGAACAGGGCGACGGGGAACCGGCTGGCTTCAACTGCTCCTGGGACGACGTGTCCGCCATCTCCGACTTCACCGTGGAGCCGAGCCTGGCCATCGATGATTTCGAGGGCTATGCCGACGACGCCGGCGTTGCGGCCGCCTGGGTCGACAACATTGACGGCTTCGATTACGCCTTCCTCGACGGCAGTACGGCGTCCCAGGGCTACAAGGCCATGCGCCTGGAAGTTCAGAACCAGTTCGAGCCCTACGCGACGGACGCCACCTGCACGTTCGCCACACCGCAGGACTGGACGGCTGGGGGAACCAATCTGCTCTCCATCAAGTTCCGCGGGTACTACCTGGATCCCGAGAAGGAAGAAGGCGACAAGTATGGCTGCAACAAGGAGCAGCCCCTGTACGTGAAGGTGGTGGACGAGGCCGGCAACGAGGCAATCGTCACCCTCCCGGGGTACGTCATTCAGTCCGCATCCTGGCGTTCCTGGGACATTCCGCTGGCGGATGTCACCGCGGCCGGCGTGGACGTCAC
>CAZDTD010000150.1:5423-8721 GCA_964507995.1 uncultured Pirellulales bacterium | reverse complement strand
ACGCCCCTCCATGCTGGTGGCCCCAATGCGCCAGACTCCCGACGCGACGCGTCGGAATCCATATCCGTTCGTCCCTACAATCCCGTGAAGAACCATCTTTTGGGGGCGAGGCGAATCAAAGGGTACATAATCGTATTCGCGCGTGTGCCGTAAGGGTTCAAAGAGACCCTGGGTTGTCATTCCCGCGAAAGCGGGAATCCACTTCCTGGGACACGTCGCGTACCACGGTTTCTGGATTCCTGCTTGACGCAGGAATGACAAAGTCGAGGCAACGTCTCATCACTCTCCGGGAGATCGCACACTGTGCACACAACATCACAGGACAAGAAGACGAGCCTGGAGAGCTGCCGGCCTGTCCGACCTTCTCACGTTCCCACCTTCTGTCTTTCGGTTCAATCCAGCGTCTGGCGGTAGCGTTTGACCCCGACCGCCAGCGCGACTGCTGCGAACAAGGCAATCTGCCACAGTTGTGGGGCGACCTCGGCGAAACCGTTGCCCTTGAGCAGAATGCCGCGAATGATCCTCAGAAAATGGGTGAGCGGGAGAACCTCTCCGAGCACTTGAGCCCATTGCGGCATACCGCGGAAAGGGAACATGAACCCCGACAGCAACATGGACGGCAGGAAGAAAAAGAACGCCATCTGCATCGCCTGGAGCTGGTTGGCGGCTACAGTCGAGAAGGTGATTCCCATGGCCAGATTCGCCGTGATGAACACCAGCGAGACTCCAAGCAACAACGGGAGGCTGCCCACCATGGGGACCGCAAACAGCGCTCGCGCGACGACGAGGATCAGGCCGACCTGGACGTAGCCGACGAGGATGTAAGGAACCAGTTTGCCGACCAGCACTTCGGTCGGATGGGCAGGCATGGCCAGCAGGTTTTCCATCGTTCCGCGTTCGCGTTCCCGCGTGATCGCCAGGGCGGTGATCATGACCATCGTCATTGTCAGGACGACGCCCATCAGGCCGGGAACGATGTTGTATTGCGTGATGGCCTCCGGGTTGTACATCGCGTGCACGCGCAAATCGACCGCGCCTGGCTCGGGGGCCAAGAAGGCGAGCGGGCCCTTGAAGTCGTTCTGGAACGCGGCGTTCATCAGGGTCCGCAATGCGCCGATCGCATTACCGGTAGCCGCAGGGTCGGTGGCATCCGCTTCCACGAGCACGGCGGGCCGGTCGCCGCGCAGCAGGCTGCGGGTGAAATCCTCCGGGATGTTGACGATGAACTGGATGTCGCCGCGGGCGAGCAGGTCGCGAGCCTGGGCTTCGGTCTCCGCCTCGCGAACGAAGTGGAAGTACCCGCTGTTGCGAATCGCGTGAAGCAGCGTGCGGCCCTGGGGACCGTGATCCCGCAGCAGCACGGCGGCCGGCAGGTGTTTGGGGTCCGAGTTGATGACGTAGCCGAAGAGGACGAGCTGAAGCAGCGGGATACCGATCATCATGCCGAACGTCACGCGGTCCCGACGCATCTGGATGAACTCCTTGACGACCATCGTCCAGAACCGTCGCAAAGAGAATTCCCAGCGTCGTTTCATGGCGACACCTTGCCTTTCGACGCGTCCATGAAGTGGATGAACACGTCTTCCAGGCCGGACTCGATCCGTCGCCATTCATACGGCCCGTTGCGAAAGGGCGCGATGGCTTGTTCCAGTGCGGCCGGGTCGCCTCCGCTGACATGGAGCGTGCCGCCGAAGGCGACCGCCTGCTCGACGCCAGGCCGGCCTCGGAGCTGCGCGGCCAATGAGATCAAATCCGGGCCGCCGACCGACCAGGTCGTCAGACCTCCCTCTTCGATCACCTCCTCGACCTTGCCATGCGTGAGCAGTCTGCCGTTGAGAATGAACGCGAGTCGATGGCATCGCTCCGCTTCGTCCATGTAGTGCGTGGTAACCAGGAACGTCAGGCCTTGGCCGGCGAGTTGGTGAATCTCCTCCCAGAACTCCCGGCGGGCCCTCGGATCCACTCCCGCGGTTGGCTCGTCGAGCAGCAACAGCTTCGGGCGGTGGATCATGCAGGCGGCCAGGGCGAGCCGTTGTTTCCAGCCGCCGGAGAGCTGGCCGGCAAGCTGATCCCTGCGAGCAGTCAAGCCGAGTCGCTCCAGACTCTCGCTCACCACTTCCCGACGGTTCTCCACAAAATACATCCTCGCGACGAAATCGAGGTTCTCGCGGATGCTCAGGTCCTCCCAGAAGCTGAACTTCTGGGTCATGTAGCCGACCTGGCGCTTGATCTCCTCGCTCTCGCGGATCACGTCGCGTCCCAGGCAGGTGCCGCGGCCCTCGTCAGCCTGGAGCAAGCCACAGAGCATGCGGATGAACGTGGTCTTGCCGCTCCCGTTGGGACCGAGGAAGCCGCAGATTTCCCCCTCGCGAACCTGGAGATCGACGTGATCGACGGCTGTCAGCGACCCGAATCGCTTCGTCATTCCGCAAACATCGATGGCAAAGGCATCCGTCATAGCCAAAATCCTGCAAAATGGGGAATTAGGCCTACTTTGGGAAGGGAGAATCTCTTTCTCAATTCTCCCTTCCCAAACCGTGGCAATACAACAGAGAACATTTCAGGCCCATTCTTCAAGGAAATCGAAGAAAAAGATTTCCTTGAAGAATATAGGCCTAATTCCCCATTTTGCAGGATTTCACTCATAACCCGAACTCCACATCCACCGGCTGGCCCGGATGAAGGTTTGCCGCCACGTTGGGATCAAACACCGCTTCGACGAGAAACACCAGCTTGCTGCGACTCTGACGGCTGTAGATGACGGGCGGCGTATACTCGGCCTTGGGCGAGATGAAACTGACCCGTCCAAAGACCGGCTCAGGCACGCCATCGACAAAGACCTGCACGCCGTTGCCGACGTGAACGGCGCCAATCCGCGTCTCGGACACGAAAGCACGGACCTTGACGTTCTCCGGCGGCAGCAGCATGACGACCGGCCGACCCGCGGCGACCCATTCTCCCCGGCGGTACAGTGTATCGAAGACCAAACCGGCTTGCGGCGCATCCTGGCGAGTCTGCGACAGGCTCCATTGTGCCTTGGCCAGCGAGGCCTCCAGCGTGCGAACGTTCGCCTCTGCCGCCGCGATCTGGTCGCTCCGCGCGCCGAGTTGGGCCGTTTTCAACTCGGCGTCGAGCTGCGCGACCCGCTGGCTGTACTGGTCGTGCGCAGCCCGCGCGCGGTCCAGCTCCTGGGGCGTCGTCGCCCCGGAGCGAGAGAGATTCTCCTGTCGCAGGAGTTCCTTCTCCGCGAGTTCCAACGCCGCACGGGCCTGCTGAAGCTGGGCGTCGATAGCCTCGA
>CAZDTD010000150.1:0-5323 GCA_964507995.1 uncultured Pirellulales bacterium | reverse complement strand
TCCGCGAGTTCCAACGCCGCACGGGCCTGCTGAAGCTGGGCGTCGATAGCCTCGATCTCCGAAGGCCGCCTGCCCTTCTTCAGGTCTTCCAGGCTCGCGCGGGCCTGTTCCAGACGCTGGGCAGCTTCGTCGCGTGCTGCAACCTGCGGCGTGTCCTCCAACTCGAACAGCGAATCGCCCGCCTTGACCCATGCCCCTCGCTGCACGGCCAACGTCTCCAGTGTACCCGGCACGGGCGAAGCCACGTAGACATATTCCCCTTCGACATAGCCCTGGACTCGGTCATCATCCATCCGGCGGCACCCTGCAACGACGCAGAGCATCACAACAACAGCAAGGTACAGAATCCGCCTCCGCAGGCGGTTGGCCCCGCGGATACTATCGAGATTCGGTGGCGAGTTGGGCAGCCCTCGTAGGGCGAGCGTCCCCGCTCGCCTATCCGCAGAACTGGCGGTTACTGGAGTTGTCGTACCGAAACGCCCGACAAAGAAGGCGAGCGGGGACGCTCGCCCTACGAAGCGGTCCCAAGCCGTCGGCGTGTGGCACCACAACTGCCCGCGGGTTCGGTCCGTGGTCATTTTGAGCCCTTTCGAATTGCCGACCATAGGAAGTCCGCCGTCTCTTTGAGGCAGTCGTTCAAAGGTCTGGAAGGCGTGATCGACCACACGAACAGAGTGCCGAAGAACGCCCGCTGAAAACCAAGGGCCAGTTCCGCCGGCGAAAGGTCGTCGCGAATCTCGCCTCGCTGTTGCCCAAGCCGTATGAGTTCCGCGAGGGACTTACGGCCCTGCCCCTGCCCGTCCGACATAATTCCGCGCACCACTTCGTTTGAACAGACGGCGACCAGGATGCTGTGAAAAATCGCCGGACTGGCTTCGAAGCCCTCGGTCAGCGATACGGCAAGCCGATACAACAGCTCGTTCATCGGCTCCTTCGAAGTGCGGGCCTGGGCGACGAATTGCTCGATCTTCTCCGCCTGCCCTCTCGCACGAGCGGCAAAGACGTGCTCCTTGCTTGGGAAGTAGTTGAAGAAGGTTCCTTTGCCGACGTCCGCAAGATTCGTGATGTCCTCGACGGTCGTGGCCACAAACCCCCGCTCGGCGAACAGGCGAAGTGCGGAACGGACAAGCCGTTCCCGGATTTCCGCCTGCCGACGAGATCGCCTGCCGGCTGCCTCCTCGGATGGAGGGGCGCCTCCACTACTACTCTTTGCATGGTCTTCAGTATTCACAACGATCTCCATAAATAAATGACTTACAGTCATTTATGACCATGAGTCAAATTTGTTCAAGAGAATGTGCGCAAACCGGCATTTTTTCTTGAGATCCAAGAATATTGTGCTATAATAATAGTACACTATACGTCTACATGTTAGTGACTCTGGTGCAATTGAGGAGAACTCACATGATTCATTTCAAGCTGGACCTCAAGAGCGGCGTGCCCTTCCACCGTCAGATCGTGGACCAGATCCGCTTCGGCATCGCCTCCGGCCGGCTCCTGCCCGGCGAACAACTGCCCACCGTGCGAGACCTGGCCGTGCAACTCGAGATCAATCCCAACACGGTGCGAAAGGCCTACTCGGACCTCGAACTGCTGGGTATCCTGGATACGCAGCAAGGCACAGGGACTTTCGTGAGCCACCAGCAGGTCGAGATCGGCGACGCCGAGAAACGCCGGATGTTGAAACAGATCTGCGACGAACTGGTCGCTCGTGGACACCAGTACAACCTGACACTTACAGACATCATCCAACACCTTCAAGGGAGGCCAAACCATGAGACCCAAGAGTAAAACCGTAGAGCCCATGGCAATTGCTCGCAAGTATGTGGAGAGTTTCAAGGTGCCCAGCGCGGAGATGAACCTGCCCGCCTTCCTGGCCGCGATACTGATTCTGCTGGCCGGGTTCGTCGTCAACCGCTACGTCGTCGGGCTGTGGACCCCCCTCAATCCCGTGGTAGCGGGCGTGACGATCTTCCTCGCGGTTTATATTCTGTTCGCCCTGAAGGTCGCGAAGCAGTGGGACCGCGCTCTCATCCTGCGACTGGGCCGATTCCACCGGCTCAAGGGGCCGGGCATGTTCTTCATCGTTCCCATCGTCGAGAGCATCGTGCAAACCGTGGACATGCGCATCCGCGCGACGGACTTCAGTTCCGAATCGACGCTGACCAAGGACACCGTCCCGGTGAACGTGGACGCCATCTGCTTCTGGATGGTCTGGGACGCGAAAAAAGCGACCCTGGAGGTTGAAAACTTCTATCTGGCCATCGTGCTCTCGGCCCAGACGGCCCTGCGGGACATCATCGGCACGCACGAGCTGGCCGACATGCTCACCCATCGCGGCGAGCTGGGCAACCGCCTGAAGGAGATCCTCGACGAGAAGACCAATCCCTGGGGCATCACCATCCAGTCGGTCGAGATTCGCGACATCATCATCCCGAAGGACCTGGAGAACGCCATGTCCAAGCAGGCCCAGGCCGAACGGGAGCGTCAGGCGCGAATCATCCTCGGGACCGCCGAGACCGAAATCGCCGAGAAATTCGCCCAGGCTGCAAAGCAGTATGAGGCGAACCCCATGGCCATGCACCTTCGCGGCATGAACATGCTCTTCGAGGGCCTCAAGGAAAAGGGCTCGATGATCATCGTGCCCAGCTCGGCCCTGGAGACGATGAACCTCGGCGCCATGGGCGGCCTGGCGGCCCTGAGCCAGACCCACATGGACAAGAAGGAACCCGAAAACTCTGCAAACACATAACGGAACTTCCGGCGTCTGGCGGCCGATCCGCAGCGCAACGATAGTTGTGAACAAAAGAACCGCTCGTGCGTCTGTGAATCGTAGAGTGAGGATCGGCCTCGCTGCGACTACGCGACAGGAATGAACAAATCACAGTCAGGAGGAACTACCGTGATCTACACAACCACACCGAGTATCGAAGGCAAACGAATCACTCAATATCATGGCGTCGTGAACGGCGAGGCCATCCTCGGCGCCAATATCTTCAAGGACATCATGGCGAGCATTCGGGACGTCGTGGGCGGCCGGTCCGGGGCCTACGAAAAGGCCTTCCGCCAGGCCCGCGAGATCGCCTTCGAGGAAATCTCGCAGGAAGCGGCCCAGCTCGGCGCCAACGCCATCGTCGGAATCGATATCGACATCGAAACCGTCGGCCCGCAGGGCTCGATGCTCATGGTCAGCGTCAGCGGAACCGCGGTGACAATCCAATGACTGTGTGTGCTCCGGAGACCTCGGCTCAATAGGCACAATCCGAAATTCAAAACTCGAAATCCGAAACAAATTCAACCGAACGAAGTCCAAATGATCGAAACGCTGTCGCTCTCGCGCTGATTCCGTTTTGGATTTCGGTCATTGGTGCTTGTTTCGGATTTCGCATTTGGTGCTTCGTGCTTCCTGCGCAGCAGGCGTCACGGGCTCAAGGCCAGCACGACGAACCCGAGCACGACAAAGGCGACGGCCAGGTAGGCCTGGACGGACAGGACCTCGCCCAGCAGCAGCACGCCAAGGGCGTTGACCGCAACGATCGAGGTCGCGCTGAAGAGCGCCATCGACCGGCCGACTTCGAGGAGGGAGAATACGTAGAGCTGCCCGAACATCGCCACCTGGCGGATCGCAAAGTAGAGCAGAAACCATCCGCTCAGAAACGTCGAGAGCGTAAACGAGCTGTGTCGCATGTTCGCGCGGGCGATCAGATCGCCCGCGGTGAACAACAGTTGCGTCGCCACGATGGCCAGCACCGGAGACTTCAACCACGTCATAAGGACTCCAATAAACAAAGCCGGGAAGTCTATCCATCCTTCGCCGCCGAGTCAATCCACCGCGATGGATACCAGGAGACAAATGGGACGTCCTTGTCTATCAAAAGGCCTGCCGGGATTGCTTTCTTCACGGTTTTGTGCCATGATGACCACATCGGTTCCTCGTAACGGCTCTGCAGACGCGTCCTCGAGCGAGGAGATTCAGAATTCAGGAGAGAAACAGTATGGTCGTTCGGTACAATACACCCCGAAGATTGGCGTTCTTCGCATTGATGGTCATCCTTGCGACGGTTACAACGCAGGCACAAGCGGCAGGCTCGCTGGCCATCAGTAGTGCAACGATGTCCGGCATCTACACCGCCGGCACACAGGTTGTCTTCACGGTCAAAGCCGCCGAAGGCACGGGGTCTGTCGATCTCGGCAACGTCGCGGTCACAGTCACTCTCGACGGGTGGCACGACATCAAGGCCTCGGTTGCCAGACACACCTTTTCGACTCTCGACGTCAGCTTCACGCCGACCGCAGCCGGTTGGTATCTGTGCGAGGCCACGCTGGAAGGCGACCCGAAGTCCACCGCCCGCGTGGGTATTCTGGTCGATCCCGAGAAGATCGAGCCTTCCGTATCGGCGCCATCCGACCTGAAGCAGTTCTGGGACAAACGTCGCAGCGTCCTGAACGAAACGCCGCTCAAGGCCGAATTGACGCCGGTGGAGAGCCCGGAGTCGCAGTTCAAGTGTTTCAGTGTCGAGCTGCCCTGCTCGCAGACCGATGCCGTTCGCGGCTATTATGCCTGTCCTGCGGACATCGCGCTCCACGACCGGCCGGCGATTCTCTACCTCCGAGCCGCCGGCGTCTCCGGCGACTGGTGCAAAGCCTCGCCGCAGAATGCGATCTCGCTGGCGAAAGAATACGGCGCGATCGTCCTGGACATCAACGCGCACGGCATGCTCAACGGCCAGCCGGCCCAGTACTATGAGGATCTCGAACAACAGGGACTTCGCAGCTACTGGACCCAGGGACAGGACAACGCGGACGAGTTCTACTTCGTCGGAATGTACGTCCGCCTGCTCCGCGCGGTCGATTTTCTCGCGGCCCAGGAGGCCTGGGACGGCAAGTACCTGATCACCATCGGCGAGAGCCAGGGCGGCGGGCAGGCGCTGGCCGCCGCCGGCCTCGACAGCAGGGTTTCCGCGGTCGTGGCCGTGGTGCCCGCGATGTGCGACTTCACCGGACCGGTCGTCGAGCGTCTCGGCGGTTGGCCCCAGCCGCTCGGGAAGGACGCCAAAAGCGAGAATGCACAGAAGATCATCGAGGCCGTCCGCTACTGCGACAACGTGCACCTGGCCGCATGGTCCAAGGCCAACACGCTCATCTTCGTCGGACTGGCCGACATGACATGCCCGGCCCCCGGCGTCGTCGCCACGTACAACCAGCTCGCCGGCGAGAAGTGGATCGTCGCTTATCCGCACAAGCCGCACAACGGCCTGCCGGAAGAAGACCTTTGGCTCGGCGACATTGCCACGCTCCAGGACCAGTTCATCCACCGGCACAT
>CAZDTD010000149.1:0-8739 GCA_964507995.1 uncultured Pirellulales bacterium | reverse complement strand
ACTCCGCGACGCCCGTCCAGCCGGCAACCTGTGCGATCATCGTCGCGTTGGCGGCGGTGTCGTCGGTGCTCAGCCAGAGCTCGCAATAGTCGTCGCCGGAAACCCAGAAGGTGTAGTCGCCGGTTTCAGGCGGAATCAAATAGGCACGGGCGCGCACGCCATAGTTGTCGGCGCGGGCCGAGGGGCTCTGGAACGCCTCCAGCCACGCGGAACTGGTCGGGGCGTCGGGGTAGGCGGCAAAGCTCGTCAGGTCACTGATGGCGGTGCCACTGCCGCAATTGTCCCAGTACTCAAAGAGCACGGTCTGGGCCCCCACGGTACCGACCATGGCCATCGTCAGGCACAGGGCAGCCATGCACACATACTTTCGATACATAAGTCCTCCATAGAAAAGAAATACCACTCTGATCAGCTCCGAGCCCCCAGCCGCGAGGCATTGCGTTTGGGGTCTCTTTCACACGCCAAGGCAATAGCCTCACGGGCATGTGTCGGACGCCAAGACGCAACGGATTGCGTTTGGGGCCCGTCGTACGGTTCCGAGTGACAACAGATCATACCCACATCGAGTTCTCTTCTGGAATTCGCGTAGGCGCGCGATCACACGATGGAATGCGGACTTGACTGGTAACCTCCTTCCTTCCAATGACTGGCCGTCAAGGAAAACGGTGGGGGGGATTCTGATGCGCAGAGGAACCGCGTGTCAAATCGATCGTCCCGAATTGCGCGTTCACCCAGGTCTCCGATCCTGCATCTACAGCCTCGTAAAAAAGCCGATCCGCTTCTTCCGTCGGGACTATGGGACCTCGATTCGGTGCGGATGGTCAGGGCCATACTTCAACCGCAAGTCTACACTATAACGTAGTCTCTTGAGCTACGCAAGCTTTTTATCAGTCCGAAGGACCTTGTGACCTCCGTTCCACACAGTGACAAGGGGCCCGCCGACCTCCCGCGACGGACACCGTCTCCAATCGACCGGTTCGACGCCGAAGTTTAGCGGGAATTCGTTGTTGCGTGCCCTGTGGGCCGGTGGGACACGACATGGGACCGCAAGCTGGCGCAAAGAAAAGGGGCTGCATGACGAGGGGCAGCCCCTTGGGATTCTCGGGCCTTCTGAGTGGTCACAGGGTCTTGCGACGGCGGAGCCAGCCGACGACGGCCGAACCCAGACCCGCCAGAATCACGGCCGCCGGAGCGGGGACGGCCGCAACGGGGGTCGCCAGCGAGACCTGATTGATGGCGAAACCTGATGTGCTCGACCCGGTGATGTCCAGCACGATCCTGGAGATCAGGTTGTCGCCGGGATCGACGGCAACGCCGACCAACGCGGCGGAATTGTCGGAGGTTGATGTAGATTCCGATGCGACGCTGAACGTGCCCAGCAGGTTGTCCATGGCATCATAGGCCCAAATTGAGGCCGTGCTCGTGCCGTACACTTCGCTTTGAATCTGGGTGGCGAACGCAGTGAGGCCGCTGCTGAACTTGATCGTCAAGGGACCTGGATTCCCGTTTGTCCACAGTACCGTGTCGCCCGTTGCGAAGCAGCCGTCCCAACTGCTTGGCTGTGTGCGTCTTTGGAATTCGCCGTCGGGGATCGAGAATTCGGCGGTCCCCCCGGAGTAGACCAGGGCAAAGGGACTGGCGATCTCGTCAGAATCGACAAAGGACGAGAAGTCGATGACCGACCCCGAGGGTCTGTAATCGATCTGCGATGCGCCGAACGCCTGCCCGGCGACAGCCAGGAGACCCAGAAGCAGAACGAGACTCCTTGTATACCTTCCGTTGCGTGTCATTGTGTTCCTCCTCGAAGACAATATGGCCATAATTGTCGGGCACGACAGTCGCCCACTATATGTCCCTGCGTTCGCAGACTACCCGTCCACGCCTGTCGCATACACACTACCCACTTGTACTTTGGTTGTCAACAGGGTAGACGGGGGAAATGGGGCAGAAACGGCTTCCGGCACGCCCTGGACGGGGAAAAGAATCGCCAGGGAACGCCGTGCGTGGTATTATGCGCCCTTTGACAGGGACTTACGGGGTAGAAGGATGAAAGCAGAATATGGTCTGATTTTCGACGTGGACGGGTTGATCGCCAATACCGAGCCGATCAACGCCAAGGTCACGATCCGGGTCTTGGCGGAGATGTTCGGCCTCAAGGGCGTTCGGGATGAGGACTTCGTACTGGGCTATGGCAGGGGGGCGGAGGCCTATGTCAAGGTTGGAGCCAGTGCCCAGGGCTTGGAGCTGACGGACGAACAGGCCCACGCTGCAGCGGAGGTCCGCGAGCACCGCCTGGCCCAAACGGTCCGCGAGGAAGGGCTGCCGGCCTTTCCCGGTGTGCTCGACCTGATCCACGCGGCCCTGAAGCAGAACGGCTTTCGACTCTCGATTGCGACCTCTGCGACGCGGGAGCTGTCCGAGGCGATTCTGGAGGCCGTGAAGGTCCCCTATGAGCGGATGGCCTACGTCAGCGGCAGCGACGTCACGAAGAAGAAGCCCGACCCGCAGATCTTCCTGATCGCCATCCAGCGACTGGGCCTGCCGGCGGGGCGCTGCGTCGTCTTCGAGGATGCGCCCAGCGGAGTCCAGGCGGCCAAAGCTGCGGGCGCAAAGTGCGTCGCAGTGACGAACACGGTGCTCGCCGCGGAACTGGCCGGCGCGGACCTGATCGTCGATTCCCTGGAGAAGGTGACTCTCGACACGATTCGTGAGTTGGTCGATTGATGACGCGATTGAATCCCTGGGAGGTTGCGATGTCTCGTTGCACAGCATTGGCGGTGTGGGTCATCCTGTCGGTTTTGTCCGATGTGGTCCTCGCGGCACAGGCCGAGCCCAAGACGCTGGCCGACGCGGTTGCCTGGCTCGAGGGCGAGGCGAACCGTCTTGTCCACGCCTCCAGGCGGACGATGTCTGATGGGACCGCCGCCTTCCCGCCGCAGGTGGGCCTTGGCTACGAGGCGTTCTGGCTGCGGGATTATGAGTATACGCTGGAGGGCTCGATCGACGCCTATTCGGATCGGGAGTTGACCGACGCCTGCCGGCTCTTCATCCGCAGCATGCAGGCCGACGGCGCGGGCGTCGACTGCGTCAAGTTCGACGGTACGCCCATCTACAAGCCCGGATTCGGCTCGATGGGCGAAAACCCCGTCGCAGACGGCTCGCAGTTCACCGTGGGCGTCGCCTGGCACACGTACCAAAGGACGAAGGACGCGCAACTGCTTCGAGAGTGCATCGAGCCGCTCGTCAAGACGATAAACGCGGTGTCTCGCAATCCGGATACGCACCTCGTCCACATTCGGCCGGGCGAGCCGCAGGATCGATGTCCCTACGGGTTCACGGACACCGTCCGCAAGGAAGGGGACGAGCTGTTCTGTTCGCTGCTCTACGTGCAGGCGAGCCGGCAGCTCTCCGATCTGCTGATCGCCGCCGGACGTGCGGCCGAAGCGGCCGAGTGGAAGGCCCAGGCTGACCGCGTCGCTGCGAGCGTGCGCAAGGTGTTCTGGGACCCGCAGGTCGGCCTCTTCCGTGCGGCTACGGTCACCTGTCGCGAGCACGACATCTGGGGTTCCGCGTTCGCTGTCTATCTCGGGGTCGCAGATCGCGAGCAGTCGGTGGCGGTTGCGACGTACTTCCGGGACAACTACGCCGGCATCGTCCAGAACGGCCAGATCCGCCACCTGCCCGCCGGCGTGTACTGGGAGAAGGCCGGTCCGCGGGACACGTACCAGAACGGCGCCTTCTGGGCGACGCCGACCGGCTGGTTCGTCTACACGCTCGATCTCGTCGATCCGGCGCTGGCGGATCGGACGGTCCTCGACTTGGTGAAGGACTTTCAGTCCGGCGGCGCCTGCGAATGGATCTTCAAGGACAAGCGTCAGCTCCCGAACTACTTAGCCAGCGCCTCGCTGCCCCTGGCGGGCATTCGCGCGATGATGGAACGAAGGCAAGCTTCTCGTGCGTCCAGACCAGAACAATAGTGCCGCAAGACGCCAGGGCATTCTGCCCGGGATTGTCCCCACAGAGTTGACAGATCGGTCAACCGACACGTAGCGGTGCTTCGCACCGAGGGCAGTGGGAGTTTGGCGCGTTGGGCCCACCAGCGATAAAGGGGATCGCAATGTCTTTCGTGTTGTGCCAAACCCGTCAGCGAGCGTTTTGCCCACGTTTATGCCAGAGGCTGGAACGCGAAAAACTCCCCTCGCACGACCGCTTCGGGCGTGCCTGCCAGCGCACTGGGAAAACGTTGAGGAGATCGCGAAGACGGAAGAGTAGTTCAAGTAGGGTGCGTATCACGCACCATCTTCCATCCCATTCGAGGTCAAGCGGTGCGTGGTACGCACCCTACGATTACTGTCGTTTGCGGGATACTGTGCGCGATGATCCCGGCGGCGAGGTTGGTCCATTTCTGGCAGGCGTCGAGGATGACGCTGTCGGTGGTGACGACGATTGCGTCGATTCTGCTCAGCTCCGCGTCGGGATTGATCGAAAGGCGGATCTCCCAGGGCCAGCCGTGATCGCGGGCCAAGGCGCCCAGGAGCGTCTTGAGTCGGCCGCTGTTGGAGACGGGACTGTCCAAGAGCCAGAGGACCTGGGGCTGCGCCGTGTCATGGGCGCCTGCCGCACTCGTGGGAACAGGGTTCGGCTCACGATGCAAGGGCGGGACGCCCTCGCCACGGGGTTGAGCGATGCCGATCTCGGAGAGAAATTCGCCGATGAGTTGAATCGCAGGGATCGTCTCTTCCACCTTGCGGTAGGTCCCGTGGATGCTGGCCAGGTCGCGGAGGCAGCCGTCACGACCTCGGAAGATCAGACCGCCGCCCAGGGCCGCTTCGACGGTGATGAGCAGGTTGTAGCCGTCGATGGCGAGCGATTGATTGGCCAGGGCTTCGAGGGGGACTTGGCGGGTCCGACGCGATTCGAGCTGCTGATCGGAGCAGGCGGCCCGCATGATCGCCAGTCGCTGCCTCTGCGTGAGGGCGAACCGGTCGCCGACGAGCTTGAGGCTGCTTTTCTCGGCGTAACCCTTCGTCAGGAGCATCGAGAAATCGGCCAGCGCCTCGCGCAGGCAGGGCAGCCTCGCGGGGGCGAACAGCTCCCGGTCGTCGGGATGCGGACCGCGATGTTCTCTCGTGTCGGGCACTTTGCGATTTACGATTTATGATTTACGATTTATGATTTGCGACCTTGCGCCGTGCGTGGTCAAATCACGGATACGCAAACAAATGGTAAATCGTAACTCGTAGATAGTAAATTGAAATGCCCAGTCACAATTTAGCACGCATCCAAATCGACGACCTGGACCTCCTCGGCTATTCGATTGCCGGCGAGGAGACGGTGATCGCCATGCCGCAGCTCGACGTCTGCTTCGACATCGGCAAGGCCCCCGACCAGGTCATCGCGATCAACACCGTCCTGCTCACCCACGGTCATATGGACCACTCCGCGGGATTCGCCTACTACCTCTCGAATCGCAACTTCAGCGGCATGTCGCCTGGCACCATCGTCGCGCCGGTCAACCTGATCGGGCCCATGCGGGAGATCATCACCTCCTGGGGCTACTTAGACGGCAACAAGATCCCCGCGAAGCTCGTGGGCGTCCGGCCGGGCGACGAGCACCAGATCAAGCCCAACCTTTTCGCCAGGGTCTTCCCCACGAAGCACAGTCCCGGCTCGGTCGGCTTCTGCGTTCTGGAGAAGCGCAAGAAGCTCAAGCCGGAGTATCTCCAGCTCACCGGCCCGCAGATCGTCGAACTCAAGAAGCAGGGCGTCCCGATCGACACTCCCGTCGAGATCCCCATCGTCAGCTACTTGGGCGATACGCAGTACGTGGACTTCTCCCAGCTCGACTACGTCAAGAACAGCAAGATCCTGATCGCCGAGTGCACCTTCTACGAGGAGGGGCACGCGGATCGCGCCCTGGCGGGCCGGCACATGCACATCCACGAGTTGTCGAGCCTGCTTTCGGCCATGAACAACGAGCGGATCATCATCACGCACACGACGCAACGGACGCCCCTGCACGAGGTGCGGCGCGTGCTGGAGGAGGCGTTGCCGCCGGAGGTGTGGGCCAAGGTGACTCTGCTGATGGACCGCAAGGCCAGCCGGAGGAAATAGCCAGGAAGAAAATCCGAAACTCGAAATCCGAAATCCGAAACAATTTCGAATGACAGAAATCCCAAACTCAAAACGGGACTGTCGTTAACGCGTCAGCGTTTCGGTCATTCAGATTTTGGTCCTTTGGATTTGTTTCGGATTTCGAGTTTCGGATTTCGTGCTTGCCCCAAGCGCCGTTGTCGGGTGGGCTGGGTGCGTATTCCGCACCATTCAACGCCACAATACCAGAATACCAGAATACCAACACAGGCCTTATGTGGTAATGTGGTATTCTGGTATTCTGGGTGTTTCGAGCCACTACGCGGGTTGCCGTGCAGCCTGGGCGGTCTCTGGCGCCTCGGCGGGCAGCCGCCAGATCCACGGTCCCGTGCCATTGACCCGGTTCGGACGGACTCCGAGCTGGTCCTTGGCATAGGCCAGGACCCGCCAACTGTACCCGGCTTCCTTGGCCTGGCGATTGACGTCGACCGCCGAGACCGGCCCGTGGGCCAGCAGCTCGCGCAGCCACTCCACGGCCTGGGATTTCGCTGCGGCCCGGTCGTTCGTCGGGGTCGCGGCGTTCTCATCGACGAGGGCCTCGTTGGCCGTCAGATCGACGAGTTCGTTCTCCCACACCAGCGCAGGCGGTTCGCCTGTGATCCGAAACGCCAGACCCCGGCCCTCGTCCGCCAGGTTGTTCTTGCCCGGCAGCAGCAGACGCCGCTTCTTGTCGTGTGTGTCGCGCGTCAGGTGCCAGACGGCCCGGGCGACTCCCGTGAAAGCCCGGCTGCCCAGGGCCAGGTCGTCCGCGTGCGAGCTGCCGCTGTTCTTACGACGGTGGGCGACGACCAGGACCGCCGGACCGTACCGCTCCGCCAGACGCGCCACCGGGTCCAGCAGGGCCCGCACATCCGGGTCCCGGTACGAGTCCGTGCCCCGGTCGAGGAATGAACCGATCGGGTCCACCACGACCAGCCGACAGTCCGGGCACGTCTGGAGGCTTTGCTCCAGGGATTCCGCGTCCGCCAGCGTGAACGGGATCTCGTAAGGGATGCCGTCCGGGCCTCTCCGACGGACCATCGCGAGCCAGTGGATCTTCGTCACGTCCGCGCCGTGGGCCTCCAGACGGGGTCGCAGCGTGTCCCCGGGATCGTCCTCGGCGCTGATGAACAGCACCGACCCGGCCTCGCCTTCGCTCCCATCCGGCCAGGGTCTGCCCCGGGACACCCGGGCGGCCAGATCGGTCGTCAGGAAGCTCTTGCCCTCGCCCGGCCGGCCCACGAGCAGGGTGATTCGACCCAGCGGGACGCGCGCCGGCCAGAGCCATCGCACCGGCGTCGAACAGATGTCGGCGAAGCACTGGAGGACCGGCCCGTCCGTCGGCACGGGACTCGAACGCACCGGCGCCGCATCGGCCAGGGCCTCGATCTCCTTGTGCAGATCGCGACCGTCGATCGGCAGGGGATGCGCATCGATCCAGTCGAGGAGAGTGCCGTCGGGAGGCAGGCCGGGCAGTTCCAGGATGCGGACCCGTGCCGGCGGGTCCAGCGCCGACAGAATCCGGACGACGGCCTGTGCGTACCGTCGGCTCGATTCCGTGTTGTCCGGCAGAATCACCGCCTCGCGCCCCGCCAGAGGCCGCCAATCCGTTTTCTCGACGCCGGCGACGCCGTGCGGATTCGTCGTCGCCAGCAGGTCCATCTCCTTGGCGTCCTGGGCCAGGGCCTCGCGCGTCACGACATAGACGCGCTGGCCCGGTTCGGCGTCCCGCAGACACGAAAGATCGTAGAGCGGACGGGGAACGGGCAGCGACGCGATGGCCCAGTTCTTCGACGGCAGCCGGCTGATCTCGCGGATTTCCCGGCCGTCCGGCGCGTCCCATTCCACGATCAGTCCCCTCGGCACCCCGAGGGCGTCTTCGTACGTCCAGCAGTCGCTGCTGGGTCCGTGACGCGATTCGAGGTGTGCAAGGGCGGACTCCCACGTTACGAAGCTCCCCGGCGCCAGGGGATTCTCCCGGATGTTCGCTGCGCACTGCAGAATCGGTATCGCCATGACTCGACCTCCTTTTCCATAACCCGGGTCCCTGGACCCTCCCGACACGCTCGCGAAGCCCCAGGACCCGGCGCTACGGTTGTCCTTGTGACCTGTCTCGTCCTGAATCGTAACTGATCAATGATTCTTGTCAATATATTTGTTGTATTTTTTTATAACATTTTATTGTTACGATTCCTAAACATATGAATATACGGAGGTTGCGTCGCGACGATTCGCAAAAAACAGCTCATCCGGTTTTTGCGTGCTTCCCGGTGCGATGGGGGCTCTGCCCCCCGGCTCCCGGCCTTTGGCGCGTTGGGCCAATAGCATGAGAACAGAGCCGTAGGGGGCGTACTACGCACCCTCTTCTCTTGGCGTGCGAGGGTGGAAGGGTGCGTAATACGCACCCTGCGAAGACGTCGAAAACCCAGAATACCAGAATACCACATTCCCACACAAGGCCTGTGTTGGTGTTCTGGTATTCTGGTAATGTGGTATTCTGGGTTTTGGCGTCGTTTCGGGCCGCTCAGCTTGCGGCGGAGCCCTTCACTTCTTTCTTGATCCGCTGGATGTGGCCGCGGCCGAGGGCTTTGACCTCGCAGCCGAGCT
>CAZDTD010000148.1:0-8754 GCA_964507995.1 uncultured Pirellulales bacterium | reverse complement strand
GCGGGAGATCCGGGACGCCCTGGAGGAAATCAGCGTGAACCAGCGGACGGCGTTCGTCCTGCGTTACTTCGAGGAAATGCCCCTGCCGGAGATCGCGAAGGCGCTTCGCTGCCGTCAGGGCACGGTGAGGACCCACATTCGCCGGTGCCTGCTCGCCCTGCGGGTCAAGCTGGCGGACAGACTCAATCAAGAGGTTCAGGAACATGGACAGTAGCAAGTTCTCGTTGAAAGAATTCGAAATGCTGTTCCCCGACCGGTTCGAGTCGCCGGAGCAACTGCTGCGGGAGTACCGGTCCTTTCTGGCGGTGTTGGAGCAACTGGATCAGGCGCATGTTCCCGAGTTGTCCGACCGTCAGAAGGCGGAGATCTTCCGGAGATCCTGGCAGAACCGACGACACGACTGGTCCTGGACCTGGGCTTGGCTCGGTGTCTTGCGACGACCCACGGTGACGTTCGCGGCGGGGATCGCTCTGGGGTGCGCCGCCATGTTCCTGGCCATGAACAGCCGCACGAGTCCCGTTGAGGTGCAAGTCGATGGCCCGCTGGCAAAGTCGGAGTCTCCGTTGACCATCGAGCACATCCAGCGAACACAGGTCTACAAGGGCAAAGCGGTCGAGCGGATGTACCCAGGGATCGAGAACCCCCAGATCGTGGTGGAGAAGACGGAGGAGTCGGCCAAACCGCAACGGGTCCTCTACGGCACACTGGATGGCGGTGAAATCTACGTGGTATGGAACCTTTGACAAAAGGAGATCGAACGATGAGAAAACAAGCACTGATGATGGCGGGTCTGGGAATCCTGCTGATGCAGGGCGCACTATGGTCCCAGGAAATGACGGTTCAGATCATGAATCTCAAATACTACCCTGTTCAGGAGATGAGCCGCATCCTGGAGACCATTTGCGGAGGCGACGGGACCCAGATCGTTGTCGATGAGAAGACCAACTGTCTGATCGTGCGTGCGACGCCGGAGCGCATGGTGGAGATCGAGCAACTGGTCGCACAATTGGACACACAGACCGAGTCCGTGCCTCAAGGCGAACCCCTGCTGTGCCGTGTCTACATGGTGGAAGCGCCGTCCAAGCAGTCGGATCTCAAAACGTTCCAGGTTGGGTTGCAGCTTCCCTCTTCGGCCGTGTCTCTGCCGGATCTGCTGAAGGCCGGCGAAGGAAAGAAGGTCGTGATCGACGCCTTCCGCGACTATGCACCCGGTTTGAACGAGCCGCACAAGATCGAGATCCAAGGTCGGGCGGACTCCGTCGAAACCATCATGCAGGTGCTCGACATGGTCCCGCCCGGCGGAATCGGGAGCATGGAGTTTGATGAGCAGACATCCGACCTTGTCGTTCCCGCCGGACAAGTCAGTCAGTTGGCCGAACAGTTGCGTCAGCACATCCACAAACTCCTGGGCGCTGACGTGCAGACGGTCGGCTATTGGTTTGGAAGCACGTCCTCGCCGGGCGAGATCAAGGCCCCCATCGGGCCCTGGTCGATCCAGTTAGAGGTGAAACCGACTCAGACGACCGCCCTTTCCATTGAGGTCGGGGTGGATGAATGGGAGGGTGAGAACGCATTCGAGATCCTGAGGAACTCCATTCAAGGCAAGGTCGGCAAACCGATCATTATCGGATACAATCGCAAGGTGAATGAAGTCCGCACCCTGGGCGCGATGATCATCCTCCTGGAAGCCGATACGACTTCAGGAGAATGATCCACAGGACCAGAGGCGTCGGGTGCGTATCACGCACCCGACATGGAAGGCATGGAAGCACATCAGACACAGGAGACCAAGCGTGTTCGAAAAGCACGATCCGCAGGGGTACAAGGCACCGCTGCCAGGGATTCGGATGAAGACCCTCTGTTACGGCCAGCGAACGCTCATGACTGAATTCCTCCTGGACCGGGCCAGCGTCCTGCCCATGCACTCGCACCCCTACGAGCAGACCGGCTACCTCGTCAAAGGACACATCCGCCTGACCATCAGCGGCGATACATACGACGTCACGCCCGGCGACAGTTGGTGTATCCCGCCCGACGCGGAACACGGAGCCCAGATCCTTGAGGACTCCGTCGCGATCGAGGTCTTCTCGCCCGTCCGCGAAGATTATCTGCCAACGTGAGCCAGCCCAGTGCGGATTCCGGCAGTCCCATAACTATCATTCCTTGGGTGCATGACCGTTGTCGTGGTCTTCTGTAGGATGGTCAGGCGTTGCTGCGACTCTGTCATTCCCGCAGAAGCAGGAATCCAGCAATCATCGGATACGCCATGTCCCAGGAAGTGGATTCCCGCTTGCGCGGGAATGACAATTCAGTATCCCCATGAATCCCAATCCCATGTGTGCAAACAGGGTCATGCACCCTCACTCCCTCACCCTCTGTTGATTTCAATTGAATCAATTGGGAGGTATGGGTATAATAGGGGCTTGACGGAAAACACATTGGAGAACGAGGATTCGTATGAAAACTCGCATCGCGATACTGACAGTACTCGCTCTAACCATTCCCTGCTCGGCCACGGTCTTCACAGTCGATGACGACGGTCCCGCCGATTTCCAGAGCATCCAGGCGGCCATCGACGCCTCCTGGCACGGCGACACAGTCGTCGTCAGGCAGGGAACGTACAGCGAACCGATCTCCTTCGGCGGCCGGCAGATCACGGTGCGCAGCGACAACCCCGACGACTCCGCGACGGTGCAGAACACCATTATCACGGCTGATTCTGACGCCAGCGTCGTCTTCGACTTCAGCGAAACCAAAGAAACCATGTTGACCGGCTTCACGATCACCGGCGCCGGCATCGTCTGTATCGGCGCATCCCCCACCCTCCGAAGCAACGTCATCCGCGACTGCGCCGGGGTCGGCATCAAGGGCCAGGATAACGCCAAGCCGACCATCCTGGGCAATCAGATCCTCGACAACACACTGGAGGGCATCCACTCCTGCGACGGCCTGATCCAGGGCAATACGATCTCGGGCAACCTCGCCGGCGTAGCATTCTGTAACGGCTCGATCCTCGACAACACAATCTCCCACAACGCCGACGCCGGCGGCCTGTACTCCTGCTCCGGCGAGATCGCCGGCAACGTCATCACCGGCAACTACGCCCCCGCCGAGGGCGGCGGGCTCTTCGAATGCACCGGCCCGATCCACAACAACATCATCGCAGGCAACCGCGCCGGGACGCAAGGCGGCGGGCTCTACACCTGCACGAAGGCGATCTACAACAACACGATCACCGGCAACCGCGCGGGCGAGGCCGGCGGCGCCATCAGCCAGTGTCCAACGGCGGTGTACAACAACATCATCGCATTCAATGAAGCCCCCGCCGGAGCCGGTCTGCACGGCGTTGCCACAAACACCTACAACGCCTTCTATGGCAATACCGGCGGCAACTTCGGTGGCGGCGCGGCCTCCGGACCGGGCGACATGGCCATCGATCCCAAGTTCGCCTCGAACGGGCACTGGGAGACAGGCGAGACCTCAACCGACGACGACGATTCCTGGGTGGACGGCGACTATCACCTCAGGTCGCAGGCAGGCCGCTGGGACGCGGACAACAGGCAGTGGGGAACCGACAGCGACACGAGCCGCTGCATCGATGCGGGCGATCCAACTTCTGACTGGGCGGCGGAGCTGTGGCCCCACGGCGGACGGATCAATCTCGGCGCCTACGGCGGCACCCCCCAGGCCAGCATGTCACTGTCCAACTCGGGCCTCCCGGCGGACACAGACCACGACGAGAAGGTGGGGCCGCAAGACCTCATGACGTTCTGCTCAGACTGGCTGACCGCGGATGCGCCGATCGCGTCGGACCTCGATCGCGAAGGGACCGTGGACTTCAATGACTTCGCGTTCTTCGCCATGGAGTGGCGGACCGGCGCCGCGGCCCAGACCCCGCCGATTCCGAACCCCATGACGTTCGCGACGACGCCGGTTGCCACCGGCCCGTACTCCATCGCCATGGTGGCCACAACGGCCACCTCCACGGATGGAACGGACGTCGAGTACTACTTCGAGGACTATTACGCGCCCCAGTACAACAGCGGATGGCTCTCCTACGAGAAGGGTGAAGAGCCCCGGTGGGAAGACGTCGGCCTGGAGCCGCGAACGATGTATTCATATCGGGTCAAAGCACGCAACAGGGGCAATCAGTTGGAAACCGACTGGTCCGAGCGATTCAGCGCGACGACGACCGCGGAGGACCTGACGATCCCGTCGCCCAGTCCGATGAGTTGGCAGATGCAACCCTATGCGCTCTCCAGCAGTTCCATCCGCATGGTCGCGACGACCGCAACGGACGCCAGCGGCGTCGAATACTGGTTCGAGTGCACATCCGATCCGAACTACAGCAGCGACTGGCAGGACGGCGTCACGTATGAACTGACCGATCTGCCCAAGGGCTACTACACGTTCCGCGTGCGGGCGAGGGACAAGTCACCCAATCACAATAAGACCGCGGCTTCGATAGAGGTTGGGGTGGACCTGTTGCCCCCGGCGCCCGATCCGATGACGTGGGCCCAGACGCCGAAGGAAACCCATCCCGCCGCAGGCTCGTTCAACTACTACGCGACGATGACCGCCACCACAGCGACCGATGAGAGCGGCGGTGTCGAATACTACTTCCAATGCACGACGGATTCCGCCTTCAGCAGTGGTTGGCAGACCTCGCCCGAGTACTCGGTCCTGATCGGCCGCCCAGGTCAGCAGTACCGGTTCCGCGTCAAGGCCAGGGACATCTCGGCCAACCACAACGAGACCGGCTGGTCGCCTGAACTGCCGTCGAAGTAGAGCTGATCCAGATCGCGGTTTGTTTCGACTGTTCGGAGTCCCGCGTTTACGCGGTCCCCAGCCGCCTGAAGGCGAAACTCCAAACCTCGCGACGACAGTCCTGTACCAAGAACCGGGTTTCCCTCGCGGCCTCGCAATGCTACGATAAGACGCGTTTCGCAGTCTTGGAGAGTCTCGCATTATGTCTACAGGGCGTTGGGAGTTGTTCTCACATCCGGCGGATATCGGCATCCGCGGCCTGGGGCCCACCCGGGAAGAGGCCTTCGCACAGGCCGCGACCGCGCTGACCGCGGTCATTGCCGACCCGAAGAAGATCGAGCCACACGAGGCCGTGGAGATCGTCTGCCGGGAAGAGGACGACGAGCTGCTCTTCATGAGCTGGCTGGCATCGCTGCTCTACGAAATGGACACGCGAAGGATGCTGTTCAGCCGGTTCGAGATCGAGTCGATTGAGAACGGCATCCGGGCAAAGGCATGGGGCGAGCCCGTCGACGCGAAAAAGCACGAGCCTGCGGTCGAGGTGAAGGCCGCAACCTACGCCGGCTTGAAGGTGGAAAAGGACGCCGAGGGCAACTGGCTCGCCCAATGCATCGTAGATGTGTAAGAAGAAAAGCACGAAATTCGAATTGCCACAGAGGACACAGAGATCACAGAGAAAGATGTCCATGGAGAGAGAAGGACCGGACGGGGTCTCGATCTCATCCATCATTCCAAACCTCTGTGTGACTCTGTGTTCCTCTGTGGCTGACATTCCGGTTTCGTGTTTCGGGTTTTCCCGTAGGGAGTTGAGAAGATGTTCGCCAACAGGTTGCACAAGCAGGCTGAAACCCGGTGGTCCATCGAGCCGTTCGACAGGATGCAGGTTCCTGTCGTGATCTTCGCCGACGACGAGTTGATCCGCGATATGGATGAGCAGGTCTATCAGCAGGCGGCCAACGTCGCTTCCCTGCCGGGGATTGTGAAGGCCTCCTACGCGATGGCCGACGCCCACTGGGGCTATGGCTTCCCCATCGGCGGCGTCGCTGCATTCGATCCGGAAGCCGGCGGGATCATCTCGGCCGGCGGCGTCGGCTTCGATATCTCCTGCGGCGTCCGCGCCCTCCGCACCCGCCTGACCTACGACCAGATCGAAGGCAAGGAGAAGGACCTGGCCGAGATCCTCGCCCACCGAATCCCCGCGGGCGTCGGCAGCGAGAGCAGGTTCAAGCTCACCTCGACCCAGATGGACGACATGCTGACAGGCGGCGCCCTGTGGGCGGTCGAAGAGGGCTACGGCACGCGGACCGACCTCAAGTACATCGAGGAGAACGGCCGGATGGCCGGCGCTGAGCCGCGATACGTCTCCGACCACGCCAAGCAGCGCCAGGAGAAGGAGGTCGGCACGCTCGGCTCGGGCAACCACTACCTGGAGGTCCAGCGCATCACCGCGGTCTACGATGACGATATCGCCAAAGCCTTCGGCCTGGCCCTCAACGACATCACGATCATGATCCACTGCGGCTCTCGCGGCCTGGGCCACCAGATCGCCACCGACTTCGCGCCGAGGATGATCAAGGCGGCCACCGAGCACGGCCTGGAGCTGGCGGACCGCGAATTGGCCTGCGCCCCGATCCAGTCCGATGTGGGCCGCCAGTACTACGGCGCGATGTGTGCCGGGATCAACTGCGCCCTGGCCAACCGCCAAGTCCTCACGCACCTGACGCGAGAGGCCTTCGGCAGGATTCTCCCGCGGGCGGAGCTGACGCTGCTCTATGACGTTTCCCACAACACCTGCAAGGTCGAGGAGCACGAGATCGACGGCCGGCTCCGCAAGCTCTACGTCCATCGCAAGGGCGCGACCCGCGCCTTCGGGCCGGAACATCCGTCGCTGCCGGAGGACTTCCGTGCGGTCGGCCAGCCCGTCCTCATCGGCGGCACGATGGGCACCGCCTCCTACATCCTCGCAGGCACGGCCGAGGGCATGAACCTCGCCTTCGGCTCCTGCTGCCACGGAGCCGGCCGGGCCATGAGCCGCAGCCAGGCCACCAAGCGATGGCACGGCAAGGACATTCTGATGCACCTCGCCCAGAAGGGCATCGTCATCAGGGGCACCTCCATGCGAGGCATCGCGGAAGAGGCCCCGGGCGCCTATAAGGACGTGACACTCGTCGTCAACGCCACGGAGAAAGCGGGCCTCGCCCGTAAGGTCGCCCGCCTGGAACCGCTGGTCTGCGTCAAAGGCTGAGAAGAGTTGGTGCGTGGTACGCACCCTACTTGGATTCGGGAGATGGACGAATACAGACGTGCTCCAAGGTCTTGATTGCGTTGTCGTTCCACTGCACGCTGGGCGCAGCATTCGTAATCATGGGGTTGTTCCTGATCGCCTGGACCGTGGATCGGGAGCGATTGTGCCGCAGGCTTGGAACGCACAAGGGCCGGACCTCGCAGGACACAGCCCCCGGAGCTTGTTCGGAGAGTAAGTAGGGTGCGTATCACGCACCATTGACCCCTCGGAAGCGCAAGAGCTGGTGCGAGGTACGTGCCCTGATATGGAACGACCTTTGCCGATGGGTTTTCCCTGCCACGGTGGTTGGAGACGGCTGGGGATTCCGCCGCGGAGGGAAAAGGGCAGGTCGGGCCTATATTCTTCAACGAAATCTCCGGGTTCGATTTCGTTGAAGAATGGGAGTAATCGGGCTTGCGACGCGTGTCCGGGGTTTGAGGGGGGAAAAATCGAACCCGACGCGCAGCGGCGCTCTACGCCGAGGGAGATTTTTCCCCCTCAAAGTAGGCCCGACCTGCCCTTTTCCCTCCGCGGCGGAAGTTTACCGCATTGGAGCCACCAACAGCAGACGTGCTTCGCACGGCCAAAAGCGAGCGTCTCGCTCGCGTACACGCCGGAGGCCCCAAAGCGAAAAACTTCCCCTTGCAGGCCCCGAGAGGGCCTGCGCAGCGACGGCGGACCTCGCGGGATCGCGACCGTCGGATAAGCCGGCTGCTCCCGGCACGCCGGACAACCTGTCCTGACAAGTGATAACCGGTTGTTCCAGATCTTCTACAGGCCTGTTTGGAGTTCCGCGTTTACGCGGTCTTGGCCCATCGCGACGAAATTTTGCGTGGGAGATCGCGGGCGTCACGTGGTAGAATACCTTCGACCTGTGTCCCAGGATCGCGATGGGTCGGCCGGGGACCGGGCGGATTCGTTTGTTGGAGGCAGACCATGTCGAATGCAGGCATGCCCACGGGCAAAATCGGCAATCTCACGATCGGCCGACTCATCATCGGCGGCAACCAGTTCAGCGGCTGGTCACACAGCCGGGACCTGAAGTACCTGCGAGACCTGTTCAAGGCGTACGCCACGCCGGAGCGGATCATGCAGACCCTGGAACTGGCGGAGGAAAGCGGCATCAACACGATCCTCTCGGGCGAGGCCGACTACATCACCCGGTACAACCGAGAACGAGGGGGCAAGATGCAGTGGATCGCCCAGGTGCATCCGAGCACAAGCGATCTGACGAGTAACATCAAGCGGGCCATCGACGTCGGGGCTGCAGCCGCCTACGTCCAAGGCGGCGTCGGCGACAGCTTCGTCAAGGGCGGACGGGTCGATCTGCTCGGCAAGGCACTGGACTTCATCAAGAGCCAGGGCATCCCCGCCGGCATCGGCGGCCACTCGATCCAGGTCCCGATGGCGGTGGAGAAGGCCGGGATCAAGCCCGATTTCTACATGAAGACGCTGCACCATGGGGACTACTGGTCGGCGACCCCGCCGGAAAAGCGGGTCGAGTTCAACGTGGACAGCAACAGCGGCGACGACCACGACAACATCTGGTCCATCACGCCGGAGAAGGATATCGCGTTCATGAAAGACGTCACTGCGCCCTGGATCGCGTTCAAAGTCCTGGCGGCCGGCGCGATTCACCCGAGCAGCGGATTCCAATACGCCTTCGAGAACGGCGCCGATTTCATCTGCGTCGGCATGTTCGA
>CAZDTD010000147.1:0-8822 GCA_964507995.1 uncultured Pirellulales bacterium | reverse complement strand
CGACATCATCACCGAGCAGAACATCCACACGCTCGACGTGATGAACTGGATCATGGGCGTGCCGCCGGTCTGGGCGGTGGGCACAGGCGGCCGCAAGTACCGGCCCGCCGGCACCTGCTACGATACATTCAGCGTTCTGTTCCAGTACCCCGACAACGTCGGCATCACCTTCAGCTCGCGTCAGTCGGAGGGGCACGGCACGCAGGAAGGCATCCGGAATCGCATGTTTGGCACAGCGGGCATCCTGGAAACCGAGTACGGCGGTCAAGTCCTCATCCGCGGCAAGAACTTCTATCGCGGCGGCTCCTCGCCGGGCATCTATCACGACGGCGCCGTCGCCAACATCAAGGCCTTCCACGAGAGCATCACGGCCGGCCGGTTCGACAATCCGACCGTCGAGCCCAGCGTCCAGAGCAACCTGATCACGATCCTCGGCCGGACCGCAGCCTACGAGACCCGCATGGTCACCTGGGACGAGATGCTCAAGAAGAACGAGAAACTCGACGCCAACCTCAAAGGACTCAAAGCATAGTGCAACTCGTAGCACGGACATCCTGCCCGTGTGTTTCATGGGCAGGATGCCCATGCTACTGTAGATCACGGAGAAGACACATGACAGACAAGGCAATCAGCCGCCGGCGGGTGCTTGGCGCCGCTGCGGGCGCGTTCGCAGGTCTGACGTTCCTGCCGGGTCGGACCCTGCTCGGGCAGGAGGAGAACCGCCAGCCAGAACGACGCGGCCCACGAGGTTTCCGACTCGGGGTGTGCGACTGGACCCTCGGCAAGCGGTGCGATCCGACAGCCTTCGCCCTCGCCAAGAAGATCGGCCTGGACGGCGTACAAGTGGACTTCGGAGGCGGGCCCGACCAGGACCCGCCTTTGTTCGACGTCCAACTCCAGAAGCGATACGCCGAGGAGATCAAAGCCCAGGAGATGCGAATCGCGTCGCTGGCGATGGGCGTCCTGAACGAGGTGGCCTACAAGAGCGATCCGCGGGCCGAGCAGTGGGTGGACAAGGCCATCGACGTCGCGGCCACCATGCCCCTGCGGCGGAAGATCATCCTCCTGGCCTTCTTCAGCAAAGGCGATTTGAAGAACGATGCCGCAGGTGCCGACGCAGCGGTCGCAAAGCTCAGGAACATCGCATCGAAGGCCGAGAAGGCCAACGTGACACTCGCCATCGAATCCTGGCTCAGCGCCGAGGAACACATCGCCATCCTGGACCGGATCGGTTCGCCCGCGGTGCAGGTGTACTACGACGTCGCCAACTCGCACAAGATGGGCTACGACATCTGCAGGGAGATCCGCACGCTCGGCAAGCGGATCTGCCAGTTCCACGCGAAGGATTACGACAACCTCTACGGCAAGGGCTCCATCGACTTCGCCAAGGTCCGCGAAGCAATGGACGAGATCGAATACCGCGGCTGGCTGGTTATGGAAGGCGTCAAGATGCCGCTTGGCGTCGAGGAAAGCTGCCGGTACGACGCGGAGTACCTCAGGACGGTGTTTCCCTATCGAGTGTAACCTAAGACAGAAATCCGAAGCACGAAACTCGAAATCCGAAACAAATCCAAAGAAGCAAAATCCAAATGATCGAAACGCTGTCGCGTAGTCAGAGGATTTGTCTTGGGATTTCGGTCATTCGTGCTTGTTTCGGATTTCGAAATTCGAATTTCGGGTTTTCTTCTCGAAAGGCAGGTATAACGATGAGAGCACAAAAGGTGCTTGTGGCGCTCGTAACACTCCTGATGACGACCCTGGTCGCAGCGACGCCGCTCGACGATTACGTGGCCAAGCCAGACCCCAGCTACACGTACAGTCTCGTCAAGACCATCGACCATCCGCTTGGCAAAATCCACATCCTGGACATGAAGTCCCAGACCTGGCGGACGGAGAACGAGGTCAACCGCACGCTCTGGCAGCACTGGCTGACGATCATCGTCCCGAACGGCGTCACGTCCGACACCGCTCTGCTCTGGATCAACGGCGGCAGCAACGGAGGCAACCCGCCCTCCGGACCGGACGGCATGCTCACCCAGATCGCCCTCCAGAGCAAAACCGTCGTCGCGGACCTCAGACAGGTGCCAAACCAGCCGCTGATCTTCCCGGACGATCCCGGCAACGAGCGGTACGAAGACGCGATCATCGCCTACACCTTCGACAAATGCGTCAAGACGAACGACGGGAGCTGGCCGCTCCTGCTGCCGATGGTCAAAAGCGCGGTCCGTGCGATGGATACCGTCCAGGACCACATGGCCAAACCCGCCAGCGGCGGTCTCAAGATCAACCAGTTCGTCGTCTCCGGCGGCTCCAAGCGAGGCTGGACCACCTGGTTGACTGCGGCCGTGGACAAGCGGGTCCGCGCCATCGCGCCCTGCGTGATCGACGTGTTGAACATGGACGAGCAGATGCCGCACCACCTGGCCGCCTACGGCTTCTACTCCACCGCCATCGGAGACTACCAGGCCCACGATATCTTCAGCAGGCTCAACACGCCCGAGGGACAAAGGCTCATCAGCTTCGTGGACCCCTATGAGTACCGCAACCGCTACACGATGCCCAAGTTCCTCCTGAACTCCTCGGGCGACCAGTTCTTCCTCCCCGACTCCGCCCAGTTCTACTTCAACAACCTGCCCGGCTCGAAGTACCTCCTGTACAACGCGAACACCGACCACGGACTCAAGGACTCCGACGCCGACAAGGCCATGCTCGCGTGGTACCAGGGCATCCTCGCAGGCCGCGAACTGCCGCAATTCTCCTGGCAGATCCCCGACCAAGGTCACATCGTGGTCACAACAAAGACGCGGCCCGCGCAGGTGATCCTGTGGACCGCGACGAATGCGGACGCTCGGGACTTCCGGCTCGAAACCATTGGCAAAGCGTGGACCAGCTTGCCTCTGTCCGGCATAAACGGCGGGGTTTACGATGCCCAGGTGAAAGCCCCGGAAAAAGGCTGGACCGCGTACTTCGTCGAGCTGCGTTTCGACTCGGGTACGTCGGTTTCCTACCGGTTCAGCACGGAGGTGCGAGTCGTCCCCGACACGCTGCCGCATCTGGACAAGTTGAAGGCTACTGAAAAATAGGCTTTGGAGGACTGACACTTGGTGGGAGCAGACTTATTCGCCGTCATGGCGGCAGGGACGCCCGCGCAAGTCCATGCGACAATTCCCCTGCTCATTCTGGCAGTCGGAATCGCCATCGTCATTGGCATGATCGTCGTGCTTCGCGTCAACGCGTTTCTCGCGTTGATCGTCGCGGCCATGGTCGTCAGTCTGATGTCGCCCGGCCCGGTGGCCGAGAGGGTCAGCCGGGTGGCGGCGGCCTTCGGAACGACGGCGGGCAAGATCGGCGTGGTCATCGCCCTGGCGGCCATCATCGGTGACTGCCTGATCGCCTCCGGCGCCGCCGACCGCGTCGTGCGAATGTTCGTCCGCCTGCTGGGCGAGAAACGATGCGAAGTGTCCCTGATGGCCAGCGGTTTTGTCCTGTCGGTCCCGGTCTTCTTCGACACCGTGTTCTATCTGCTCCTGCCCTTGGCGCGTTCCATGCACCGGCAGACACGAAAAAGTTATCTGCTCCTGATCCTGGCGATGGGCGCCGGCGCCTCGATCACGCACTCGATGGTCCCGCCAACCCCCGGGCCACTGATCATCGCGGAGACGCTGAGTATCAACCTGGGCACGATGATCGCCATCGGCATTCTGTGCTCGATCCCAACGGGCGTCGCGGTTCTGTTCCTCGTCCGCTGGCTGGCGAGGCGAATCGACATTCCCATGCGGGCTCTGGATAGCGGACGCAGCGAGTCAGATCCCACACCGAACGATCACCTTCCCGGTTTGTTCATGTCGATCCTGCCGATCGTTCTACCGGTCCTCTTGATCACGATGGACACGGTGGTTTCCTCGCTGGCCAAGAGACCCGAGGCGACTCCACTGGTCAAGCAGGCCGCAAGTTGGACGGCTCTGCTGGGCAACCCCAATCTGGCTCTGATGCTCTCGGCGGCCGTCGCCCTGCACGTCCTGTGGCATCATCGAAAGCCCGGACGCGAGGGACTGGCCAAGTTGATCGAGACCTCGCTGATGAGCGCGGGCGTCATCATCCTGATCACCTCCGCTGGCGGCGCGTTCGGCGCGATGCTCAAAGAGGCCCAGATCGGTCCGGCCATCCGCGATCTGTCCGTCGGCGGCGCTACGCAACTGGGCGGGCTCAAGCTGATGCTCATGGGCTTCTTCGTGGCGTTTCTCATCAAGTTCGCCCAGGGCAGCAGCACCGTCTCGATGATGACAACCTCGGCCATGATGGCGACACTCATCCCCTCGGCGGACGTGCTGGGTTACCACCCGGTGTACATCGCCTGCGCCATCGGCTGGGGCGCGCAGTGCGGCAACTGGATGAACGACTCGGGCTTCTGGATCTTCGCCAAGATGGGCGGCCTGACCGAGACCGAGACGCTCAAGACCTGGACCGTCACCGTCAGCAGCACGGCGGTTATCGGCCTGGCGGTCACCATGTTCTTCGCGACGGTCTTGCCGTTGACGTGAGGTGTTGAATTGAAAGCGTTGCTCTACACGAAACCGTATACGTTCGAATTCACCGATGTCCCCGATCCGACCGCAGGCGACGACGACGTTCTGATTCGCGTCAAGGCCTGCGGCATCTGCGGGTCCGACGTCGCAGGGTACACGGGCAAGACCGGCCGACGGCTCCCTCCGCTGGTCATGGGCCACGAGGCCGCCGGCATCGTCGAGCGCGTGGGCCGCAACGTCGCGAGCTTGGCGCCGGGCGACCGCATCTGCTTCGACTCGACGGTCTACTGCAATCAATGCCCGGCCTGCAAGGAGGGACGATTCAACCGCTGCGTCAAGCGGCAGGTGCTCGGCGTCTCGGTCCCCGAGTTCAAACGAGATGGCGCCTTCGCCGAACTGCTGGCCGTGCCGCACTGGATCTGCGCCAAGCTCCCGGACAACATGTCGTTCGTGCAGGCAGCCTTGCTGGAGCCCGCCTCCATCGGGATGCACGCCGCCAGTCGTGTGCCAATCTTGAAGAACGACACAATCGTGGTCGTCGGCGCCGGGACCATCGGCCTGTTCATCCTGCAGGCCGCCAGACTTCGCGGGGCCGGGACCATCATCGCATCCGACCCCAACGAATTCCGACTCGGCCTGGCCAGGCAGGTCGGCGCCGATGTCTGCGTCAATCCGAGCAGCGTCGATTTGAAAGAGGCAATCCTCAAGACAACGGAGGGACGCGGCGCGGATGTCGTCTTCGAAGCGGTCGGGTTCGCAGAGACGTTCCGCCAGGCGGTGTCGATCGCGAGAACGGGCGGGCACATCGTCGCCGTCGGCAACCTCCAGAAGGAGGTCGAGTTCAACCTGCAGGAGCTGGTCTCGCGAGAGCTCACCTTCACCGGCTCGTACGCCAGCTCGGGCGAGTTCCGGACCTGCATTGATCTGATCGCGTCCGGCAAAATTGATGTCGGCCCCCTCGTCAGCGAGGTGTTGCCGCTGTGCGAAGGTCCGACTGCATTCAAGAGACTGCTGGAAGCCAAGGAAAACCTGTTGAAGATCGTGTTGGAGCCGTAGTCAGGACAATGTGTGATTGTTGATGTTTGATTGTTGATTCGAAGAAGCTGAGCCGCAGCACTCTTCAAATCACAAATCAACCTTCAAAAATCGGACTTGAAACTCGCGGCTTTGTATCAGGGATATTGGCAGGAGTATTCTGACATGGAAAACCTGTTCGATTTGTCGGGCAAAGTCGCCGTCGTGACGGGAACGAGCCGGGGACTCGGCCAGTACTTCGGCCGGGCGCTGGCCAAGGCCGGCGCGGACCTCGTCATCACGAGCCGCGATCCGGCCCGCCTGCTCCCGTTCAAGGAGGAGATCGAAGAACTCGGACGCAAGGCTCTGCCCGTCCAACTCGACGTGCTTCACGAAGCCGACATCGAAGCTATGGTCCGCGCCGCGATCAACGAATACGGCCGGATCGACATCCTCGTGAACAACGCCGGCCTGAACATCCGTCACCCGGCCCTCGAGTACACCTGGAAGGAATGGGACACCGTCCTGAACACGAACCTCAAAGGCTCGTTCTTCGTCGCCCAGGCGGTCGGCAAGGAGATGATCAAACGCAAGTACGGGCGGATCATCAATATCGGCTCGTGCACGTGCGTGTTCGGCATGGAGGGAATCGGGCCCTATTGCGCCAGTCGCGGCGGCGTCCTCCAGATGAGTCGGAGCCTCGCCGCAGAATGGGGCCGGCACGGCGTCACCGTCAATGTCCTGGCCCCCGGCTGGTTCCAGACCGCCCAGAACAAGGCCCTCTACGAGAACGAAAGGTGGCTCCAATACATCACGGACCGCATCCCGCTCGGCCGTCCCGGCCAGCCTAACGACCTCGACGGCACGGTGATCTTCCTGGCCTCCGACGCCTCCGCCTACATCACAGGCCAGATCCTGCTCGTCGATGGCGGCTTCACCACCGGCGCCACCAAGGCCATTCTCTGACGGGATGCATCTGAAACACTGGCATATTCGCCCGTCCCTGGATAGAATCCCTAACGTGCGATTTGAGCCGAGTTCATTGTTCGAGTGGGAGGCCGGAGTATGCTGGCGTGGTCGTGGACATCGAATCAGATGATTGCCCTGTACATCGCCCTCGGCGTCATCGTCGCGGGCGTGGCCGCATGGCTGATCCTGCGAAAGACCGTTCGTACCCGCATCGGCATGGAGCGGCAGTTGCGCGAGGATCCGGACATCAACGACTGGCTCGTCATCTTCGGCTGGACGACGAAAATCCTTTATGTCCCCACCATCATTGTGGCAGTCCTGGCATCCTTGTTGATGTTCATGCAGGAGTCCGGCTGGAAGATTTTCGCCGGCATCAACCCCAAGACGGTCGGCGGCATCTGGTTCACCATCTTCTTCATCAACTTCCTGATCGAAGAGTACCACGTCAGCATCAAAGTCATCATCATCGCCTTCGTCGGCACAGGATTTCTGCTGTTGTGGCTGCACCTGCTCGGTTGGGTAGGCGGCTTCCTCGGGCTGTTCCGCAGCCTGGCCTTCTCGATCAGCGGCACCGGCTACCTGCTCATCGCGATCTTCGGCCTGCTCACGATCGGGATTTCCTGGCTCCAGGGCCTGTTCTTCTACGTGGCGATCACCCCCAACTCCCTGAACCTTCAGGAGGGCCCCACGGAAGCGGGCGAGCAGATCGGCCGCGAGGACTACAACAGCAAGGTCGATACAGGCGACTTCCTCGAACGGTTGCTCGGTTTTGGGCGAATCAGCATCACCTTCAAGGAGAAGTCCCGTCTGCCTCTGACGCTGTTGGTCTGGCGAGTCCAGAAGAAGGCTGACCTGCTGGAGAAAGTCCGGTCCAAGTTTGCCATCGACTATCCGCAACAGCGAGTGGCGGCGTCGCAAGCCCAAGTTCCGCCGCCACCACCTCCGGAAGTGAAGCCCGCCGAAGCCGAGCAGACGCCGCCTGAGCCCGAACAGAAATAGAGCAACCCTGAGGGGCACCTGGCATGAGACATACAGGGATTTACGCGACCAGCCTCCTGCTTCTTTCTTTCACAAGCCTTCTCCCCGCCGCCGGGGCGACTCCAAACAAAACGAATGATGATATCCTCCGGCTCATCGGGAACGTGGATCGCGAACAGATCTCGAAACACGTCTTCCATCTGGCGAAAGACCCGCTGCCCTGTCGCAAGCTGAACTTCACCCTGCCCGGACACGAGAAGAACACGCTCTACGAAGCCGACGACTACCTTGCCGGCAGGCTGGCGGCCTGGGGATACCGCGTCGAACGGGAAGGCGTTCAGGTGCAGGCGTTCCGCCGGGACGCCAGCAAACCCAAGCACGCTCAGTACTCCCCGCCGAAACCTGAAGATCCCTGGTACACGGCGTACAACCTCTGCGTCGAGAAAAAGGGCCGCTCGCACCCGGATAAGATCATCGTGCTGGTGGCGCACAAGGATTCCCAGAGTTGGATCGACTCGCCCGGCGCCAACGACAACGCCGTCGGAACCGCCGGCGTATTGGAGATCGCCCGCGTCCTCGCGACGTGCCCCACCGAAAGCACTATCCGCTTTCTCTGGTGCAACGAGGAGCACTGGCCCTGGACCAGCAAGACCGCCGCACAGAACGCAAAATCGCGAGGCGACGACATCGTCGCGGTCTTCAATCTCGACGGGATCGGGGCCAAGTCAACGGAGCAGGCAGCCGCCGGGGAAATGACCAACGTCACCGCGTACACAAAGCCCGAAGGCAAAAGGCTGGCCGAGCTGATGGCGGAGGTGAACGCCCGCTATTCCATCGGCCTCCAGCAGCGGGCCGCGGAGCGGTCAGGACCCGGCGACGACGACGGCTCATTCGTCCTGGCTGGCTTCCCCGCCGCGGTGATCAACATCGGCTCCTGGCCCTACGCCGACCCGAATTACCACGCGGAGGGGGACATCCCGGAGAACTGCGACTTCCGAAACGCCGCCATGACGGTGCAAGCGACGCTGGCCGCAGTCCTGACGCTCGACGAAAGCATCTGACAACAATACCGGCTCCGGCCCCCGCAAAAACGGCTGCGCGATTGGGCACGAAAGGCGCAGAAATCCGAAGTGGCGAGGGCATCTTGCCCTTGTGTCTCGCGGGCATCCTGCCCGCGGTTCTCCGTAGCATCGGCATCCAACCGATGATTCATGGGCTGGAAGCCCATGCCACGGGCGAAACGAGCAATCCCCGGGGCAAATCAATCAAGCCGTGTGAACATCTGATCTTGCCTTTTCGGTGACTTTCTTCTACAATGGTTGCCATGTGGAGGAT
>CAZDTD010000146.1:0-8832 GCA_964507995.1 uncultured Pirellulales bacterium | reverse complement strand
TGCGTCTGGGCGCTGTGCCGGGACCGGCTCTCGGCCAACTGGCGGAAGAACTCTATGTCGCCCAGCTCGAAGGCGAGGTCGCGAGCAGGGAGCAGGCCGAGCGATGGGCAGGCGAGTGGCTCGGTCGCCATCGCCCGACGCAATAGAACACAGAACCCCGGTTTTGGGGTTCTTCACGCAATTCCGGGGATCATCACAGTCTGATACACATTCACCGCTTACGTGGACATATCTTATCCGCTATCCGGGGAGCATGCTTATGCAAGCATAAGCATGGCACCCTGCGTCATGGAGGAAAAAGGCGAATCCGTTTGGAGTTCCACGCTTACGCGGTCCAGAACCGCCTGAAGGCGAGACTCCGAACGTCGCGCGTCGAGTCGCGATGTCGCGTTGTAGGGTGCGTACTACGCACCATTGACCGCGCGGAGACGCAAGAGTTGGTGCGTGGTACGCACCCTACATTCTTCAACGCAATCGAACCCCCACGCGCAGCGGCCCTTCGGTCCGGGGACAGCCAAGACATTCGGTTGAAAAACAAAGCCCTACTACCGACCCGAATCGCCGGTTGGCGGGACGACGTATTGATAGACCATCGACACAACGTCGTTTGTGGCGTCGTTTCGGCTGCTGGCCGCCGCCAGGAAGGAGGTCTCGCCGATCGTGAAGGACGCCAAATCGCTCGCACCGTGAGTCGGGATCGACAGGGACTCCACGAAGCGAGCGCCATTCCACTTATAGACTGTCGAATCGAGGCTCCGCGTAAAGCCATCATAGCCATTGGCTACGGCCAGGAACGAATCGTCGCCGATGGTAAAGAATTCCCAATCGGCAGCCCCGTATGTGGGCATGAACTGGTACGTGACGAAGCTCGTCCCATTCCACTTGTACAGGCGGGAATCCACGTTGCACGACACGTCGTCGTACCCATTGGCTACGGCCAGGAACGCTTCTTCCCCGATGGTGAAGAACTCCCAATCTGCGGCCCCCTGCGTGGCGATGGCCTGGAACTCCACGAACTGCGTCCCATCCCAACGGTAGATTTGCGAGTCCACATTGTATGTGCTGTCCGTGCGCTCGTTCGCAATCGCGAGGAAGGAATCGTCGCCAATGGCGAAGAATTCACAGTCTCTGGCCCTGTGCGTCGGGATGGTCTGGAACAAGGTGAAGGCAACCCCATTCCAGCGGTAGACGACGGAATTCGCGTCGGCCGTTGCGACAGAAAAAGGCGAATCGGGCCTGCTTTGAGGGGGAAAAATCTCCTTGGCCCGTAGCGCCGCTGCGCGTCGGGGCTCGGATTTTTCCCCCTCAAACCCCGGTCGCGCGTCGAGGGTCTGGTCGCTCCCATTCTTCAACGAAATCGAGCCAAGAGATTTCGTTGAAGAATATAGGCCCGATTCGCCTTTTTCCGCCGCGTTTGTCCCGTCGCCGACAACGGCGAGATAGGAGTCCTCGCCAATCGTGAAGAACTCGCAGTCGGCCGCTCCAATCGTCGGAATCGACTGGAACTCCGCAAAGGCAGCTCCATCCCAGCGGTACACCTTCGAATCGACTCCATACGTCACATCGTCCCGCAGATTGGCAATGGCCAGGAACGGTTCGCCACCCAGGGTGAAGAACTCGCAATCGGCAGCTCCGTGGCTCGGGATCGCCTGCACTTGGACGAAGTCGTTTCCGTCCCATTTGAGCACGGTTACATTCACGTCATAGGTGAACTCATCCCGGCTGTTCGCAACGGCAATATAGAAGTCGTCCCCGATATTGAACGGCTCAATGTCCTGCGCCCCCGTCGTCCGGAGAGACTGGAACTCGACGAAATCGGGAGCTGCCCTGGCGACGATTCCCGCTTCCTGGGCCAGCGTCGCGACCGATGCTCGGACGACATCCGTGGCAAAATCGTAATCGTACGTGATTCCGCTGGGACTCAGGGGATCGTTGGCGGCGCCGTCGCTGGCGTCGCCCGGCTTGTGATAATACTGGTTGCAGTTGCCATACCAGATATCAATCGCCGTATTCTCGGCAATCATTAAGGCAGGATACCCCGCGGAAATGAAGGGGCCCTGGTCGCTCGCGGTCCAGTTGTTCGAGATCGGAGCCGCCGAGTCGATCACGAGCGAAGGGACGTAGGCCGTGATCGCATCGATCAAGGTGTACGCCAGCGCCGCGCAGCCGGCCTGCGACAGGTCGGTCACAATATCCACGTCGATGGTCGCCAGCGGATCGCTGTCCCAGCCGGGACGCAGGATCATGTCGAGGTTCAGCACGCCGACAACGTGTTCCTTGCCTGCCACAACGATGGAACGGACGTAGTCCTGACTGCCGAGCATCCAGTCTTCTTCCGCGTTGAACCCGATGAACCGCAGGGTACAGTTCGGGTCGTACTGACTCAGGACCCGGGCCGCTTCGAGCACGCCGGCGGTACCGGAGGCGTTGTCGTCACCCCCGGGCCGTTCGCTCGTCGCAGAGGTGGTCGTGTCGTAATGGCCGCTGATGATGTAGATATCCTCGGGCCGCTGCGTCCCACGCAGCTCGCCGACAATATTCCGATAGAGTCCCTGGATGGAGACATCCAAGCCCATGGCCGCGAACTGATCGGCCAGGTACAAACGGACCTCTTGATTCCCCAGCGTTCCGCCTCCCAGCCAGCCGTCCCGGTTGCGGTAGCCCTGGTCATAGACGGGACCGCCGTAGAGGCCCAGCCCCATGTCCTGGACGTCCACCTGATAGACCCGGTACTGCCCGAGGGAGACTTTGTCGACCGCCTCCTGGACGATGTCGGCCCGGGCCGAGCCCATGCCCGAGACCAAGACCAGATACGCAATGCAGACGCAAGCAAGAGTTTTACAGGAGCTTCGCATGTCATCACCATCCAGCTATCGACAATTCGTTTCGCGGATGCTGGTCCGGCCCCGCAGCCGATCCACTGGTCTTTATCATATCCACAAGGCAGGCGAAGCTCAAGCATCTTTCCGGTGCCGGCAACCAGCGTTACGTGGCCTCCAACTCCTTCTTGAGTTGCCGAACCCAGGCGGCAACGCGTTCTTTCGTCTTCTGGGGTTCATTGTCCTCATCAAGGGCCAAGCCAACCAGGTGTTCGCCGAGTTGGGCGGCCGAGGAATCGAAATCATACCCCTCGCGAGGCCACAGGCCGACGACTCTTCCCCCCAGCGGCTTGACCTTCTCATAGAGCAATCCCATGCCATCGACAAAGTGGTCTGCGTACCGCTTCTGGTCGCCCACTCCGAAGAACGCGACTGTCTTGCCCCCAAGCGTCTCACTGGTCAGGAAGTCCTCGAACAGGGCCCATTCGTCTTGCAGGCCGCCCCAGTGCCAGGTCGAGGTGCCGAGGATGAGCGTGTCGTATTTCTCCAGGTCCCGGGCCGATGCTGCACCCACGTCGCACAAATCGACCTCGCCGGGTCCGAATGCCTTCTGGATCAGCTCGGCCACCTTCACGGTGTTGCCGGTCGTGCTGCCGTAGAACAAACCGATCTTTGCCATGTGCTTTCTCCTTCTCCGTGCCTCCACGGCCGGGTTTTCGCGGCCCAACCGGACAACCAAGACCAGCCGGCCCGCGACCGATATGGACATGCCTACGCAACCCGGCACACCACGGTTCATAGACACACCGGGTTCGTTTATGCGAAGCGGAATCAGAATCTGTTTGTCACCCGAACGGACGATTGTAGAATGGCGAGGTCCTGTGGAAAGGAACAGGTGAAGCCTATGCGACTGCTGATACTTCTGGCGATCTCGATCCTCTTCATCATCGTGACAACCACGCGATGGAAGCTGCACCCGTTCCTCGCCCTGCTGTTCGCGGCTTTCGGATACGGCGTCTCCTGCGGCACGATGTCTCTTCCCGACGTCGTCGCGGCAGTGAACGCAGGCTTCGGCGGCACAATCGGCGACATCGGAATCGTGATCCTGGCCGGGGCCATCATCGGCGTCTTTCTCGAAAAGTCCGGCGGCGCATTGACGCTCGCGGAACGGACGATCCGCGTAGTCGGCCAGAAAAACGTCCCGCTGGCGATGGGCCTGATCGGCTACATCGTGAGCATCCCGGTCTTCTGCGACTCCGGGTTCGTCATCCTGGCCCCGCTGGCGAAGGCCCTGTCCCGGCGGGCTGGAACGTCCCTGGCGGCCAGCGCAATCGCACTGAGCCTGGGTCTGTACGCAACTCACACGATGGTCCCACCCACGCCAGGGCCCATCGCAGCCGCAGGCATTCTGGAAGCGGACCTCGGCCTCGTGATCCTCTGGGGACTGCCGGTGAGTTTCACCGCGTTGGTCGTCGGCTGGCTGTTCGCCCTCGTCGCAACGCGAAATGCTCCGGCCGACGTGATTGCCCAGGACGAGACGCCAACTCCGGCCGTTGCCGATTCGCACCGCCCATCGGCCCTCAAGTCCGTCGTCCCGATCCTCCTGCCCCTCGTCCTGATCGTTCTGAAATCCATAGCGGATCTGCCGACGCATCCGTTGGGAGAGGGCCAATTCACACAATTCGCCGGCTTCGCCGGCCAGCCAGTGGTTGCCCTGTTGCTGGGCGTTCTCCTGGCCTTCCTGCTGCCCAGGCGGCTCACAAGAGAGATGCTCTCCGCCTCCGGCTGGGTGGGCGAGGCCGTGCTTGCGGCGGCCATGATTATCATCATCACCGGCAGCGGCGGCGCGTTCGGCAAAGTCCTGCGAAACTCGGGCATCGCCGACCTCATCAGTACGCACGTCGGCGACACCGCCGGTCTGAGCATTCTGCTACCGTTCGTCGTCGCCGCAGCCATCAAGACCGCCCAGGGTTCCTCCACGGTCGCGATCATCACGACCGCCGGGATCGTAGCCCCCCTGCTCGAATCGCTCCACCTCGCCAGCCCGATGGGCCGAGCCCTGGCCGTCGTCACAATCGGCGCGGGGTCCATGGTCGTCAGCCACGTGAACGACAGTTACTTCTGGGTCGTCACAGGGTTCTCGAAGATGAGCATCAAGGAAGGCTATCGTCTCCAGACGCTCGGCACACTCGTGGAAGGCTGCGCCGCGGCCGGCATGCTGTGGCTAATCGCCACCTTTGTGTTGTGAGAACGCTGTCGCGGAAAGGCAAAACACAAAACGGGGCCTGTACTCGTCGGGCACAGGCCCCGTGCGAATGTCTCGATACGCCGCGATGGAGACGGACTACTGGGCCGAGCGGCCGAATCCAATGTCGTCGATGAAGACGATGCCGGTCCCGCCCGCCGTGGCCGCGTCTTGGTCGCCGATGGTAATCGTCATCTTCCGCACCTTGCCAAAGTTCACGCCGGCAAAGTCGGCCATCGGGATCTTCCACTGCGTCCACTTCGGCTCCGTCACCGCGGTGGCGCTGGTGACCGCGGCGCTCTTGCCAGCGCTGTCCTCCACGAGCACGTGCATGTTCGCAGCCGCGTTGTACTTGGGACTGTTGATCACGGCCCCCTGCCAGGCGTCTGCGACGGCCCCCGTCGCGGCGATGCCGTCGAACTGGTAGGTCCGATCCACGCCCGATTCGTGCGACGTAACGGCCAGCCCGACGTACACCGGGTCCGTCATTCCGATGGCCGTCTGGCCAATCTGCCGCCAGGTCTTGCCGTCGGCGGAGACCGAACCCGTGAGCGTTTCTGCGACTCGTTCGATTCTCACCCAGTACGGCGGCGCGACCGCCGTGGCGCTGTCGACAGCAGTCGTCGCGCCGCCGGCGGCCGCACGGTACTGGAAACTGGCGCCGTTGCCGCCCCCGGCGGTCATAACCATCATCGCGTGCGAGGAGTTGCCGTCGAGGCTGTCGCGGATCATCACGCCGCCTTTGGCCCAAGTCTGGCTGCCCGTCCCATTGCTGGCGACCCGGGCGATCAGCGTTCCATCGCCGCTGAGGGTCTTGTAGGCGTAAGTGAACTCATCGGAGGTGCTCTCAATATCCGCGCCGGCACCCGTCAGATCCATCTTGCCGCCGGTTTCCGTCACCGCCACCGCGGTCGGCGCCGGATAGCCCTGAATCCAGAGGCTCAGTTCGGTGGCGCCGTGGACCAGCCAGTTCTGGGCCGGCTCGAACGACCGCTCGGCCTCGCTGAAGAAGAACTTCGTGGCGTTGTCGTAAGCGAAGGGCATCGACTGACGGCCGCCGTGGACAATGCTCGTCTCGGCGAACGGCGAATTCGTGTACCCAACCTGCGAACCGCTGGCCTCCGTAGTCACACCGTCCATCCAGGCGTCCCAGATCGTCTCATGCGCGTCGATGTCGTCCGTGTAGCTCTCGAAATCGTCGATCATCTCATACTCCTGCGAGGTGAAACTCCAGAGGTCGCCCGCATAGGTCCCTGCGTCGCCCACTTCGTCTACCTTCCAGTAGTACACGGTCCCGAAATCCATGGTGGCCGGCGTATAGCTGCGTCCAGTCACAGTCTCGACCGGGACGGTCCCCTCCGCCACGGCGGCGTCGTCCGTGCCAAAGTAGACCTCGTGCGAGGTCGCCTCCCGGCCGGGCCGCCAGTTCAGCGTCGCGTCGAGAGCGACTTGGGCGACCCCGTCCGCGGGATCGGGCCGGAAGGCCTGCACCGGAATATAGTAGAATCGAACCTCGCTGAGACTGGCGATCCCGGTGAAGCCGTAGATGGTGTTGATGGTCAGTTTGACGTGCTTCGCGGTGACGCCGCCGAAATCGACGACGGTGTTCGCGGTGTACGTCTCTTCACCGGTGCCCTGGCCGAATGGGGGCACGTTCTCCAGATCGATCCAGTTCTGGCCGTCGACGGAGTACTGGATCGCAACGTCCTTGGCCCCGAAGCCCATGAGCAGTTCGAGTTCCGAGTTGGCGTTCCAGACCCGCGCCTCGTACAGCTTGTACTCCTTGTCGAAGGTGTACTCGATCCAGGCCGGCAGGCCGGGGTTGGTGACCCACATGTCCGTGATCTCGAACGAATGCTCGTCGAACTCGTTGATGCCGGAGCCGTCGCAGCTTTTGCCCGCGGGCGAGGAGGGCTGCTGGCTGGAGGCCTTCGCGGCGATCGGACCGGAGATCGGATAGGCAAACGACTCGACGGTAAAACGCCAGACCTCGCCGTCGAAGATCGTGTTGTCCGGGGCCCCATTGACCTCGTCGATCCGCCAGTAATAGGTTTGGCTGTATTCGAGCAGCCCTTCCGGATCGTGCTGCGCGTCCGCCTGGCCCTCGCCAACCAGCAGGCCCTGCGGGTTCGCCCGGTCGGCGCCGGCGACGTCATCCCGAATCGTGCCCAAGTACACATCGTGCCCGGCGGCAAACTCGCCGGGAACCCATTCGAGAACCACGTCCCGCGGCACATCCATTTCCCCGTCCGCCGGCTGCGGTCCGGCGGCCTTCTCGCTGCTGCCCTTGACGAGGATGCCCGTTCCCCAGTCGGAAGGGACCTGCCAATCCCCGCTGTCGTTGGCGAACGTCGCCACCTGCGCTTCCCGCGTGTCGGCGCCGTTGTCGTCGTCGTTGATGAAGACGTCGATTCCGATCAGATCCCCCATCGCCGGGGCGTCGCCCTGCAGCGACGACCAGGGCAATTTCATCTCGATCCGCCAGCCGGTGGGCGTGGTGACCTGCGCGTGCTCGACGCCGACGAGGTTCGTGTTCGTTCCCTGGGTGTCCGTCGCAGTCCAGCCGAAGGTGTACTGGCGGTCGTCATCCGCCAACGGCGTTCCCGCGCCCTTGCTGTTGCCTCCGTCGAAGTAGAACTCCACGCTGTCGTCGAGGTACGCGCTGCCCGAGTCGTTGAACAGCGCCTCGTCGTTGACGTCCACGATCACGTAGATGTACTCAGCATCCCACATCGCCCGCCAACTGCCCGAGCAATCCGCAGGCGACGCGACCGTCCCGTCGATCCGCGTGCCGATGTACTGGACCGATGCGATCGACCAGATCGGGTCCATCTCGCCGTCGAGGACAGGAGGCTTGTTCACCGACGGGATCTCGATGTCCCACTCCTGTCCGCCCGCCAGGGACGCCAAGCCCAGAATCACAACCCACGCACAAATCGTTCTTCCACACATACTTCGTCCTCCTTTCAACTCAGTTGTCTGAATTGCAGAACCACGAAACGAGATGTGAAGACACGAAATGAATACAGAGTTCTCCCACCGCCCCCTGGACCGTTATGCACAACCAAACGTGTCGCATACGGGCCTCCTGCCGTACCGCTCAGACGCACATCGCTCGCTCTTTGCACGCTGAAACCACACCAAGGCCCCACGCATCCGTACGTCTCTTATACCCGATTCACCCGCCCGAAGCAACCAGATTCTCGGACTCATCGGCGACAGGATGTGCCCAGATTTTCTGGCAGACGCAGGATGCTCAAGCAAACGGGAGAGGTTGCCATCCCGCGGGCACAATGCAGGCCCGAAGCGGGCCTGCCTGGGAGTTTTGCGCGTTAAGGCCTCCAGCATAGAACACGAGCGAAGTGCTCGTGTCAGAGGGTGCGCAGCGTCTCGACTGCTGGAGGCTCCAACGCGATGAACTCCCGCCGCGGAGGGAAAAGGGCAGGTCGGGCCTATATTCTTCAACGAAATCTCCGGGCCTGGGCCCGGAGGGCCCCTCCGGGGCCGGTTCGTTGAAGAATGGGAGTGACCGGGCTTGCGACGCGCGACCGGGGTTTGAGGGGGAAAAATCGAGACAAGAGATTTTTCCCCCTCAAAGCAGGCCCGACCTGCCCTTTTCCCTCCGCGGCGGACTCCGGATCAGTCCGTTCCTTCCTCTGTCCATCGAGAGAAACCGCCCGGGTGCCAGAAAAATTAGGGTTCATCCGGTTTTGGCGTACATTCGTGATCCGAGCACGCCCGAAGCGGTCGTGCAAGGGAGGTTTTCCG
>CAZDTD010000145.1:0-8874 GCA_964507995.1 uncultured Pirellulales bacterium | reverse complement strand
GGACGCGAGAGACGACGGGCTCTTTAGTCTGCGGTTGTGCGCCGGCGACGACCTCAGGCGACTGTCCCAGCGGGTCCTGTCGCTGCGTGCGGCCAAGGTCGTGCCCGCGTTTTCCGAGGGAGGTCGAACGAGCGAACGAGACCTCGCCCTCCTCGCGGTGATCCGGAGCGAACTGGGCCGGCAATATCGATTCCCGGATGCCGTGCATCGGCGTGCGAAGGATTCCGTCACTCGGTTGACGCACCCGAACGATGAGTTCAAACCACACGACAGCTTGGGTGCCTTGGAGCGATTGCCGGCCGCGTTCGTTGTGCCCGGCGGGGAGAGGGGCGGCGCCGTTCCCGCCCGTGTGCTCGGCACCGCGGCTCACTTGGTGATCTCTTCGCTCGATCTGAAGCAGTCTGTGACGCTCGGCGTGATCGAGCAGACTCGGGACCGGCTTGTCGGCGGAGGGGCGATTCCGCAGAATGTGGCCGACGGCATCGATGTGCAGGCGATCCTGGCGTTTTTCGAGAGCGATCTCGGTCGAATCGCGTGCGACAATCGGAACACGATCTGGCAAGAGTGGCCGTTTACGTTCGGCCTGCCCGCTTGTGAGGTGGCCGCCGCAAAGCCACAGGAAGACAACGAGGTCATCGTCGTCCAGGGCGTGATCGATCTGCTCGTCCAGACGCCGGAGGGGCTGCTCGTGATCGATTTCAAGACGGACCGCGTCTCGGGACCCGAGGTGGCCAAACGGGTCGAGCTCTATCGCGGGCAATTGGATCTCTACGCGAGGGCGACCTCGGCGATCCGCGGCCAGCGCGTCCTCGAAAAATGGCTCTACTTCCTCTTGCCGCGACAGGCCGTGCAGGTCTGAGACGTCCCCTCAGAGAGGCAGGGCCTTTCCTCAGCCGTTTGGAGTTCCGCGTTTACGCGGTCTTTCGCCGCCTGAAGGCGGAACTCCGGACTGCGCAATAACGGTCATGCACTTCCGATGTGTATCGCCCCCGAAAACGGTTGACTTGCCTGGCGGGAGGGACTAATCATATCGTTGCCATGAACGTATCGAAATTCGGCAAGAAGATCGCGGTGCAGTCAGGCATCGGGCAACTCATGGACGACCTCGGAGCCGCGGCGTCCAGCGAGCAGGATGTCCTCATGCTCGGAGGCGGAAACCCAGCGCACATCCCCGCCGTGGAGGAGCGATTCCGCCGGAGCGTTGCGGCGATGCTCGATGATGGCGGCCGGCTGGACCGGGCCCTCGGCAGCTACGATCCGCCGCACGGGAATGCCGAATTCGCTTGCGCGGTGGCTAAGCTGCTGAACGACCAGTTCGGCTGGCGGATCGGCCCTCGCAACGTCGCCGTCACCAACGGCAGCCAATCCGCCTTCTTCATCCTGTTCAACCTGTTCGCAGGCGATTTCGACGACGGCTCCCGCAAGAAGGTCCTGTTTCCGTTGATCCCGGAGTACATCGGCTATGCCGACGTGGGACTCAGTCCGGACCTGTTCGCCGCGAAAAAGCCGCAGATCGAGCACCTCGACGAGCACACGTTCAAGTACCACGTCGATTTCGACAGTCTGCGGATTGCCGACGACATCGGCGCGATCTGCGTCTCGCGCCCGACGAATCCCACCGGCAACGTGTTGACGAACTGCGAGCTGGAGAAGCTCAGCGACCTGGCCCGCGCCCGGGGCATCCCGTTCATCATCGACAACGCGTACGGCGTGCCGTTCCCGAACATCGTCTTCACGGACGCCGAGCCGCACTGGGACGAGAACACGATCGTCTGCATGAGCCTTTCGAAACTGGGCCTTCCCGGCGTGCGGACCGGGATCGTCGTCGCGAGCGAGGAGATCGTCGAGATGGTCGCGCGGGCCAACGCGGTGATGAGCCTGGCCCCCGGCGGCGTCGGCGCCGCCCTCGTCACGGACCTGATCCGTTCCGGCGAGATCATTCGCATGAGCCGGGACGTGATCCGCCCGTTCTACGAGCACAAAATGCAGGAGGCGGTCGCCCAGGTCCACGAGTGTTTCGACGGGCTCGATTACCACATCCACGAGCCGGAAGGCGCGTTCTTCATGTGGCTGTGGTTCCCGAACCTGCCGATCACGAGCCAGCAGCTCTACGAGCGATTGAAGCAGCGAAACGTCTTCGTCGTCCCGGGCCACTACTCCTTCCCCGGTTTGGCTGAGCCCTGGCCGCACACGAACGAGTGCCTCCGAGTCAGCTACGCCCAGGACGCCAAAGTCGTAGAGGTCGGCCTTGCAGCCATCGCCGACGAAGTCCGTCGTGGTGGATGTGTCACGCGTCGTGCGTGAAACGAAGGAAGTAAAATTGGTGTCGCTTATGCTGTAGAGTGTAACCAGCAGGGTAATTTCCGATTTCCAAAACTGACCTCGGGATTCCCAGTCTTCTTCTTATTTCGGTTGTTGTCTCGGTCGATAACAGACATAGGATGGAAACTTATGCGAGGGGCTGCGTCCGTGGGTGAAAAACACCTCGCAGGATGGCGATTGCTCATACACGCACGGGGATTACAGGTCCCTCCTGTGGACGATTCATAGACCGAGGATAACATGCACTTGTGGACATGGCAAAGTCGGGACTTTTCCCTGGCGAATAGCGATAAGAAGGTCGACAGCATTCAGTATTCGCATTTCCTCCACGAGGAGAAAAAGATAGACCCGCGAGAAGCAAACCAACACGAAAAGGCTTACCAACAGGTGTTTAGCCTGGTTGACAGCAACCAATTGATATGGTGTTACAAGGACTACGAAGAAGCAACTTCCGCACCTAATGAATGGGAAAAATACAACCGGGTATTGTGGGAACTCGACGTGCCTGAAGAAAAAATACACTGGTACTGCCCCGTTGCCTGGGAGAAACTTAGATCTGGCAAAGTGGAAAAGTGCGGCTGTGTTTGGGGGATACACTATTTCTTGAGAACCTGCGATGAGGGAGAAGCCAAGATGTTTGAGATCCAGTTTAATTCCTACTGGGAAGCCAAGACTAATGGCGAGCTATTGAACTCGATAATCCTCCGCCGGTCATCCTTAAACCTAAAGGCGAGATTAGGTGATCCTGTAATATCCGAGTGTCCAGAGCCAATCGTCATTCATCCCATATGCGGTGGTGGGGGGAAGATATTGAAGAATCCACTCGATCCTGCAATTGGCAAATGGTGGAAAAGCAAAACCCGGCGACCTCCAAAGGGGGCTCACAGTGTGATGCCGTGCCAATCCTGCCAAGCGATGAATCATACGTGAATCGAAGAATATCTCCTGTGACACGATGGGCGAACTCGATTATCAAGATGGCGAGGGCCTCTGCGATTGAAACAGGGTTACTTCTGCCACGCTGCAACCCGTGTTGCCGAAGCCGTTCTCACCGGACCTTTGATGGGGGTGTCCAGAACCTTGCCTTTTTCCTGTGTCCAGCGGTTCTCCCGGTAGTTGAAGGGAATTGCGGTGAGGCGGGTTTCTGTGATCCGGACAACCGTGAACTCGCCTGCGGATTTCGGCTCGGGGGACGGGCACTGGACGAAGTTGATTCCGCGGTATTGGCTTACCACGGCCTTGTGGTAGTGGCCGCCCAGGACGAGGATCACGTTCGCGTCGCCAAAGGCGTCCACGAACTCGTCCCTGTTGGTGATTGCGTCAAAGCATAGATGCGTCGCCACGACCACCGGTTTGCCCTTGGGGACCTTCGCGAGGATTTTTCGCAGGTAGTCGAGAGCCTGCTTCGATATGGGCTGGGCGGGATTATTCAACGTTTCATCGTACTCGGAGAACAACGCGATGAACGTCACGCCGGATTTCTCGAATGTGTAGCGGAGGGTCTTATGGCGCTGGATGAGCCAGTTCACGACGGTATCACTGGGCGACAGGCCGCCGAGGTCGTGATTGCCGGCGATGTCGAAACTGGGGAACTTCAACCGCTTGGTGATGAGCTGCTCGTAGGTGTTCTTCGCAGCGACCGTCGGCCATTCGCTGATGTCGCCGAGTCCGAAGACGAAGGCGGGTTTGGCGACCGCGCCGCCGAGGGCCTCGGGATATGCTGTGCCCGGCAGCGAATTCATCGCATCGATTGCCGGAATCAGGTGCTCGCCGTTGCCGTCGGTCTGGACGTGCTGATCGGACCAGGCGAAGAAGGTCAGGGTATTGTCCTGACTGTTGTCGTCGCCGATTGCCGGCGATGAGACGACCAACCAGCCCAGGATCACAGCCACGACGATGCGATTCCAAGTCGGAGTCATACCATTCCTCCTGTCTGTCCACGGATCGATGGCGCTGTCCCTCAGTCGAGAGCGACATCCTCGGGACTGCGTCCGATCAGTCGAAGCGGATTCGTGAAGCACACTCGCGTGAGATCGTACTGGTCGAGCAGGCCCAGCGAACGCAGGTAGTCCACGCACTGCGGCATGGTCGCCGAGGAGCCGGCCAGATAGCCTGTAGCGGGGTTATACAGCCTCCCGCTCTCGTCCAGGACGACGTTCGCTCCCATCGATCTGTACCTGCCCGGCGGCATTCCCGCCAGCGGCGAGGCGTCGCTGATCACGATGCAGCGATCCACGCCCTTGACCCGGAGGATCGCCTTGATGAGCGTCGGCGGCAGGTGGTGTCCATCGGTGATCAGCGTGGCGGAAAGGCTATCGTTCGCCAGTCCGGCCCAGAGGGGATTGCGATGTCTTTCCAGCATGGCCGGCACGCCGTTTCCCAGGTGCGTGAGGGCCTTGGCGCCGGCGCGGGCCAACCGGTCCAGGTCCCGGTCGGTGGCCATGTGATGGCCGAGCGAGACGGCAATTCCACGGTCCGTCGCATGACGCGACAACTCGGCGGCACCCTCCTGGTCGGCCGCGATCGTCAAAAGCCGGACCTGGCCGTTCGCCAGGTCGATCAAGTTGTCGAGATAGCCGGGATCGGGATTCCTGACCCAGGCCGCTGTATGGGCACCGCGAGCGCCGTCCTGACGGGAGATGAAGGGGCCCTCCAGGTGGATGCCGAGGACGCGGCCACGGAACTCGTCCTTGGCCATCATCTCGGCGATGAGGGGCAGATTCCGCTCGTAGACGTCGGTGGAACTCGTGATCAAAGTGGGCAGGAAGGCCGTGACGCCTGCCGCCAGCAGTTGCCGGCAGGCGGTCGCGAAATCCGCTGCGGTCAGATCGCCGCCGGAAAAGTCCACGCCGTTATAGCCGTTGACCTGGAGATCGACCAGGCCCGGAATCCTCCCTGCGTCGGCTCGTCGTTCCTCGGCGTTCTGGTTCATGGAATGGTCGTCCTTCGGAGTTACGATTCATCGGCCAGCATCGACGCCGAGTGCTCGTCGAGGAAGAGCGTGTAATTCCCATGCTGTCGCAGGATCGAAGCAGGGCATTCCGGCGTCACGGGCCCTTCCAGGGCGGCCTTTACCGCCCGGGCCTTCCGCATGTCCGGCACGGTGACCACGAGCTGCTTGCTCTTGAGGATCTGCTGAATGCTCATGGAAATCGCCTGCGTGGGGATCTCTCGCATCGACTGGAACCAGCCTTCGCCGAGCTGTTGTTTGCGGCACTGCTCGTCGAGCTGCACCGTGAGGTACGCCTCCTGCGTCTCGAAATCGGCGGGGGGGTCGTTGAAGGCCAGGTGGCCGTTCTCGCCGATGCCGATGCAGGCGACGTCGATGGGGTAGGCCTTGAGCAGGACGCCGAGCCGGTGACATTCCTCGGCGGGGTCCTCGGCGTCTCCGTTGACGAAATACGCGGCCCGCAGCGGAGCGACTTGATCGACGAATCGCTCTTTCAGGTATCGCCGGAAGCTGGCCGGGTGGTCGGCGCCGAGGCCGATGTACTCGTCCAGATGGAACATGGCGACCTTGAGCCAGTCGATCCCCTGGCTGGCGACGAGCTGTTCGAGCATCTCGAACTGGCTGGCCCCGGTCGCGAGGATGATGTTGGCCTGGCCATTGTTGCGAATCGCGCTGCGGATCGCCTGGGCGGCGCAGTTGGCCGCCGCGATGCCCACCTCTCGTTTCGTCCGATAGACGTACTTGCTTACCTTTGCCATTTACTATTTCCCATTGACCATTTACTATTCTCGAGGGCTCGGTTGTGGGCCGGCTCGAAGGACACGCTACATAGTAAACTGCCAATCGGGAATTGTAAATCGGGAGGTGTCATGAAGCTTCCGTCGTCGCTGGTCGTTCTTTGCATCGCGATATGGTGTCCCATCGGACGGGCGCACGCCTCGCAAGAATCCTCCATCCTGTCCACCCTCGATCGCAGCCATCCGCGACTGATGTTGAAGAAGGCCGATCTGGGCTGGCTGCGGGCCTCGTACTCGGAGGACCCGATCCTGCAGAAGTGCGTGCTGGATGTGCGAAAGGACGCCAACGATTGCCTGGGCAGGCCGCCGCTGGTCTACCGGCTGGAGGGACCCCGACTGCTGAGCGTCAGCCGGGACTGCCTGCGCCGGATTTACTCGCTGGGCATGGCCTGGCGGTGGACCGGGGAGGAACGGTACGCCGCCAAGGCGAAGGAGAACCTCCTGCAGGTCTGTGCCTTCCCGGACTGGAACCCGTCGCATTTCCTCGACACCGCGGAGATGTCCCATGCGGTCGGCGTCGGATACGATTGGCTCTACGATTACCTCGATCCGGCCAGTCGGGACCTGATCCGGGCCGCCCTGATCGAGAAGGGACTCAAGCCGGGCCTGGAGGTCTACGCGAAGGACGGCTGGTGGGTCCGCAGCGAGCACAACTGGAACCAGGTCTGCAACGGAGGCCTGATCGTCGGCGCCCTGGCCATCGCGGAGACCGATCCGAACTACGCCGAGCGGATTGTCCCGGCCGCGATCAAGTCCCTGCCCCTGGCGATCAAGAGCTACGGCCCGGACGGCGCCTGGGGCGAGGGCCCGGGCTACTGGAGCTACGCGACGCACTACACCGCCTATGGTCTGACGGCGCTCGATACGGCGTTGGGCAGCACCTTTGGCCTGATCGAAGTCGATGGCCTGTGGAAGGCGGGTTCTTTCCCCGTCTACACCACCGGTCCGACGGGCTTGTACCTGAACTTTGCAGACGTGGGAGAGCGAAGCTCCCGCAGGCCGATGCCCTGCATGTTCTGGCTGGCCCGCACATTCCACAACCCGCTCTATGCGTGGTCGGAGCACGAGCAGATTGCGGAGCGATCTGCCAGTGCGGCCCACCTGGTGTGGTATTCAGCGAGACCGCCAGCCCGGGCGATCCGCAAACAGCTCGATGCTTATTTCCGGGGCGCCGTCGAAGTGGTCACCCTGCGAAGTGCGTGGAACGATCCGAATGCCCTGTTCGCGGGCATCAAGGCAGGCTACAACCAGGTCAACCATGGGCACCTGGACCTGGGCAATTTCGAGCTGGACGCGCTCGGAGTCCGCTGGGTGCGTGACCTGGGCTCGGAAAACTACAACCTGCCGGGCTACTGGGCAAGCGGGCGAGGGGGGCAACGATGGACGTACTATCGGCTCAACTCGGCCAGTCACAATGTCGTCACGCTCGGCGGCCGGGACCAGGACCCGCTGGCGAAATCATCCATTGCGAAGGCCGAGATCAACGGTCCGCAGCCCGCAGTCGTGGTCGAGCTGACCGACGCCTACGACGATTGGGCGACGAGCGCCCGCCGGGGGTTGACGATGCTTGGGGACAGACGCGCCGTGCTCGTCCAGGATGAGTTCGATGTCAAGACGCCGTGCGAACTGGCGTGGGGCATGACGACCGACGCCGAGATCGAGGTCCGGGACAAAACGGTTGCGGTGCTCAAGCTCAGGGGGCGGGAGTTGACTGCCCGCTTGCTGAGCCCGCGGGATGGTGGTTTCACAATCGAATCGGCCGAGCAGGAGCCGCCGCAACACAAAAACGCGGGCGTCCGGCGGCTCGTGGTCAGGCTGCCTCAGGCGAGCGGCAGTACGTGTGTGGCGGTGCTCCTTTCGCCGCGATGGAACGATGGCAAGATCGTCGAGACGGCCCAGGTCAAGCCGTTGGCGAACTGGTGATTCATGGAAGGTTGAAGGTCGATATTTGAGTAGGGTGCGTACCACGCACCATCTTTTGTACATTCGATGTTTGAACGGTGCGTGGTACGCATCCTACCGCTTCACGCTTGGTCCTTGATTTGCAGGAGTCTGGTATGCGAAGCATGTGGAAGGTCGTGGCTGGGATCGTGATGCTGTTGTCGTGGTCGGCTCAGGCGGCGGTCGAGGAGCCGCAACTATGCGTCGGGAACTACCAGACGGAGGAACAGGCGAAGGAGCAGCTTGCCCGATTCGCCGCGACGTATTCGACGCAGGCCCAGTGGCAGCAGAGGGCGCAGCGGATTCGCGAGGGCATCCTTCGCGGCGTCGAGCTGCTGCCGCTGCCGAAGAAATGCCCTTTGAACCCGATCCTCCACAGCAAGCGGGAGCACGATGGATACACCGTGGAAAACGCGGCGTTCGAGAGCCTGCCCGGCGTGTTCGTCACAGGCAATCTGTACCGGCCGACGAAAGGGACCGGCCCGTTCGCGGGGATTCTGTGTCCGCACGGTCATTGGAGCGATCCGAACGACTACGGTCGGTTCCGGCCGGATATGCAGAAACGCTGCGCGACTTTCGCTCGCATGGGAGCGGTGGTCTTTGCGTATGACATGGTCGGCTATGGTGACTGGGCCAACGCCGGCTGGGACCACAGACAGGCGAAGGCTTTCAAGCTCCAGCTTTGGAACAGCATTCGCGCAGTGGACTTCCTCACGTCGATGAAGGACGTCGATCCAAAACGTATCGCCGTCACCGGCGCCTCTGGCGGCGGGACGCAGAGCTTCATGCTGACCGCGGTGGACGACCGTGTCGCGGTCTCGATCCCGGTGGTTATGGTTTCGGCCCATTTCTTCGGCGGGTGCG
>CAZDTD010000144.1:0-8951 GCA_964507995.1 uncultured Pirellulales bacterium | reverse complement strand
AACAGATCGCTGTTGTACTTCTTGAGAAACAGTCGGTTGAGCACCTGTTGCAGAATGTCCATGTTCACCGGCTTGGCGATGACGCCGAAGGCATCGAGCTGCAGGGCCTTGCCCAGCGTCTCCTTGTCCACTTTGTGCGTCAAAACGATGCACGGCACCAGCGGATAGTCCATCCGAATGATCTTGACCGTCGTCAGTCCATCGGACTGCACCGAATCGACGTCTACGATCGTGGTGTGAATCCGTCTGGTCGCGATGATGTTCACAAACTCAGCGGGGTTCTGGGCCATCAGGAGGTTGACGCCCCTGGGCTTGAAAATACTGCGAACCGCGTCCGGCCAGGCCCAGTCCGCCGCACTGGCCAGTACGTTCACATCGCCGACTTGTGACCATTGAGCTACCATAGTTACACCAGCTTGAGACTGTCGTGCAAACGGCATGCCAGAGGCCTTCTTACCAGACAGTAAACCATAAAACATTGCTCCAGCTAAACTTACAAACGGATAAGGGATGGATGCAGTCTGGCAGAATAGCAGGCTGTGCTGCCCGCTCTGCCAGGGTGGCAGTTGCCCGGGATTGACACGCCCCCCCTGTGCGGTACAATCCGGCTCGTAAACGGTTTCGAAGAAGGCGCATTGAAGGAATCATCTGTGAGAATCCAGGCACTGCCGGCGGGACTGCGCACCATCCTTTTGGCCTCACGGCCGCAGTATCTTTCGGCCAGCACCGCACCGGTGCTCGTGGGCTCGCTGTTGGGGTACGCCGCGACAGGCAGCTTTCAGGTGGGTCTGTTCCTACTGGCGATGCTTGCGATCATGGCTCTCCACGCCGGAGCCAACGTCGTCAACGACTATTTCGACAGCCTCTCGCGAAACGACTGGGTGAACGAGCACCCGACTCCCTTCTCCGGCGGCAGGCAGTTCATCCAACAGGGGATCCTCTCGCCCAAGGCCACGCTCCTGGCAGGCTTGGCATATCTGGCCGTCGGATCGGGAATTGGACTGATCATCGTGGCGCTGACGCGGAGCCTGTTCATCCTCGGGATCGGCCTGCTCGGCGTGCTCGGCGGCTTCTTCTACACCGCCCGGCCCCTTCAACTGGGCTATCGCGGCGTGGGCGAAGTGTTAATCGCTTTTCTGTTCGGCATCCTTCCCGTGTATGGTTCGTACTATCTCCAGGCCCGGTCCGTGGATCTGCTGCCTCTGTTGCCGGCCGCAATCGTCGCGATCCTGATCTTCCTGGTGATCCTCATCAACGAGTTTCCCGATCTGCCCGCCGATCGCCAGGTCCGCAAGAGGACTCTGGTCGTTCTGTTGGGTATCGAGCGGGCAGCTTGGATCTATCGAGTGGTTCTGGCGTTCGTTAGTTATCCCATCGCGGCCCTGATGCTCACGCATCGCATCACGTTCCTGGCCGGAACGTTTTATCTTCTGACGCTGCCGTTGGCAATTTTCGCCATGCGAGGGGCCAACAGCAAGGACCTGGCCGTGCCCGGCCGGTACAGCGCGAACCAGACGACCGTACTCCTTCACACCGTCGGCTCGCTCGCCCTGGTGGCGGGACTGCTCGCGGCTGGCCTGTGGAGGGCCAACGGATGAGCGTGTCATAATGGACAAACTTGTCTTTGCAGATTCCTGGCAGGGTTACTTCAGCCGATGCGGACTCACGACTTTCGCCCAGTTTTTCGAAGAAACCGAGGGGCTTGTCATCAACAAGAACCAGAGGCGGGATGTGACAAAACTGGCTTTCGACGGCCCCCCGCCCACGACGTGTTTCCTGAAGCGATTCCACCAGCCGCACACCAAGGATGTCCTGGCGGCCCTGGTGGAATTCGGCCAGCCGATGTCCCTGGCCGCCGTGGAATGGAGCAACGCCAATTGCCTGCTCGAAAACGGCGTCGGGACCTATAAGCCCCTCTGTTATGGCGAACAGGTCACGCTGGGATTCGAACGGCGGTCCTTCCTGATCACCCGGCAACTCGAATCCGCCTGCCTGTTGGACCTCGTGATCGACCGGTGGCAGGACCTCGACCGGCCCGCACGAGAAGGCCTCGTCATCGAGATAGCGAAGCTGGCCTGCAGGATTCACGCGTTGAACGTCTCGTTGCCCGACCTGTCGGTCTGGCATCTGTTCACTCCCGCTGCGACGTTCGGACAAGGGTATGATTTCCACGTCATCGACCTGCATCGCATGACGCGGAACGTGCGGAGCCCATCACGCAAGATCAAGGACCTCGCCAAACTCCACTGGAGCATGGCAACGCGTTACTTCGACGGCGATCTTAAGGAACTGCTCGTATCGACGTACGCGGCCGACATCGGGACAGACGTCGGCTCGCTCGCCCGGGAGATGACAAAGCACGTGCGGCGGCTGGACAAGATGCACCCACCGGACCGTTACTATACGCACTCGGCGTAACAAGGAAAAACCCTGGGCCGGCTTTTCAGGGCCGGCCCGGGAAATACACAGGGGACAAACTCCGATCAGAAGCTGTACTTGAGCCCAAGGCTCACCCACAGCTCGTTGTCTTTGTCGCCGTCTTCGCTGATCGAACTCTCCATGGTGATCTGATAGTAGACCGCCGGCGTCAGGACGATATTGCCGCCCTCGCCAAACGCAAGATCCGTCGAGGCGCCGAAAACGGCGTGCGTCACGTCATGATCGGGGTTTGGAAACCGTTGCGTCACGGAAACGCCGCCGTTGTAGACCACTTCCGAATGCAGCGTGATCACATGATCGGACATGCCCGGGACAACGGCCGGGACGCTGAATCCGTAGTCGAGCATGAAGATGTGCATCCAGCCGGAAGCCGAGTCGGGAAGCTGAGAGCCGCTGTCCGCCGGCCACATCTTGATCGCCGCGTAACTGGGCTGCAGACCCTGGATCGGGAGGAGGTTCGGCCAAGCCAGAACCACCTGCCCTTCCTGCATGTCCCGTGACTCGGCGTCGTTGAGCTCGGGGAACAGGTAATGGACGAAGCCGAAGCGGAAGTTCATGGCGTAGGGTTCGCCGGCCCATAGGCCGCTCTGGTAGTAGACGGTGCCGTCCCATCGCTCCTGTTCTTCGAATCCGCTCGAGTTGGCGCGGTGCCCGACGACGCTGACGCCGAAGCCGGTTTCGAACAGGTTCAGGTCGACCAGGAGATGCGTCGCGCTCTTGTCGTCGTACATATCGAAGCCGCGCCAGATGTACTTGCTGTCCCAGGTGGCGCCCACCATGACGTGGAGCGGCGCAACCTCGGACTCAGTCCCATCCTGCAGGTCGCCTTCCCAATCCTGCCCCATGGCGGTTGCCGCCACCAGCAAAACGGCCGCGAAAACGACGCGTTTCATCGTGCGTTCCTCCTTACAAAGATCCATGAATCGCTCGGCCGCACTCCTTCGCGGCCGGACCGGAAACCGGTCGCAGAAGCTACCAGCGACCGCTCTTTCTCATCGGGGCCTTCGGCATTTTATCCAGGTCCTTGGTGCACTGTTGCAGGACCTCTTCGGGCAATTCGTAATCGGTGAGCTGGCCGGACATGAACTTGTCGTAGCCGGTCAGGTCCATCAGCCCGTGTCCACTGTAACTGAACAGAATGACCTTTTCCTTGCCTTCCTCGCGGGCCTTGATCGCCTCGTCGATGGTCGCGGCGATGGCATGGCTGGTTTCCGGGGCGCAAATGGCGCCTTCGGTCTTGGCCCAGGTCAGCGCCGCTTCGTAGCATTTGCTCTGAACGTACGACCTCGGTGAGAACAGGCCTTCCACGATGCCCTGGCAGACCAGCGGGGCCATGCCGTGATAACGAAGCCCGCCCGCGTGGATCGGGGCCGGGACAAAGGTGTGTCCCAGCGAGTACATGGCCAGCAGCGGCGTCATTCCCGCGGTGTCCCCGTGGTCATACACAAACGGCGCACGTGTCATCGTCGGGCAGGCCGCAGGCTCGACCGGGATGATGTCGATCTTGGCGCCGTTGATCTTGTCCGCGGCGAAGGGGAAGGCCAGTCCGGCGAAGTTGCTGCCGCCGCCGGCACAGCCGATGATGATGTCCGGGAGCCTCTCGCCGGCCACCTGCAACTGCTTCTTGGCCTCTTGGCCAATGATCGTCTGATGCAGCAGGACGTGGTTGAGCACACTGCCCAAAGAGTATCGCGTCTTGCCCTCAGGGTCTGCGACGGCCTCTTCGATGGCCTCGCTGATGGCGATGCCCAGGCTGCCCGGCGTATCCGGCATCTCGGCCAGGATCTTGCGGCCCATCTGAGTCTCCGTGCTCGGACTGGCGACGCACTTGGCGCCCCAAACCTGCATCATCAACTTGCGGAAGGGCTTCTGGTCGAAGCTGATTCGCACCATGTACACTTTGCACTCCAAGCCCAGCAGGGCACAGGCGAAAGCCAGGGCACTACCCCACTGTCCGGCGCCGGTCTCGGTGGTCAGTCGCTTGATGCCAGCGACCTTGTTGTAATATGCTTGGGCGACCGCCGTGTTGGGCTTGTGACTTCCCGGCGGGCTGACGCTCTCATCCTTGTAGTAGATGCGGGCCGGCGTCTTGAGGAATCTCTCCAGGTAGACCGCCCGACGCAACGGCGCCGGACGCCACCGGTACAGAATGTCGAGGACTTCCTCGGGGATATCGATCCATCGCTGCGTGCTGACCTCCTGCTCGATGAGGTTCATCGGGAAAACCGGGGCCAGCATGTCCGGCGTGATGGGCTTGCCGCCAGGTCCCAGCGGAGGCAGCGGCGACGTCGGCAGATCCGCCGCCAGGTTGTACCATTGCCGGGGTATGTCACTCTCTTTCAACAGGATCTTGTGTTCCATTTCAGGGTCTCCAACCAAGTCGCTCTCGGCGTAACCATTTTCACAGCGGGGCCTTAGAAAAGTCCAACTTACCCAATTGACCAGCCCCTGTCAAAGGAAATTTCCCGCCCGTGAAGATGGGGAAAGGCCGAGACTCTGTGTGGGCAAGATCGTTCTATCGCAGAGCCGAGAGGAACAGCCCCACCGCTTCAGGACGCGGCTCGGCTCCCCCCTGCATTCGCGTGAACCGCGGCACCGTCTTCTCCGCTCGGAGGACCCTGATCGACCGGCTCGCGCTCCCAATGACTTCGGGAATCCGCCCGGTCTGCCGGGGCCGGGGACATCGACCAGGCTCGACCGATAATCCCCTCTGCCATCACACTGTCTCCGGCGGCACTCCCCTCACGACAGACGCACCGCAGCCTGCCCAGCAGCTCGTCCAACCGTTGAATGTAAGCCCAGGGAAGATCCACGGCCTTCCATCTCGCCTGGCCGTCTCGCGACACGCTCTTGACCTCCTCGATCAAACGTTCGCACGCCGGATTACAGCCCAGCCCATCGAGCAGGATATCGATCCGTCTGGAGATGATTTCGAGACGTCGGACTTCCTCGTTCTGCAGCGTCCACCGCGCGGTGGCATCGGAGGGCGCGCCGGGGTCATCGCGGCATTCCCCGGTTCCGTAGGACCACGTCGCGAACAACTCCTCCTCATACGTGCCCGACAGAGACGGCACCGCTCGCGTCCAGGACCGCCTGCGATTCTTCGGCTGCGACGGCGGATCATACGTGCAGATGATGTCTCCCCCCTCGCGCCGCGGCACTACGGTCAGGACGCCCTGCATCCTGCCCCAGAACAGCCGGCCCAGCGGAGAGGGCGCTCTCCACCGCGTGGCGCCGAGCGGGGTATACGGCCCCTTGGCAGGCGTCTGGTAGACCACGACGCGGCGACTCTCGTGCAACAGCGAGGCGATCACAAAGATGCGCTCGAAAACACACGTGCTGGGATCCAATCCAGCCAGGCACTGCAAAATCCCACGCATCGCTTCATCCAGCACCGAGAGAGTGCGGAGCATCACGGCGCCGGCCGCATCCGTCCTCATGAAGCGGTCAAACGCCGCGTGGGTCTTGTGCGCCGCTTTCTGCTCCAGGACTTCGCTCTGCGTCACGCATGCGAGGATGGAACGGGAAAACTCCTGATAAATGGCCATGCACGACGGGTCCCACTGCCCGAGGACCTGAATCCAGAACTCGAACCACTGCGTCTCATTCCTCCAGTGATCTTCGAAGGAATCCGCGTGGAGCATGCGCCGTTTGTAGTCGTTGTATCGAAGCGATCCAAAGTTCAGCCCATTCAGAAAGGCGGTCGGACGAGGCTGTCCGAGGAACAGTCCGCCGGCCTCCTCTTCCTCGAATCGCCACAAGGTGAACAGCACGTGGGCGCAGTGGGACAAGAGGAAGTAGGGTTTCTCGGAGAAGACACCCTCATAACGTCCGAATTTGCAGTAGAGGAACACACCGTCAGAGGCAGAGCTCAGCGCTGCGTAATTCTCGGCCAAGCGGCGTGCGGTCTCTTTCGTTCTCACACCAACCATAGCTACCCCCTGGATAACAAGTTCCAGAGCAATGCCGAGTTCGGCTACACGTGGTTTCTTCATCGGCATTTCGCGGCAGCGAGACAATCTGTCCCACTGCAAAAACGCGGTTCCTGCATCTGTTGGGGTCAGAAATACGTAGCAATACGTATTCCTGCGGGGGGATCTGTGCCGGAAGGAAATGATTATCGAGCACATCCGCCTCGCCATGCCTGCCTTGGCGGGTCCGACAATCTCCTCGCACTACGCTGCCAAAGCAGGACTCTGGGGTATCACGGCGCCGGTTTGAGGCCTTCCCAACGCAGCGTCCAGCGACCGTCGTCGGGGAAGCCGGGGGCCGGGCGCTGCGGACCGTCGTCCCAGCCGGCGGCCATCATGGCCACGGCGTAGAGCAGGCCGCCGTTCGAGGGGAAATAGGGAAACGGGCCGCTCGTGCTCAGGCCGCAGGCAGTAAACGGGAACTTGTCGTGCAGCAGCAGATCGATCGCTTCGTCGGTCCTGCCCAGCCGGGCGGCGCACATCGCCAGCATGGGGAAATCCCAGCCCCACGTCCGCCCGAAATTCCACGTTTCCAGAACCTTGTCGAACGTGCGGCTCATGATCTCGCGGTCCACGCCGTCGCCCGGCAGCCAGCCGTACGCGCCAGTCAGCGCCGGATGTTCCCAGTTCCACTTCGTCCACATGTCCCGCACTCCCTCGTAGAGGACATAGCGACCGTCCTCCACGGGCAGCGACGCCAGATTTGTCAGCACGTTGTCCCAGGCCGGATCGCGGGGCAGGCCCAGACGCTCGCGCCAGGTCTGGGCGATCCGCAGGCCGAAGCGCCAGTAGCCCAGCTCGAATGTCGGATTCAGCGTCGTGTCGGGATCGGTGTTCTCCGACACCACGTATTGCGGCGGGCCCAGGACGAACCGGCCGCTCGTCGCCTCTTTGCACGGCAGCGAAGCCATGAATGCGGCGGTTTCCATGACCACCTCGCGCCAGCTTTCCAGCGTCTCGCGGCACGGGTGCGCGCGGTAGTCCAGTTCGGCAAAGAAGATCGGATGCGGCTGCTGCCAGATCAGCATGGCGTGGATCGGGTGGGGCCACTCCCGCCCGTCGGGACCAGTGCATTTCGGCCATCGCACGCCGGCGTAGCCCTGGCGTTCAGCCCGTTCCCGCGCGATCGGCAGGAACCTGTGGTAGAGATCCAGGCTCTTGCGAAGCTCGGGCCAGCGGTCCCACAGGGCCCAGTGGGCCGCGTGCCACCAGACCATCTCGTAGTGGAACCGGCCGTACCAGCCGGAGTTGTTCACCAGCCCGCTCTCCTGCGGAGGCAGCGAGCCGGCCTCGTTGACCTTCATCAGATACTGCGAGAGCACAATCCGCCGTTCCAGTTCCTTCCATCGCGGATCCGTACTGCCGGATAGGTCGATCGCCCCGCCGGAATTCCAGAAGGCCGACCATCCTTCGGCGGAAGCGGTTATCGTTTCAGCGACGCCCGGCAGAGAATCCAGCAGTACGCGAGGCGAGAACGCGCAGACAAACTCAACCGAGTTTCCGCCCGACGGGGACAACGTGAACTGATGACGGCCACTCGCGAGGACGCCGTCCATCGACCAGGCCAAGCTCACGTGGTATTCATCCGCATCGATGCAGCGAACGAGATCCGCGCGTCGACCGGCTCGCATCATCACAGTCGTCTCGTGGCATTCGGGACGATTCCAGTCTCCATACCCCCCACCCAGATCGGGATAGGGAAATGCCAATTCCACCTTCAACCGCCCGGCGGCGATCAAGGGCGATCCGATCCGCACGGCCACCATGTCCCGCGTCGGGTGACAGCAGGTCTCGACCTCGACGGCTTGCCCCTCCACCTCGAAATGGCTTCGCAGCAGACCGGTCCACAGGTCGAGCGTCTGACGAACACCGCGCAGGTCGGACAAAGCGACGGGCGAACCGTCGGTCCGCGTCATGCGCAGGCCGATGCGCCCGAGGTTGATCCGATGTGGATTGGCCGCCAACCAGCGGCTGATCGCGTCGTCGCGGCCGATCGGGTACGGGACCGTGCGACCGCCGCATGTGGTCTTTTCGGTCCAGCGGAAGTCCTCGAGTTTTGTCCCGGCCGGCAACGGCATCGAATGCCAGCCCCATTGCGACATCGTGCAACAGGGCTCGAAGGTCTGCAGACCGGTGACGTCGGCCGAGAAGGCGAACTCGCCGTTGCCGACCTGCACGGGCTCGGACCGGGTCAACTCCACATTGTGACGCGTGACAATCGCACGGCGGTCGAGCGACGCATCGGCGCTGATTGCCAGGACACCATCCGCGACGAACACACTCAACAACGCCAGGACTCTCTTTCGGGGCATGGTCGTGTCTCCCATTCTGATGGCCGCAGCAGACTGCTGTCTATCCGAACGTCCGCGTGCTGCATCCACCGCGAACAGACCGCCATCGTATCCACAACCCACTCGGCATTCAAGATCGCCCCGAATGAAACGCACACAAGGCCATCAAACCATGGACAAAAAAGGCTCATCCGTTTTCAGCGTACTTCGGTAGCTCCTGGGGCTCCGCCCCAGACCCCGAGATTTTGCG
>CAZDTD010000143.1:4249-9146 GCA_964507995.1 uncultured Pirellulales bacterium | reverse complement strand
GGCGGCTTTAGGTTCTTTGATGAGAGGGCACACATGAAGACAGAGAATTCGAAATGCACCCGAAGACAATTCCTTGGCAGGGCGGCAGGAGCCGCGGCGGCGTTCACCCTCGTTCCGCGATGCGTGCTGGGCGGTCCGAAGTTCGTGGCGCCGAGCGAGAAGGTGTACATCGCAATCGTCGGCTGCGGCGGGCAGGGACGGAGCAACGTTCGCGGGTTGTTCCAGGAGGCCGATGCCCAGATCGTCGCCATCGCCGATCCTCGCGACCAGGCGGACTACGAGCAGTGGTACTACAAGGGCGTCGCCGGCCGGCTGCCTGTCAAGGCCGAGATCGAGCAACGCTACTCGCAGGACAATCCGCAGTTCCAGTGCAAGGATTACGTCGATTTCCGCGAGATGCTGGACAAGGAAAAGAACGTCGATGCCATTCTCTGTGCGACGCCGGACCACTGGCATGCGTTCGTCACGCTGGCGGCCATCCGCCGTGGCAAGCACGTCTACTGCGAGAAGCCTCTGACCCACAACATCGCGGAAGCCCGTGCGGTGGCCAAGGCGGCTGCGGAGGCGGGCGTCGCGACCCAGATGGGCAACCAGGGCCGCAGCGACGAGGGCAATCGGATCACCTGCGAGCTGATCTGGGATGGCGCAATCGGCGAGGTCCGCGAGGTCCACGCCTGGAGCAGCACCGGCGGCTGGGCGAGCGGTCGCGGCCGACCCACAGAGCGACCCGCGGTCCCCAAGGGTTTCGATTGGCAACTATGGCTCGGGCCGAAGGCGGATCGACCCTACCACCCGGCGTATGCGCCCTACAACTGGCGAGGCTGGTGGGAGTTCGGGACCGGCGCGGTCGGCGACATGGCCGTGCACAATCTGGACCCGGCCTTCGCGGCCCTCAAGCTTGGCCACCCGATCAGTGTCGAAGCCGTCCAGACCGCGTTCGTCGATTCCGAGGTTATCGCGGACGACAACCACATGGTCTGGGAATTCGGGCCCGCAGAGGGCCGGGGTCCCGTGACGGTGCATTGGTATGACGGGGCACTGGAGCCGCCGCGACCGGCGGAACTCGAACCCGGTCGTCGCATGGGCGAGGGCAGCAACGGCATCCTGATCCTGGGCAGCAAGGGCACGATCATGGGCGGCGGCTGGAGCCGGTCGCCGCGGATCATCCCGGAGTCGAAGATGAAGGCTTACGGCCGGCCGCCGCAGAAGCTGCCGCGGAGCAAGGGGCATCATCGCAACTGGCTCGACGCCTGCAAGGGCGGCCCGAAGGCGTGCAGCGACTTCAGCTACGGCGCCCGCCTGACGGAATTCGTCCTGCTCGGCGACGTCGCCATCCGCGCGCAGAAGAAGATCCTCTGGGACGGCCCGAACATGAAGGTCACCAACGACCCTGACGCCCAGCGATTTGTGCAGGAGCCTTATCGTCCCGGCTTCGACCTGGCCACAGCGTAGGCATTTCTCTCAAACTGAGCGGATTTCCATCGGCACAGGCCCGCGTCGCTACAGGAGGCGTCGCGGGCCGGTGCTTTTTCTGTGAGAATGTCCCTTGACAGTTCGGTGGGACCGCGGTAGAGAGTAGACAGTTCTGAAATAACGGAACAGGGTGAAAATCCCTGGCGGGCCCGCCGCTGTAACCGGGGACCGTTGCCTCATGAAGTCACTGTTTTGCCCCAGGCGAAATGGGAAGACGAGTCGACGGAACGATCCGGAAGCCAGAAGACGGTTTCAGACGCAAAGGATCTCGGTGCAGATCGGCCCTGGTGGATTGTCGAAAGCCAGGGGCTGATCGGGAAAGACCATCCGTTCTGATGCGCAGCATAGCGGGCCTTGATATGGATTCCATATCAGGGCCCTTCGCATAGGGAGCGGCGTCTGTCCTTCGGCCCCAGGCGTCGGTTCGCCGCGGCAATTCGAGTCCCCCTTGCGTTCCTTCCGGCGGCAGGCTCCTACCCTTTGATATGAGTGAAAGGACGGAAAGCATGTCGATCGTGATGGATCGCCCGGTGGCAACGTTTTTAACCATTCGCAAGCGGAACGGACGACACGTCCCCTTCAATGCGAACAAAATCACCGCCGCCATTCTGAAGGCGGGACAGGCAACCGAGGAATTCGACGAACCGATTGCCCGCAAGTTGACGTTGCGAGTGCTCGCCATGGCCCAGGTGTCTCTGGCGGACGGGGCGCCGACCGTCGAGCGGATTCAGGATATCGTCGAGGAAGCCCTGCTGGCTTCCCCCTTCAAACGGACTGCGAAGGCCTACATCCTCTACCGCGACCAGCATGCGCGGATTCGCGAGATGGTCGAGAAGGCGGACCTCGACCTCGTGGACCAGTACCTCGACGGACTTGACTGGCAGGTCAAAGAGAACAGCAACATGAACTACTCGCTGCAAGGGTTGAACAACTACATCTCCAGCGAGGTCAGCCGGGTGTACTGGCTCAATCGACTGTACTCGCCGGAGGTTCGCGAGGCCCATCTCACCGGCGATTTCCACATTCACGATCTCGGACTGCTCTCGGTGTACTGCGTGGGCTGGGACCTGCAGGACCTGCTGGCCACCGGTTTCTGCGGCGCGCCGGGCAAGGTGGAGAGCCGTCCCGCCCGGCACTTCCGCACGGCGCTGGGCCAGATCGCGAATTTCTTTTACACCCTGCAGGGCGAAGCCGCCGGTGCGCAGGCGTTCTCCAGTCTCGACACGCTCCTGGCGCCGTTCATCTGGCGCGACGGCCTGTCCTACAGCGAGGTCAAGCAGGCGATTCAGGAGTTCATCTTCAATCTGAACGTCGCGACGCGGGTCGGGTTCCAGACGCCGTTTACGAACGTGACGCTCGATCTGACGCCGCCTGCGACCCTGGCGAACCAGCCGGCGATCATCGGCGGCGTGCCCATCGACAAATGCTATGCCGATTTCCGCGAGCAGATGCTCATGTTCGACCGCGCGTTCATGGAAGTTCTCGCGGAAGGCGACGCGAAAGGGCGGGTTTTCACGTTCCCGATCCCGACGATCAACATCACGCGGGACTTCGACTGGGACGATCCGCAACTCCAGGCGTTGTGGGAGGCGACGGCCCGTTATGGGATTCCGTATTTCGCCAATTTCGTCAATTCCGAGCTGTCGCCGGACGATGCGCGGTCCATGTGTTGCCGCCTGAGGTTGAACGTCGCGGAGCTGCGTCGTCGCGGCGGCGGGCTCTTCGGCGCCAACCCCCTCACCGGTTCCATCGGGGTGGTGACCATCAATCTGCCGCGATTGGGCCACCTGGCGAGCGACGAAGCTGATTTCCTGCATCGTCTGGATCACCTGATGAATCTGGCCAGGACCAGCCTGGAAGCCAAACGCAAAGTACTCGAGTCGTTCACCGACAGAGGGCTATACCCGTACACTAAGCATTACCTGCGTGCGGTCAAGCAGGCCCGCGGAACGTACTGGGACAACCACTTCTCGACGGTCGGCTTGGTCGGGATGAACGAAGCGTGTCGGAATCTGCTCGACTGCGGCGTGGGCGATCCGGCCGGGCGGAGCTTCGCATTGCGGGTCCTCGATTTCATGCGGAAGCGACTGGAGGAATTCCAGGTCGAGACCGGCCATCAGTACAACCTCGAAGCCACGCCTGCGGAAGGGACCTCCTTCCGCCTGGCGAGCATCGACAAACGACGCTATCCCGAGGTGGAAGCTGCCAACGAGGCCCAGGTCGCCGACGGCGCCAAACCCTTCTACACGAACTCCTCCCAGCTCCCGGTCAACTTCAGCAGCGATCCCTTCGAAGTGCTCGACTTGCAGGACGAGCTCCAATGCCGCTACACCGGCGGAACGGTCCTGCACTTTTTCCTGGGCGAGGCGATCTCGGACCTGGAGGCCCTGAAAGCGTTCGTGCGGACGGTGTGCGAGAAGTACAAGCTGCCGTACTTCTCGCTGACGCCCACATTCTCCATCTGTCCCGAGCACGGCTACCTGCTGGGCGAGCAGGCGAAATGCCCGAAGTGCGGGCGCGAGACCGAGGTCTTCTCGCGGGTCGTCGGCTACCTGCGTCCCGTCAAGCAATGGAACGACGGCAAACAGGCCGAGTTCCAGGTCCGCAAGTCCTTTACGCTGGAGTCTCGGTCGTGGAAATAGGGGGATTCGAGCCATTTTCACTCTGCGACTTTCCCTCGCGTCCGGCGGCGGTCGTGTTCACGCAGGGGTGCAACTTCCGCTGTCCGTTCTGCCACAACGGAGAGTTGCTCGCGGTGCGGCCTGGGTCGATCCCTCCGCGGGACATCCTGGAACGTCTGTCCCGGCGGCGAGGCCTGGTTCCCGGCGTGGTCGTCAGCGGGGGCGAGCCATGCCTGCAACCGGACCTCGCCGCATTCTGTGCGTCCGTGAAGAGTCTCGGTTTCTCGGTGAAACTCGACACGAACGGCAGCCGGCCTTCGGTGCTCCGGGACCTGTTGGCCCAGGGTCTGATCGACTACGTGGCGATGGATGTCAAAGCCCCGCCGGAGTTGTATGCGACGTTGGTGGGCGTGGAAGTCGATTGGAGCGTCATCGAAGAGAGCCTGGGCGTCTTGGCGGTCGGTGGGGTCCCGCACCACTTTCGCACGACCGTGGTCCCCTCGCTGTTGTCCGAGAAGGACCTCGACGAGATTGTGCGCCTTTTGCCGGCCGGGGCAAGGCACGTTCGCCAGAAGTTTCGTTCGGACCTGGCTCGCGATCCTGTCCTGCGGATTCCAATGTGCCCGGACGGTTTGAGAACATCGAGCAGAAAACAAGGAATGAAACATGTCCATTCGACCTGATACCTGGATTGTTCGCATGGCCCGCGAGCACAAGATGATCGAGCCCTTCGAAGAGCGGCAGGTGCGGTCCCGCGACGGCGCGCCCGTGATCTCCTACGGGACTTCGTCCTACGGATACGA
>CAZDTD010000143.1:0-4149 GCA_964507995.1 uncultured Pirellulales bacterium | reverse complement strand
GGGGAAGTATCAGAATCAGTCGCAGATCACCCTGCCGAAACTGTGAGCGGCAGTACAGGAGAGGACGCGGAATCGCCATGAAGAAGAGAAAAAAAAGCGAGGTTTCTCGGGAAGTGGGTCTGGAGATCGGCTTGATCCTGGCCCGGAACGTGCTGAAGTCCAATCATCTGCACTACGGCTACTGGCCTTCCGGACTGGAGGTCCACATCAGCAACCTGCGCACGGCGCAGGAGAATTACGCCACATTTTTGCTTGCCCACATTCCTGCGGGTGTCCAACGGGTGTTGGATGTGGGGTGCGGCGCGGGACAACTGGCGAAGATGTTGATCGAGACGGGGCACGAAGTGGACTGCATCTCGCCGAGTTCCTATCTCAACGCGCAGGCGAGGCAGCTTCTGGGCGACCGATCCCGTATTTTCGAGGGATCTTATGAACAGTTTGAAACGTCGAGCCGGTACGATTTGATCCTGTTCAGCGAGAGCTTTCAATACATCGATCCGGAACAAGCCGTCGTGAAGTCGCTGCGGCTGCTCGCCTCGCCGGGCCATCTGCTCATCTGCGATTTCTTCCGGAAGAATGTGGCGGGCAAGAGTCCCATCGGAGGGGGCCATTCCCTGGAGAGATTCTATGGGACGCTTGGGACGCACCCTCTGGACATCGTGGAGGACCTGGACCTCACGCCCCAGACGGCTCCCACATTGGATGTGGCGAATTGCCTGCTTCGGGAGGTTCTCAAGCCCACCATGGATCTGGGCGAACGACTCTTGAACGACAGGTATCCCGTGGCGACACGGATGCTGAAGTATCTGTTTCGCAGGCGAATCGATAAGATCCGCACGAAGTACCTCGGCGGGAGCCGAACCGGGGAGGTCTTCAGGATGTTCAAGTCCTATCGTCTGTTGCTGTGCAAGACGGCGGGCGCAAGACCGGCGCAATGGCAGGGGCCGATTCGGCCCGACGCTCTTCCCTTCGATGCGCTGAATCCCGAATCGAAGCCGATGCAAGTGCCTTTTCATATCCAGAAATTGGAGGAACGATCATGAGTGTGCAAATCGCCAATCTCGGGTTTCCGCGGATCGGGACCCAGCGTCAATTGAAGAAAGCCCTGGAGCTGTACTGGTCGGGCGAGCTGACCCTGGTGGAGCTTCGCGAGGCCGCCCGGGCGATCCGCAAGCTGAACTGGGAATTGCAGCGCGACGCGGGGGTGGACTTCATCCCGAGCAACGACTTCTCGTTCTACGACCACGTCCTGGACGCCGCGGTCATGCTGGGGGCGGTCCCCTCCCGATTTCGATACGCAGGCGGACCCGTGGACCTCGACGCCTATTTCGCCATGGCGCGCGGCGCCGAGAACGTCAAAGCCATGGAAATGACCAAGTGGTTCGACACGAACTATCATTACATCGTTCCGGAGCTGGAGGCGGGCCGGGAATTCTGTCTCGGATCGACGAAGGTCGTCGATGAGTTCATCGAAGCCAGGGAATTCGGCATCACGACCCGTCCTGTGGTCCTGGGACCGGTGTCCTTCCTGTTGTTGAGCAAGGCGAGGACCCCTGGATTGAAGCCGCTGTCGTTGTTGGATCAGGTTGTGCCCATCTACGCGTCCATTCTGGGGCGACTTGCCGCCCAGGGGGCTGCCTGGGTCCAGATCGACGAGCCGGCGTTGATGCTCGACCTGGACCCGACCGCGGCGGCCGCGTTCGTCCACGCCTATGAAGCCTTGTTGTCCTCGTCGGATCGGCTGTCGATCTGCCTGGCGACCTATTTCGGATCCCTGCGTGAGAATCTCGATCTGGCTCTGCGGCTGCCTGTCGCTTGCGTCCACCTGGACCTCGTGCGAGGCCCGGATCAGTTGAAAGACGCTCTGGAGAAGGTCCCTGCGGACAAGTCGCTGTCGCTGGGCGTGGTCAACGGGCGGAACGTCTGGAAGAGCCGCTTGCTCGACGTTCTGCCTCATCTGGAGGAGGCCTTGCAGGTTCTGGGACCTGACCGGCTGATTCTTGCGCCGTCGTGTTCGCTGTTGCACTGCCCGGTGGATCTGAAGGCCGAGCCGGACCTGCCCGAGGAAATCCGCGACCGGCTGGCCTTCGCTCTCCAGAAATTGGAGGAGTTGTCCGTTCTGAGAAAGACGCTGGCATTCGGTCGGGAGGCGGTCCGTCCAGCCATCGACGAGAACGAAGCGTTGTTCCAGCGGATCGCCCAATCCTCCAGCATTCACAATCCGCAGGTGCAGACGCGTCTGGCTGGGCTGTCGCCTGCGCTGTTCGCTCGCAAGAGTTCGTTCAAGGAACGACTCGTCCGCCAGAAGGCGAGTCTGAACCTGCCTCCGTTGCCGACGACGACCATCGGTTCGTTCCCGCAGACGCCGGCCATCCGCCAGGCCCGCTCGGCCTTCAAGCAGGGAACGATGACCGCCAAACAGTATGACGCGGAAATGCGTCGGCAGATCAAGCAGATGATCCATGTCCAGGAACAGATCGGGCTCGACGTCCTGGTTCACGGCGAGCCGGAACGCAACGATATGGTCGAGTATTTCGGCGAGATGCTGAAGGGATTCGCCTTCACCCGCAATGGCTGGGTCCAGAGCTACGGTTCTCGCTGCGTCAAGCCGCCGATCATCTACGGCGATGTCAGTCGGCCCGAGCCCATGACCATTCGGTGGATTCAATACGCCCAGTCGCTCACCGCCAGGCCGGTCAAAGGGATGTTGACCGGACCGATCACCATACTGCAATGGTCCTTCGTTCGCGAGGATTGCCCCCGACGCGACGTGGCGTTCCAGATCGCCCTGGCGATTCGTGACGAGGTTGCGGATTTGGAGGCCGCCGGAGCCAGGATCATCCAGATCGATGAGCCCGCGCTCCGCGAGGGGCTGCCGTTGAGAAGAGGCGACTGGCGAGAATACCTGGATTGGGCGGTCGGTGCGTTTCGACTGGCCACCAGTGGCGTCGCCGACGCTACGCAGATCCATACGCACATGTGCTACGGGGACTTCAACGACATCATTGAGTCCATCGCAGCCCTGGACGCGGACGTCATCTCGATCGAGGCCGCTCGTTCCGGCGTGGAACTGCTGAACGCCTTCGCGCGATTCGACTACCCCAATCACATCGGGCCGGGCGTGTACGATATCCACAGTCCGCGCGTGCCCTCCGTCGAGGAAATGATGGACGCGATTACGAAGCAGACGACGGTCCTGGATGCTGAGCAACTGTGGGTGAACCCCGACTGTGGTCTCAAAACCCGTCGATGGGACGAGGTCAAACCGGCGTTGACGAACATGGTGACTGCCGCTCGACAGCTTCGTGCACAGATGTGATGGCTCCAACACAGTTTTCGTCGCCATTTTGCGCCGGATCGGAAACTTTCGCGCGTCTGGCTCGTCTAACAACGAGAGGGGGCAGTGTTTGTCTGTGCGCTGCCCCAGGTGAATGCGTGGATTGAGCCACAGGAGTGGACGATGGGTGTGAAAGCTCAAAAAGGACTGTTGGCGGAATGGCGCAGCGGCGGCGTCCGCCAGGTGGGACGCAGGCTCTGGCGCGACTGGCGTCTGGCCATCCTGCTCGTGGTCTTTGTCGTCGTGCCGATAAAATCGAGCTTGGCCGACTGGAACTGGGTCCCCACCGGCTCCATGAACCCCACCATCCTCGACGGCGACCTGATCTATGTGAACAAGCTGGCCTACGACCTGCGAATCCCGCTGACGCTGCACCGACTGGCCTCCTGGTCCGAGCCCGAGCGGGGCGATATCGTGGTCTGCCTGTCGCCCGAGGACAACCAGCGGCTGGTCAAGCGGGTCGTCGGTAAACCGGGCGATACCGTCGAAATGCGCCGCAACGTCCTGCTCTTGAACGGCCAACCGCTCGACTACAGCGAGACGGACCTGGATTACGCCGAGCGGGTGCCTCACGAACGTGCGGCGGGAAGCCGGTTCGCGATCGAGAAACTGGACGAGACCGCCCACCCGGTGATGAGCATTCCGCGGATCGCCGCGATGCGGGATTTCGGGCCGGTCGTGGTTCCGGAGGGTCAATACCTCGTCCTGGGCGACAACCGCGACCTGAGCCGGGACTCCCGCTACTTCGGACTGGTCCCGCGAGAATCGATCCTCGGCCAAGCCAGAGCGGTCCTGATCTCCTTCGACATCAC
>CAZDTD010000142.1:4241-9184 GCA_964507995.1 uncultured Pirellulales bacterium | reverse complement strand
ATTTCCGCGTCCCAACAGACGCGGCCCCATTGAAGCTGGCCTTCCCTCCCGCACATGCCAGCGGTTGAGCGAGAGAAACAGGGGCCGACCCAAAGGAGAGTGAGTGCAATGAAGGTGCGATTGATGTGTGTTGTGGCAGTGTGCTTGGTTATGACGCCGGATGTGTTGAGGCAGAAGAGCCGGCACGTGTGGACGACGGACGTGTCCGGGGAGTACCAGAACGTCCACAATCGGATGGTGGCGGCCATGCAGGGGGTTGGTTGGGGAGAAGCTGTGCGAATCCAGAATGTGACCGATCTGGAAGTGGGCCGATGCAGCACCTGGGCGGGCTACCCGGATCGGATATCTTCCAACCTTCACGGGCCCGTTTTTCCGGGGGCCGGCTCGGTTGTTGTGTATTTGAAGCAGGCGCCGCCCTTGCGGGCCGGTTGCGGTCCGGTCGCGGTAGCCGTGACCGGACCGGGGTTGTTGGGCTGGGTTGCCAGATAACGATGATTCGTGAGGGACATGAGCATCGTGTCGCCTCGCATCAGGTTGACCCACTGGAACGATTCGGCGTCGCGGCACCGTGCGTCGGCCAAGTCTTTGAGAACCACGTTCTGAGCGTTTGTGACGGACAGGACCCTGCCGTCGGCGGTCTTGAGCGCCACGCGGCCCAGGCCCAGATCGAGGACTTGGAACCTGGCGTTTTGAGGGGTTGGCAAGTTCGGATCGGCCGCCACATTGACCAGAGCGTTGCTCTGCGTATCGGCGACCAGGAAACTGCCGTCGGCGCCGCTGATCAGCGTGATCGTCTTGCCGATGGGAATCTCGCGTTCGATGCCGCGTGCCCGGGGCTCGTCGACAGTGTAGTTGTCGAAATCGACATAGCCGCCGGGCTGTCCCGACGTGTTGTAGTGAAACAAAGCGGGGCGGACACCCTGGAACGTCGTCAACTGGAAGGTCATGGTGAAGGGATTGCCCAGCGGCCTAAACTCCTTGCCATCGTCACTCCAACTGAAGACGGCCTGGTCGGTGTCGAAGTCACAGTGGACGCGTAGCCAGAGATGCTCGGGTGGATTGGCCGGGCCCATTGTCGGAGGATTGGCTGGCGGGACCGCAGCGGCGCCCCGGCGGCCCCGGCCCATGTTGGGACTCGTGTACCTCTGTAGCGTGGTGCCCTCGGCAGTCTTTGCCACGCCGATCCAGGCGTAGGGCGAACTCAAGAGCGCAAGACCCGCGGTATCGCCCAGGGCCATGCCCGACGTGTCCAACTCGACGGTCATGATGGACTCGGGTGCAGGCGGCCGCTGGCAGATGCTGTTGCGGGCGCTGTAGAAGTCGTTGGCCGGCAGCGAATGGAGGCGAAGCGCGCCGGGCTTTTCCGTGAGGGACCACTTGGTGTCGTCGGGCACATGGTTCCACTGCCATTCGGGATTGAGCTTGCCGCTGTCGAAGTTGTCGTCGTGGATGAACGCCGGCTTGGGATCCTGCCCGACGCGCAGCGGCGCTGCGGGATTAACGCCGGCATCGGGCTTGATCCAGGTGTTGGGGGCCTTGCGGAGGTTTCCCGGCAGACCGATGATCGGAAAGCCGTTTTCCCAGGTGATGGGAACGAGGGCGACCATTCGCCCGGCGCTGCCGTGGTCGGACATGATGACGCTCCACCATTCGCCGGAGGGGGTGTCGACCATGCCGCCCTGGTGGAGGGTCAGGCCGCGGTCGGCGGGCGTGGCGCGAGCGGCCGCTACGGTGGTGATGCCGAGCGATTCACCCTGGACCATGCGTTCGACCGTCCAGGGCCCATCGATGGAGTTGGCGCGGGCGACCATCTGATCGGTCGTTGCGCCCGGGATCGCGGAGATATCGTAGTACGTGCCGTCGATCTTATACAGGTGGTGGCCTTCACCCATCTTGGCGCCCAGTTGATGGCGGACGCCGGGGACGAAAGACCTGAGGTCCGGCGTGAGCTCCTCGATCGGATAGGGGCTGTTGGCGCCGGAGATGATGTAGACCTTGCCGTCGTCGTCGAAGAGGACCGACAGGTCGTGACGTCCGGGGAGCTGGTTGCGCTCCCAAGGGCCTCTGATGGATTTGGAACGGAAGACCTGGAGGCCCGCGCCGTTGACGTTCGTGAAGACATAGAACATGCCGTTGTGGTAGCGGATGCACGGCGCCCAGATGCCTTGGCCGTAGATGCCTCTGCCGTCTTCCAGGCGGAAGTTGGGACCGAGGTCAAGCCTGTCCATGCAGTAACCGGCGAGTTCCCAGTTCACCAGGTCCTTGGACTGCATCAACTGCACAGCGGGGTTCATGTGCATCGTGGTGCCGGCGAGGTAGTACGTGTCGCCGACGCGGATGATGTCGGGGTCTTCGAATTCCTCGTAGAACAGCGGATTGGAATACGTCCCGTTGCCGTTGTCGGCGGTCCAGTGTTTTGCCGCTTCAGCGGGGACGCTCGAAGAAGGCGGCGTTGCGGCTGTCGTGATGCCGCCGGCCAGCGTGACCAGACTCACAAGTCCAAGAAGATGTCGCGAATATCGCATAGCATGCTCCTCAAGCAGATTGTCTTTTCCATGTCCAGGACTTGCCGATGACGGAGTCGGCGGGCCGCGATAGTAGCTTGCGATTGTCCGCGGACATTCGGAAAAAGTCAATCCGATAGAGATGGCCTGATCCGGATCAGCCAGGGCCTCCACCGATGCCTTGAAGAGAACCACATGCCGCACATCTGGCACGTCGATTCCAGCGCTCACGATGACGCCGAATGGGCCAACAGTCTATGCTCCGATAACGACGGCAATTTCTGGAGCCCGGTGCATCATCCTGTGCCGCTTTCCTTGCTGGGAAACTGCACAAGGCAATCCCTCCCAGCGAAACGCCTGAAGGCGAAGGGGACAAGCAGGATGTCGCAGGGCCTGATCTGCGTCGCTCCCTATCGGTTAACTCGCGAAAAACGACGTAAGATGAGGCCCTGCAACAGCTTGCAAAAGAAATGCAATGGACAGGGTAGGATTCGAACCTACGTAGACTTACGCCAATGGGTTTACAGCCCATCCCCTTTAGCCACTCGGGCACCTGTCCAAGTCCCGGCCGCCAACATCGCGACCAGAGCCTTATTAAACCGCAAAGAAGCGTTCTTGTCAACCGGTAGGGCGGATTTTCTCAAGGTGATCTCAGCATCGTCGACAAGATACGGCGTGTCCTGGCGGCGGCCATGTCCGTGCTCCCAAAACGATGTCAAATGAGACAACAATGAGCGTCCTGTTGCAGGGATTGTCAGTCACATTCCATCGGGAAGTAGGCTCGGGCGTTGTGGTAGCAGATGTCCTCGACCATCCTGCCCAGCAGGGCCAGGTCGTGGGGCAGCAGGCCTGCCTCGACGTCGTTGCCCAGCATGTTGCACAGGACGCGTCGGAAGTACTCGTGACGCGGGTAGGAGAGGAAGCTCCGCGAGTCGGTGAGCATGCCAACGAAGCGGCTGAGCAGGCCCATGTTGGCCAGGGTCCGCATCTGGTTTTCCATGCCGTCCTTCTGGTCGAGGAACCACCAGCCGGAGCCGTACTGGATCTTGCCGGGGACGGAGCCATCCTGGAAGTTGCCGATCATCGTCGCGAACAGGGCGTTGTCCCGCGGGTTGAGGTTGTACAGGATCGTCTTGGGCAGGCGGCCTTCCTGGTCCAGGCGGTCGAGGAACTTCGCGAGCGGTCGGGCGACTTCGAGGTCGCCGATCGAGTCGCAGCCGATGTCTGGGCCGAGCTTCTTGAACAGTCGCGTGCAGTTGTTCCGCAGGGCGCCGATGTGGAGCTGCTGGACCCAGCCTCGTTCGGCGTCCATCAGGGCGAACTCGACCATCATGGCCGACTTGAATTGCAGGACCTCCTGCGGGTCCAGCGCGTTCCCGGCGCGGACCTTGCTGAAGATCGTCATAATCTCGCTGTCGGTATAGTCCTCGGCGTAGGCGGTTTCGAGGCCGTGGTCGGAGAGCCGGCAGCCGTGGTTGTGGAAATACACGTGGCGCTCGCCCAGCGCCTCGATGTAGTCGTGGAAGCTGGCGATCTCCATGTCGCAGACTTCTTCGAGCTTGTCGATGAAGACGTTGACTCGCGTGGTGTCCTCGACGGCCATCGCCAGATCCGGCCGCCAGGCGGTGTGGACCTTGACCTTGAATCCGTCGCGCTGGATTCGGGCGTGATCGCCGAGCGAATCCAGCGGGTCCTCCGTCGTGCAGACGAGCTTGACGTTCATCTTCTGCATGATGCCGCGAACGCTGAACTCCCGCGAGCGGAGCATCTCGCTGCACTCGTCGTAGATCTTGCGGGCCGAGTCCGGCGCGAGCAGCTTGCCGCAGATGCCGAAGGGGCGTTTGAGTTCGAGATGCGTCCAGTGATAGAGCGGATTGCCGATGCAGGCGGGCACCGTGGCGGCCCACTTCTCGAATTTCTCCCAGTCGCTCGCGTCGCCCGTGATGAACCGCTCCGGCACGCCGTGGGTCCGCATCGCCCGCCATTTGTAGTGATCGCCCAGCAGCCAGGCCTGCGTGAGATTCTCGAACCGGTGGTCGGCCGCGATCAAATGGGCCGGCAGGTGGCAATGATAGTCATAGATGGGTTGATGCGCCGCGTGCTCGTGGTAGAGAGTGCGGGCGGTCTTCGTCTGGAGCAGAAAATCGTCCGTGAGAAACTGACTTTCCATAGTCATCCGTCCTGCTTGTTGGGGTCGTCGAACTTCTTGGGCGGCACCGGGCTTTTGAATTCCGCCATCTTTTTTGCCCAATCCGAAACCTCGCTCTGGGTCTTTTGAAGCCGCTCCGACTTCTTCGGCGGGTGCTTCGCCTCCTCGATCTGCATCTTGCGGTCCCAGATCCAATATGCAATCCACCCGCCGCCGACGACAACAATGCCGACGATCATGAACCAGCCGTACCAACTCATGGCATCTGTCCCTTCATCGATTCCAGACCC
>CAZDTD010000142.1:0-4141 GCA_964507995.1 uncultured Pirellulales bacterium | reverse complement strand
CGCCGCGGATCGACAAATTCGAAATCCGAAGCTCGAATTCCGAAACAAATTCAAAGCACGAAACTCAAATGACCGAAACACTGCGGCCCACCGGACGCTCCGTTTTGAAATTTGGGCTTTGGTCATTTGTGCTTGTTTCGGAATTCGATATTCGTGCTTCGAGTTTTCGTCAGCATGCCGGCTACTCTTCGTTGGAGTTGGACTCTTGCTGGATCTGGGTCAGTTGCAGGCCGAGGTGGTCGAGGCGTTTCTGCCCGTCGTCGTATTTGCCGTAGGCGTTGCGGAGGTGGGTGCCGAGGGTGTCCCATGTGCTGAGGAACTCAGCGAACGAGCTGTTGAGCTTGCCCAGATTCCGGCGGATCTCGGCTGCCTGCCGCTCGATCTGCAAGCCGTGAAGGCCCATCGCGACGGTCATCAGGTACGCGTACAGCAGATTGGGCGAGACCGGGATCACCTTCTTGTCCATGCAGTGCCGCAGGAGGTCCGCGGAGTCGCCTTCGCACTGGATCACCGTCTCGTAGTAGACGTTCTCCGCCGGCACGTACATCAGAGCGAAGTCGAGCGTGCCCTCGGCGGGTCGGATGTAGTCGGAGGCGATCTTGTCCACGTGGGCTGAGACGTCCCGCAGGAATTGCCGCCGGAGCTTGGGCCTGTTTGCCTCCTCTGTGCAGGCGACGATTCGCTCGAAGCTGGGCAAGGGGAACTTCGCGTCGATCCCGACTGCGAAGCCCGCCATGCGGACCAGGGCATCGACGATCCGCCCGTCCTGGAACGCGTGCTGGAGCTCGAAGCTCCCCTGGGGTAGGACCTGGGCCAGCAGGTTTTCGAGCGACCACTCGCCCATCTGGCCGCGGAGCTTGGGACTGGCGAGGATGTCCTGGAGGCGCTTGACGTCGACGCCGAGCCGGAGCATCTGCTTGTTCGTGCCCTGCAGCTCGCCGATCTGCGTATTGAGTTGTTGGAGGACTTGCTGGTTGGAATGGAGGCTCTGAGCCAGCGTGCTCTGTCCGGCCAGCAGGGAGCTGTGGAGCGTCTGCGAGGTCTTGTCCTGGGATGCTTTGAGCCCTTCGAGTTGCTGTTGGAGCAGACCGATCCCTCCGGCCTGGCCCGCGACTTCCCTGCGGGCCGCAAGACTCGAGGAAACGAGCCAGACCAGCAGCGCCAGCACAGCCACCGTCAAAACTACAACCACCGCGATCAAACCCTGCAACATCGGAGAATCCTCCCAGCCACAGAAACAACCAGTAGAAGGATTGTAGGGTCTCTGGCGGCGTTCGTCAAAGGCGTACGAAGGAGTCGCCGATCACAAGACGAGGGGGTGTAACCCACAGTCGCCCGGTCTCGACGCGGCGTCTCGCGGATTGGCGGTCGAACCATTGGGGCCAACGGATCGTATGAATATAGACCGACCGCTGAAGGTCTATCTGCCCTGCGATGCCGGTTTGACGCCGTGAGAGGGTTCTGCGGTAATTAGGGTTGACAGATCCAAAGAAGGCGGTATAGTAGAATTGCGTGGGTTGAGACGTGAACGTATGAGAGCCCATGCCAGCGAATTATCGGGCTACTGTCGGATGTGCCGGCAGGCCTTCAACAATCACCTGTCTGAAGTTGTCTAATCTGTTGTTGTCTATCTGGATATTGTCATTGGAGCATGGACATGGCCACCGCCAAGATCTACCGCATCTTGTCGACGCTGGGAACGCCGCACCGCGAGAGTCTCGGCCGGAGCTCTCCGTGCGCGCTGCCCGGCCTGGCCCACGAGAGCAAGCATCCCCATCTCGCCAGGAGCGATGATCCACCGATAAGCGTCTCCTCGCCGACAGGTTCCGTGTCGGCCCCGCGTTCGTCTCGCATGTGCTGCTGACGCCACAGTCGGCCGTCGGCACACGCACATCGGGGAATACCCCTTCTTGCGCATCCCGGCGGCCCAGTCGTCGGGAGGATACACTGCAGATCATTCGCGGGATTCCGACCTCATCACCCGATCACACAACAGGAGTACGCGAACATGACACCCTCATGGATTCCGCTACGCACGACGGACTGTGACAGAGTCGCAGACACAGTCATGGTCGGCGCCGGACGAAGAGGAGAGGCCGGAATCGCACGTCCGACATCGTGCCGGATGGACGCGATTCCAGGTCCGCAGACACGAGAACGAGAACCAGGAACCAGACGCGGGACCGTAGGCCGGTCCTGGAGTGGATCCCGGCGAGGTGCAGCCACTGCGTCGCGTCTGTACCGGGACGCGAAGAGAAAGGAGATGACGCAATGACCCACAAGAAGATACAACAGACCATATCGCGGACCATCGCGGAAACCCCGATGGAGCCGTGGAAGCATTACCACGTGTGCTGGTGGGAAGGGAAGCTCCAGTGTCTCCACGTCCACCACACGAAAGAACATCACCCGTCGTTTTTTGCCGCCAATGGATCGGTATTCGCCGACGGGCTGAATGATTACCAGTGGAGAATCCTGACCAGCCGGGTGGAGGATTTCTGTCGCAGCCGCGGGATCTCGTTGCGTGGCGGATGGCGGTCACGCCTGCGACAGACGGCAGACGCAGGTGGGCAGAAGCGTCAGGTCACAGAGTTCGATTCTCTGCGTCTGAACACCCTGATTGCGGACATCAGATCGCCCGGAACGCCCGTCAGTCCCTTCCTGGACAGGCTTCAGCAGGTGCTGGAATCGGCCTGCACCGTCGCTCCCCGAGAGGTTGCGGACAACGTCGTGACGATGAACTCGCAGGTGCGTCTGAAGGACCACAAGAGAAAGGACGAGATGAACTGTTCTCTCGTCTTCCCGCTGGACGCAGTGAAGGGGGAGGACGCCGAGAAGAGGAACGTCTCGGTCCTTTCGCCGATGGGCCTGTCGATTCTCGGGCGACGAGTCGGCGACACCATCGAAGGGCGTATCCACGTCGACCAGATGCTGTATCAGCCGGAAGCCGCTGGCGATTTTCACCTGTGAGCAGGCAGAGCGTGGGATGGATCAACCTTGGCAAACCCTCGAACGGGCACGCGCAATATGCGTGAGAGTTCAAAGGAGACAATATGATGATGGAAAGACAGGTCCGAGACATGTTGATGGGTGCCATCGACGCCGCACAACCCGATCCGCTCCGACTCTACCACCTGTGTTACTGGCAGGGTGGGATCCGGTGTCTTCCGTCTCGCCACACGACGAAGACCCATCCGGTCTTCTTCACGGTGCCGGGCCAGGCCCTGTCGCGTGGGCTGTCGCCTCGCCAGTTGTGGGTGCTGACGCATCGGATCTTCCACATTTGCAGGATGACAGGCCTGCCGCTCGACGGCCTGTCCGGGAACAACGAGACGGTCGTCTCGAACAGGCGTGAGGTCCAGGAGGAACTCATATGAGGATCGAAGGACAGATACGAAGCATCGTAACAGACGCCATCCGCGATGCGCAGGCCCAGCCGGTCCGCGACTACCATGTGTGCTACTGGCAGGGCAGTATCCGCTGTCTTGCCTCGCACCATACGACGAAGGCTCATCCGGTCTTCTTCACCGCACTGGGCCAGATCCTTGCGGCGGGCCTGTCGCCGCAGCAGTGGGAAACGCTGACGCGCCGGATCCTGCAGTTTCACAGGATGACGGGTCTGACGCTCAGCAGGCTGTCGTTCCCCCGTGTCGACGCACGGGGGAACGAAGCCGATCCGCCGACCCATCAGTCCGGCGAACATGCCAGGAAGACGCGGACACCCGTTGATTCACCGTGGTTCAGGGTCTGGGCCGTCTCGGGCTCGTGCCGGTCCTGGTAGCGGCTCGGACTGTGTCAGAAGCACGGCGACTCTGGACGGGCTCGCGTGAGCCCTGCGAAGGGGCTGTTCATTACGAAAACCCAATTGTCGTTTGGCCGGGTCCTTGGGGAAGGAGGCAATATGTCGACGCGTCTATTCAGTGAGATTGCGAACCTCAAGAGAGTAATCCTCGCCTTGGGCGCCATGGCGGAAGCGGCGGTTCATGATGCGGCCTGTGCTATCGAGAATCGGGATGAACGCCTGGCCCAGAACGTGATTCACAATGACGCCAGGCTGGACAACATGGAGATCCGGATCGAGGAGGACTGCTTCAAGACGCTCGCTCTCCACCAGCCGGTGGCCAGCGATCTGCGGTTCGTC
>CAZDTD010000141.1:0-9185 GCA_964507995.1 uncultured Pirellulales bacterium | reverse complement strand
TTGCCCGGCTTGTTGGGCGGGAAACCCCGGAAAGTGAAACTGTGGACGGGAAGTCCCGAGAGGACCAGGGCCATGACGAAGGCGGCCGCGCCGGGGATGGCGGTGACCTCGACGCCTGCGGCGATCGCCTCGCGGACGAGGACGAAGCCCGGATCGGAAATGCCCGGCGTGCCCGCGCACGTGACCATCGCGACCGACTTGCCCTCCTGGAGCAATTGGATGATCCGCGGGGCCGCCTGCCGCTCATTGTGCTCGTGGAAGGCGATCTGCGGCTTGCGGATCTCGAAGTGCTTGAGCAGCACGCCGGTGTGGCGGGTGTCCTCGCTGGCCACGTAGTCCACCTGGCGGAGCGTGTCGAGGGCCCGCAGCGTGATGTCGCCCAGATTTCCGATTGGCGTCGATATGAGGTACAGCATCGTCCGAAGTCATCCCTTCCACAGAAACGGTTTTGTCGATCAGGACTCGGCGGCAAGCCAAAGCGCCCAGCATCGATCGTCCGGCGCAACAAAAGACGCGGCAGCCCCTCCCAAGACGACGCCGTCGCCGGCCGGGGTCAGGGCCCCGCTGTGAGGATCGAACCATCTGGCGTTGAATCGCTTGCCCGGCGCATCGGACAGATCGACGGAGATCGGCCCGCCCTGCAATGCAAAAGCAAGATACTGTCGTCCCTTCTCGGCCAGACACCAGCAACGATCCGCGTCGCCGGCCGCATCCGATGGCTTCATCCGCGGCAGCGAGGTCGCAAGATGCGTGCGGAGAAAATCGTACGTCGGTTGGATCACCAGCGATTCCTCCGGCGCGACGTACGTATCCGGCGGCTCCCAGGACTCCTTCGGCGGCAGGCTGTCGCGGTACTGCATGCCGGAGAAGATCATGGACCCGCCGCCCATGAGAAAGGCCCACGCCTTCTCCACTTCGATCCGGTGGTGCTGGATGATCGCCTTGTCGGGATAACGCAATCGGTACTCCCGGATCTGGCGATGGAGCGATGCGGCACTCGTCGCGTCAACCAGTTCGCCTGTATAGCGACCCGCGATCTCCTTGCCGCCCTCGGGTGCGTGCGACGTTCCGTCGGCATTGTACCACCAGTAGCTCAGGCACAGAACCGAGACGTGCGGTCCGCGCATCGGGTCGGCCAGGATGGCGTCGATCACGTCTTGGGTCCCCACCAGGCCGATCTGCACGCGCTTGCCGGTCTGTTGTTGCCATTCGAGAATCGTGTCGATCCAGAACTGCATGAAGGACAAGGGCCCGGTATACTCCTCGCCGATGAGATGGACCACGTTGGTCTGGTCGCCCAGCTCGTCGAGACACTTGCGGATGTAAAGGCGATGCAGTTCCCGGCGTCGTTCGTTCGTCACGTCGTAGAAGACGTTGGCGGCCGGGAAGGAGTCGGGCATGTCCGTCTGCTGCACGCAGTTGGCGGGCCGCCAGGGGAAATCGACGTAGTGAGCCTGCTGCTCCAGCAGCGCGTGCTGCATATAGAAATTGTGAAAGAGGACACAGCCCCTCGCCCGGCACAGGGTCGCGAACTCCTTCAGTCGCGAAAAATACCAGGGATTGAACCGGGTCAGGTCGTACTGGGACAGGCCGTCCCAGGCCGTGCCCCGGCCGCTCCGCGCCCAGGGTTGCTCCAGGAAGGGCGGCTGCACCTGGCCATCGGTTCGCTGTTCCGTGTCGTGGTTGTCTCGTCGGCGGTCGAACCAGAGTCCATAGTTGTGCTCGAACCCCGGATATCCGTATCGCACCATGGCGTCGGCGAGCTGGTCCAGATCTTCCGTAAAGCTGGGTCCGACGCGGTTCGGGTCCCGCCGGCACAGCGCCGTTCGGACCTTGTAGTAATGGATCCAATTATCGTTGCGACGGTATCCGCCCCACCACCCGTTGTGCTGACCGGCGCCCCAGATCACGCGTGCGTCCTGCGTGAACCACCCGTTGACGATCTGCAAACCGCCCGGTTCACCCGCAGCGACAAACGAAGAGATCAGAAGAGCTGCGAAGACCGCCGCAGCAGAGATCTGAGTTGCTTTCGTCTTCATCCGTTCGGTTCCTTTCTGTCCCCACCCCCCTTCCGAAAGGGGATGACTTTTTCTCTCACGGCTGGAGATCGCCCAGTTCGTGGAGGACGAGGGCCGGGACGACCACCGCGGCCGTCTCCGTGCGAAGGATGCGCGGGCCCAGGGTGATGGCCAGGGCGCCGTTCTCGCACGCCTGTTTGACCTCGTCGTCGGTGAAGCCCCCTTCCGGGCCGATCAGAACCGCGATGGACTCAAGCGGCTTGTCGCCCGGCGCCAGCGACTCTTTGATCGTGCGACTCGCCCCCGACGTGGCCGCGATCAGCGAGCGGTCGAAGCCGCGGAGCTGCGAGACCGCGTCCTTCCACGCGACGATTTCTTCGATTTCCGGAATCCGGCCGCGGTGCGACTGCTCGGCCGCCTCGGTGAGGATGCGCCGCCAGCGGGTGCGTTTCGATTCCTCGATCTGTCTGACCCGCACGAGGCTTCGCTCCGTCAGGACGGGCACAAACCGCGAGACGCCGACCTCGACGCCCTTCTGGAGCACCCATTCGAACTTCTCCCTCGCCAGCACGCTCTGGAACAGGGTTATCTCCGTGGTCGGCTCGCCGCGAGCCGTGCGACTGCTCGTGACCTGTCCGACCGTCTCCCGCGATCCGACCGTCGTCAGCGTCACATCGTACTCGGCGCCCGCGCCGTCGAGGACGACGATGGCGTCTCCGGGCCGAAGCCGCAGGACGTGGTGGACCTGATGCGACTGCTCGGGACTCAGTCGAACCCGGTCACCCTTGAGATCCGACGGCAGGATGAAGAATCGATTCGTGCTCATGGCCCCTATCTTAGTACAGTTGGACCCGGGAAAAATCAAGACGGTCGCTCTGACTGTCGATATCATAATAAAGAACCTTCAGTGAGTTGACACTCTATATGCAGACAGTCTGTATGGTTGAGACAACGAGAAGACCAACGGGTGAAATCCCCCCGACTCCCCCGGCCGGGAACCACGGGCCGTTCACGATATCGAGCCGGATGAAGAGCTTTCGCTACGCCTTTCACGGCATGACGCTGATGCTCAAATCACAGCACAACGCCTGGCTGCACGCCTTCGCCTCGGTGTGCGTCCTGGTCGCAGGCGGGTTGTTCCGCCTGTCCGACCCCGAGTGGTGCTGGATCATCCTGGCGATCATGGCCGTCTGGACGGCCGAAGCCCTGAACACGGCCTTGGAGTTCCTGGCCGATGCGGCCAAGCCGGACTTCCATCCCCTCGTCAAAGACGCCAAGGACGTCGCCGCCGGCGGCGTCCTGATCTCCGCCATCGGGTCGGTCGCCATCGGCCTGCTCGTCCTGGGACCCCATTTCCTCGACTTGCTGAAAAAAGCCTTCTGAGAACCCCCTCCTTTCCCCTTGCGGGTCCAGGGTTTATAATCCTCCTCGTCGATGCTGGTGCAATCGAGAGCATAGTCTTGCATGGAGTACCCGCGATGTCTTACGTCAGCCAGTCACTGCGTTCGTTTTCAACGAGCTTCTCCGGCTTCGCCGCCATATGCCTTCTCGCTGTCGCAAGCGGGACGCAGGACGCCGCGTCGGGCCAGGATTCACCGATGCCGTTGAACCGGTTCCCTCACATGGTCCAGGAATACTTCGTCGATCAGGTCGGCAAGGTGGACGCCGACGTGGACAGGCGATACGCCGAACTCAAGAGCCGCGAGCAGGCCGAGGCCTACGTGCAAACCGTCCGCGAGAAGATCGCAGCCTGTTTTGGACCCTGGCCCGAGAAGACGCCGCTGAACCCGCGTGTCACGAGCGTGGTCGAACGGGACCGGTACAGGATCGAGAACGTGATCTTCGAGAGCCGGCCGGGATTCCTTGTCACCGCAAATCTCTATGTGCCGAAGGGCCGGGACTTCCCTCTGCCCGGCGTGGTTGGAACGTGCGGCCATTCCAGCAACGGCAAGGCCGCCGAGCCGTACCAGGGCTTCGCCCAGGGCCTGGCCAGACAAGGCTATGTCGTCCTCATCTTCGACCCCATCGGACAGGGCGAGCGTCTGCAATACCCCGACGAGCAACTGAAGTCCCGCATCGGCGTGGGCGTCCGCGAGCATCTCTACGCAGGCAATCAGCAATTCCTCGTCGGCGAGTTCTTCGGTTCCTGGCGGGCCTGGGACGGGATTCGAGCCCTCGACTACCTGCTCACCCGCAAGGAGGTCGATCCGCAACGCGTCGGCGTCACAGGCTGCTCCGGCGGCGGCACGATGACCACCTGGCTGTGCGGCGTCGAGAAACGCTGGACGATGGCTGCACCGAGCTGTTTTGTCACGACGTTCCTGCACAACACCGAGAACGAATTGCCCGCCGACACGGAACAGTGCCCGCCGGGGGCGCTGGCGCTCGGCTTGGACCACTGCGATTTCCTCGCGGCGATGGCGCCCAAGCCGGTCATCATCCTGGCCAAGGAAATGGACTTCTTCGACGTCCGCGGCGGCGAACAGGCCTACGCAAGACTGCGGCGGCTCTACCGCCTGCTGGGCCAGGAGGAGAACGTGTGCCTTTTTACCGGACCGGGATATCACGGCTATACCAAGGAGAGCCGCGAGGCCATGTACCAGTGGTTCAATCGGGCCACAGGCGTCAACGACGCGAGGGCCGAGCCGAACCTGACCATCGAGAAGGACGAAACGCTCTGGTGCGCCCCGAAGGGCCAGGTCTGCGAGTTGAACTCGCGGCCGATCTACTCCTTCACGGCCAAGACCGCGAAGACCCTTGCCGAGAAACGACCGAAGGAATTCACGCCAGCCCAGCTTCGCAGTCGGGTCCGCGAGCTGCTGCGTCTGCCCGAGGCGACGGAAACCTCCACGCCGTCGTATCGCATCCTGCGGAACTGGCGATCACGGGGCTATCCGAGACCGCGATGGACGGCCTACGCAGTCGAGACCGAGCCGGGAATCCGGGCAATCGTGTATCGGCTGGGCAACGAGCAGTTGCTGTCGCGGCCGAACGCCGACAGCGGCCGGGCCATTCTGTATGTGGCGCATCAATCCAGCGACCTGGAGCTGCGGACCGAGCCGCTCCTCGCGGAGATGATGACGGCCGAGCCCAACACGGCCTTTTACGCGGTCGATGTCCGCGGCATCGGCGAATCACAGCCCGATACCTGCGACGAGAACTCTTTTCTCAACCCCTACGGCAGCGACTACTTCTACGCGATCCACTCGATCATGCTGGACCGCCCGTACATCGGCCAGCGGACATACGACGTGCTCCGCGTGCTCGATTGGCTCGCCGGCGTCGGCCACGACGAGGTGCGCCTTGTCGGCAAGGGATGGGGCGCCCTGCCTGCGACATTCGCGGGCGTGTTGTCCGACCGGGTCACCCAGGTGACGTTGAAGAACGCTCTCAGGTCCTACCAGGAGATCGCCGAGTCCGCACAGTACGCATGGCCCCTCTCGACGCTCGTGCCGAACGTGCTGTCGGCCTTCGACCTGCCCGACTGCTATCGGATGCTGCGGGAGAAGGGACTTCGACAGATCGAACCCTGGGGCCCCGATGCGAAACCGTCGGCAGGCCAGGGGCTCTGAGGCACCGTATGCGATTGCCACCGAAGCGGGAATTCACAACCGCTTGACCTGTGCGACCCGGCCGGATATCCTGACTGCCGGCTTTTTGAAGGGATTTTACGATGACATGTAGGGCAGGTGTGTTGTTCCTCGGCGCGGTGTTGTTGCTCGGAGCCGGGTGTGAGAGCATGGAGGAGTCGGTGAGTCTCCGCAAGCCGACGGCCCGCCTGATGGGCATGCAGTTCAAGGACGCCGACGCGTATGGCGCAACAGTCGTCTTTGACGTGCAGATTGTCAACCACTATCCGTCGGAGCTGCCGTTGCAGCGGTTCAGCTACGCGGTGTCGACTCAGCAGGGGCCACGATTCATGGCCGGGACCGCTGCGCTGGCGATGCGAATTCCGGTCGCAGGCAGCCAAACCGTGTCGCTTCCGGCCCGAATCGATTACGCGGACACGCTCCGGCGGCTCGGCGGCGCGAGGCCAGGCGCGGCCGTGCCGTACGAAGCCCATGTGGATCTGATCGTTGAAACGCCCCGCTTGGGGTCCCTCACGCTGCCGCTGGACAACGCCGGCACAGTCACCCTGCCGCAGGTTTCCGACGCCGACCTGAAGATCCTCCTCGGCGAAACCGAATGACGGAGACGCGCCATGGCGGATAAACAGAACACCGATGCCACGGAATTCGAGACCGTCGAGCCAATCGGCAAACGCGTCCTGATCCGCAAAGACGCAGACAAAAAGGAGACGCGAGGCGGGATCAAGCTGCCCGACAACATCGAAATCCCAACAATCACAGGACGCATCGTCGCCGTCTCGGCGGAGGTCGAGCACGCGCCGGACCTGCCGTTGCGCAAGTACGACAAGGTCCTGTTCAATCCCAAAGGCGCCATTCCGGTCGATTTCGAAGGGGATAACCGCCTCTTCGTGGTCGAGGTCCAGAACATTGTCGCCGTTTTCCGAAAGAGTTGAGGCGGAACGTGTTCCAGCCGTGAGCGCTATCGGCTGATGGCGGTCGCGAGCCGGGCCACCGCGACGACGGAGATCGCCCCTTTGCGGGCCGCCTCGATCGTGATCGCAGCCTCCTCTGCGCGATCCATCTGATAGTAGACATAGGCCAGCAAGAATTGAAGAGATGCGTCGCCCCCCTGGGCACGTTCTTCGAGCTGCGTAATCCGCTCCACAAACAGATCGGGGCCGCCGACGGCCTCCACCAAGTCCACCTTCTTGAGGGCCTTCTCGGCATCGAACTCGACGGCCTTGGCGAGAGACAAGGCGCTATCGACGTACTGGCCTACGGCCAGCAGCGCGTGGCTTCTACCGAGGTGCGCGCGAGGATCGTGCGGCACACAGACCGCGGCTCGGGCGAACGACTCCGCCGCTCGATCAAATCGGCCCTGTCGCATGTTCATCGCGGCCACCGCCATGTTCTGGTCGAATTGCTGCCGGGCGACCGATCCGACATGCTCATAGGTTCGCAGAGGTTCCTGCGCAGGCGTCTGCACCGGCGAGACCGTCTCAACCGGCCTCGCGTCGGGCTCGGCAACGCTCTGAGCGGCACGCCTGCCGTCAGAGGGAGCCTGGAGGCGGCTTGTGTACTCGGAGATCCGCTGCAGGGTCGCCTCAAGAGAAGGCGGGCTGGCGACGCCCGTGCGCGGGCTCGTGACGCCGGCCCGGATCTCGTCGGTCTGCACCGGCGACAGGAGTGGATCGCCCTCGGATCGGGTGGATGGATCGTAGAGCCTGAGACCCGTGTTCTCGGAATCAATGCCCTGGGTAACATCGCTCGGCGTGTCGACTGGCAGTCGAGCGATGTCCTGCGCGATATCGGCCGGCGGCAACTGCCCTGCCGAGTCACGAGCCGGCTGGGGCAGCGTCCTCGTCCCATCGGCGTCCAGCTTCTCCTCGATTTGTGCAACGTTCGAGCGGACCCTGTCGAGATCCTGCAACAACAGTTGCAACCGGCGCTGGTATTCCTCAGATGTCATGAGCGGATCGTCAGCCCCGGCGAAAGAGCGAGTGGTCGATAGGTTACCTGTCTCCTGGATACCCTCCGGCGTCTCATCCGAACTCGCAGATGCCGGCCAGTAAGGCAGGCGGGAGGATTCGCTGACTCCGGACCCAATGCGGGGGAAAAGCTCATCGGACGAAGCCCGAAACTGAGGGATCTCAGCAGCGGACAGGACGTCGGCCGCCCGGTCCGCCTGGGACAGGGTCGCGTCATCTGCAATCCGGGGACTGACCGGGGTGAAAACCCCCGAACAACCCGGTGAGGTCGAGGTCACAGTCCTCGTCGGCGAGTAGAAAGGCGTGTAGTTCTGGGGATACGCAGTCTGCCCTGCCGGCACGGCGGAATACCGCAGAAACGAATCCAGGCTCGTAGAGCCCAAGGGTGCGCCGAAACTGGTCGTGGAGCGGTATGGGATTCCACCGCGGAAATGTTTGCCACCGCCAACGTTGCCTGTGATCGCAAGGTTGGCCGACTGATCGACAGGATTGGGACTGTTGACCAAGCCGCTTTGGTAGCTGCTCACAGGGGTCGTCGCCCGAACAGCGGAGTTCGTTGCCGATCCGAGGGCCATCGCGTTCAAAACCAGCAATATCAGTGCTGAAAACAGCCCTGACACTCGGCCAAAACTTTCATTGAATTGTGAGCCGTTCATACCATGCCACTCCTGCGTCAAACCGCTCGTGCGCATAGATATCGGCAATATCGCCCCGCAGGTTCACAACCCGTTTGCGATAGGGCCCCTCCCCCGAAGGCCTGCGTAAATCCCATCAGTTGCTGTACTTCGGCCGGTTGGCCCAGCCGAGTTTTGTCGCCAGCGTGTCCCAGCGCGTCCGCACAGGGTTGTTGACCACCAGGAAGGAACTCCGATCCCGAGCGATCCGCACGACATCATGGATGGCCAGGCCCGACGAGGTCTGGCCGTCGATGGAGACGGTCGTACCTTCGTTGATCCGCAGAAAACTGATCTCGACGACGCTGGAGGCATCGATCACGATAGGCCGAAAGCTCAGCGAATGCGGGCAGATCGGCGTAATCACCATCGCCTCCATGGAGCCATCGAGGATTGGTCCGCCGGCCGAAAGGTTGTAGGCGGTCGAGCCGGTGGGGGTCGAGACAATCAATCCATCGGTCACACAACTGGCCACCTGCTGGCCGTCCACGGCGATCTTCAGCTCGATCACGCGAAAAGGCGGTCCGGCAGCCACGAAAACGTCGTTTACGGCCTTGGCATGGAATTTTTCGCGTCCCTCGTGCGCCCCCTCCGACACTTGGCAGCCCAGCATCATCCGCCCCTCGACGGGTGCTTTGCCGGAGATGATGTCGTCGAACATCTGCTTGAACTCGCCAACGCCGAACTCAGCCAAGAACCCGAGCTTGCCCAAATTCACGCCAACCACAGGAACTTTTGCCTCGCTGAGAGCCTTGGCGGCCGAGATGATCGTACCGTCGCCGCCGAGGACGACAGCGAAGTCGCAATCGCGGAGAACCTCCGGCGTGCACCTGGCGATGTGGCAGACGGCGATGACCTCAGCCCGGCCTTTGAAAAACTCAGAGAAGTCCTCCATAACCCGGGCGACGGGCCCCTTTTCAGGATCGCCGAACAGGA
>CAZDTD010000140.1:0-9194 GCA_964507995.1 uncultured Pirellulales bacterium | reverse complement strand
ACCTACAAGGCCCTCTACCTGGAGAACGAGTACGTCAAGCTGTGCATCCTGCCCGAGATCGGCGGAAGGCTGTTCTACGCGACGGACAAGACGAACGGCTACGAAATGTTCTACCGCCAGCACGTGGTCAAGCCCGCGCTGATCGGCATGCTCGGCGCCTGGATCTCCGGCGGCATCGAGTGGTGCGTCTTCCACCACCACCGCAACACGACCAACATACCGGTGGACTACACGCTCGCCTCGAACGACGACGGCAGCAAGACGATCTGGTTCGGCGAGACCGAGCGTCGCCACCGCATGAAGTGGCTCATCGGCGTCACGCTCCACCCCGGTCGGTCCTACATCGAAGCGACGGTAAAGCTCTTCAACCGGACCGCGCAGCCCAACTCGATCCTCTACTGGGCCAACGTCGCAGTGCACGTCGACGACGACTACCAGGTGCTCTTTCCGCCCAGCGTCACGGCCGCGACATACCACTCGAAGAACGACTTCGCGCACTGGCCCATGGCGAACGAAATCTATCGCGGCGTCGATTACCGGGGTGTGGACCTGTCCTGGTGGAAGAACCATCCCGAGCCGGTCTCGTTCTTCGCCTGGGACCTGCAGGAGGACTTCATGGGCGGCTACGACCACGGCAAACGCGCCGGCGTCGTCCACATCGGCGACCATCACGTCGTCTGCGGCGCCAAGCTCTGGGAATGGGGACCGGGATCGACCGGGCGGATGTGGGACAAGATCCTCACCGACGAGGACGGACCCTACGCGGAGTTGATGGTCGGCGCCTGGTCCGACAATCAGCCCGACTACAGTTGGATCAAGCCGCACGAGGTGAAGACCTTTACGCAGTACTGGTACCCGATCCGCGAGATCGGCGGGTTCAAGAAGGCCAACACCGAGGGCGCGGTGAACCTGGAACTCGCTGCCGATGGGACCGCGAGGGTCGGTTTCAACGCGACCGCCCGATACGAGAAGGCCCGGGCCATCCTGAAGGCGGGGGACCAGGCTGTCCTCGACGAGACGATCACGATCGGCCCTGACAAGCCCTTCCTCACGGACGTGGCCGTCCCCGCCGGCACGGCCAGGACCGACCTGACGGCCATGCTGGTCTCCAAAGCGGGCCAGACGCTGATTTCGTATCGGCCTGTGGAGATCCCATACGATGTGAACCTGCCCGAGACGGTGAAACCGCCGGCGGCTCCGAAAGACATCAAGACTATCGAGGAGCTGTATCTGACGGGACTGCGGATCGCGCAGATCCACAATCCGCGGGTCGATCCGTTCGACTACTATGCGGAGGCCCTCCGACGCGACCCGAACGACACGCGGACGAACACGGTCGTCGGGATCGACTGCAACAGGCGGTTCCTGTACGAGGAGGCCGAGGAGCGTCTGCGACGGGCTGTGACGCGGCTCAGCGCCGAGTACACCCGGCCGGGCGACGCGGAGGCCCTCTACCATCTGGGCCTGGCCCTGCGTGCCCAAGGCCGGCTCGACGAGGCCTTCGACCTGTTCTACCGGGCCTCGTGGGATTACGCGTTCCGCTCTCCGGCCTTCTATCAACTGGCGGAGCTGTCCTGTCGCAAGGGGCAATTCGACAAGGCCCTCGAACAGATCGATCAGTCGCTTAGTACGAACGTTGTGGACAGCAAGGCCCTGACCCTGAAGGCCGCGATCCTGGCCCGCACGGGAAGGCCGAAGCCGGCCGAGAGCATCCTGGCCCGCGTGTTGGAGGTGGACCCGCTGGACTTTCTGGCGGCTAACGAGCTGCTGCGGGTCCGCGGTCGGCCCGCGCGGATGCTGCAAGATCTGGAGACGGCCATGCGTCGCGACGTGCAGGCGTACCTGGAACTTGCCTGCGACTACATGGGCTGGGGATTCTGGGACGAGGCCATCGAAGTCCTGATCCGCGCGGCCCGGGACAAGACCGACCCAGCGGGCACTTCCCCCTTGGTCTACTACTATCTGGGCTATCTGCACGAGCGGAAGGGGGACGCCAGACCGGCTGCGGAGATGTCCGCGCAGGGCAGTGCGATGCCGAGCGATTACTGCTTCCCGTTTCGCGCGGAGTCGTACGATGTGCTGCGGGCCGCGATCGCCCGCACGCCGGCGGATGCGAAGGCGCACTATTACCTCGGGAATCTCCTGTACGACCTCCAGCCGGAAAAGGCCATCGAGCAGTGGGAACAGTGTGTCGCGGTCGATGGGACGTTCGCCATGGCGCATCGCAACCTGGGGTGGGCCTGCTACCGGACGAAGAACGATGTCCCGAAGGCCATCGCCAGCTACGAACGGGCGGTTGCCTCGAATCGCGGCGATCCGCGGCTCATCACAGAGTTGGACGAGCTGTACGAGCTGGGCAACGTGGACGTCGAGAAACGCCTGGCCCTCATGGAGACGCATCGATCCATCGTGACCCGTCGGAACGACAGCCAGCTCCGCCAGATCCTGGTGCAGGTCCTGGCCGGACGGTACGACGAGGCGGTCGATGCCCTGGCGAAGCAGCATTTCCACGTCCGCGAAGGCGGCGGGGAGATCCGCGACGTCTACGTGGACGCCCACCTGCTGCGCGGGATCAGCCGGCTCAAGGCGGACCGGCCGCAGGATGCGCTGGACGATTTCCTCGCAGCGGCCGAATACCCGGAGAACCTCTCGGTGGGCAAACCGAAAAACGATCCCCGCGCGGCCCAGTTCGCCTACTACACCGGCTGTGCCTGGGAGGCGATGGGCGATGCGCAGAAGGCCAGGCGGTGTTTCGTCGACGGCGCCGAGCCGCAGGGCGGGTATCGCTCGCCGGACGCACGGTACTACCGGGCCATGTGCCTGCGGAAGCTGGATCGCGAAACCGAAGCGATGGCCGAGTTCGACGAACTCATCAAGACCGGGACCGAACGCCTGGCGCGGGGCGAGGACGCGGATTTCTTCGCCAAGTTCGGCGAGCAGCAGAGCCGCCAGACGCAACAGGCGTCCGCGAATTACCTGCTGGGTCTGGGCTACCTGGGCAAAGGGGACATCCGGTCGGCTCGCGCCGGGTTCGAGCTGGCCGCGAAGCTCAACGTCAGCCACGTCTGGGCCCGAATGCAGGCGGCGGAGTTGAAGTAGTCTCAAGATGGTGTGTGGTACGCACCAGTATCCATCGTGTCCGGTCGTTCGGAGTTCCGCGTTTACGCGGTCTTGAACCACCTGAAGGCGGGACTCCGAGCCGGGTCGCTTGACGGATCGGAGCCGATGGAGTAAAAACAGCCCATGCAGAACGTCGGGCGAAGACCTGTGAATCGTCGCGAGAGCGACCCTGCGGCGCAACCGGCTGTGGACTGGCGGTGGGCCGACGCGATGCGATCCATCGTGTTCTTCGCGGGCGTCTATCTGTACCTGTGGCTCTGGGTGCAGCCGTGTCTGATCTATAGTTGCGCGACGATCACGGACTTCCCGGTCTTCTACAAGGGATGGTCTTTCTTCGCGTCGAGCGTGCAAAGTCCCGGCGGTCTGACCCGGTACATCTCGGCGTTCGCCTCGCAGTTGTTCTTCCACTCCTGGGCTGGAGCTGCGGTCATCGTCGTTGGGGCCTGGGCGATTGCCGCCTGCACGGCGTGTCTGCTGCGGGCCGTGCGTCTGCCGGGCGCGAGGTTGTTGCGATTCGTCCCTGCGATCTTTGTGTTCGTCGCCTTTGCGCGATACAGCTTTCATCTGCCCCTGTTCACAGGGGCCCTTGCGTCCCTGGCGTTCGCGTGCGTCTACGTCAAGCTTGCGGATCGGCCGCGTGCTCCCGGTATCTGGTTCGTGCTGTCGGTGGTCCTGTACGTTGTCGCCGGTCCGGCGTTCCTGTCGTTTGCCGGTTTGTGCGCCGCATACGAGTTGGGCCGCAGGCGATGGCGCAGGGTGGGAGCGTATCTGCCGGTTGCCGTCGTGCTGCCCTATGTCGTGGGCGTGCTGGTCTTTCGGATCAGTCTCGTCAACGCCTACACGGACCTGCTGCCGATCTCCTGGCGGGTTGCCGGCTGGCCCACGCGGGAGCGGATGATCGCAGTGGTGTACGTCGTGTATCTGTTTGCCCTTGTGGGCATGCTCCTCGCGGCCTTGGGACATGCCCTCTCCACCCGATGGGGCAATCGGCAGGGGGATGACAAGTCCCGTCCGGGCCGGCTGGTTCGCGTTGTCCGAAGACCGATGATTCAGTGGTCGTTCGGAACGCTCGTGTTGTTCGCGGTCGGCGCCGGGGCGGCCATGTGCTCGCTGAATGGCGAACAGAAGGCGATGCTGGCGGTCCATCATTATTCTTGCCAACGGGATTGGCCCAGGGTCCTGGAGGCCGCCCGGCGCTGTCCCGGCCAGTACCACGTCCTGGTCGCGGTGAACCGGGCCCTGTACCACACCGGACGGCTCGACCGGGACCTGTTCCTGTACGCCCAGCAGCCGGAGGGCCTGCTTCGCACAGGCGACGACCACGTCATGCTGTACTGGCATGTCTTTGACACATTGATCGACCTGGGACTGGCGAACCTGGCGGAAAAGAACCTCACCGAATGCCTGGAGACGTTCGGCGAGCACCCGCTGATCCTGGAGCGGCTGGCGAAGGTGAACCTGATCAAGGGCAAGACCGCTGCGGCACGGGTCTATCTCGGCGCACTGAGCAAGACGCTCTTCCACAGCCGCTGGGCGAGCGGTTGCCTGGCCCGGCTCGACGCCGATCCGAACTCCTGTGGCGATCCGGATCTCGCGACCCTGAGGGCCCAGCGTCTGAGGGCGGATTCGATCTCGACGTTCTACGCGGAGGATGCGTTGCTGACCGCTCTGATCGAGCAGAACAGCGGAAATCGCATGGCCTTCGAGTACCTGACGGCGTGGTACATGCTGACGGGACAACTGCCCAAGATTGCGCAGCAGATCGAGCGACTGGATCGGTTCGGCTACGCGGAGATCCCGCCGCTGTGCCAGGAGGCGCTGCTCATCTACGCCTATGGGACCGGCAAACCGGTCGATCTGCACGGCCGGTCGATCCCTCCTGAGGTGGAACAGCGATTCAAGCAATTCAGCCGCGTCGTCAACCAGTACGGCAGGGACCGCAGTGCGGCGGTTGCGGAACTCGCGAGAGAGTATCGAGGGAGCTATTTCTTCTACTATTTCTGCACGGTGGTGGCGAAACGACAATGAGCAGACGCCCATCCCATTTCCTGATCGTCTTCGCGGCGGCCTTCGTCGTCTTGTTGGCCTGTTTGGCATGTCTTGCGGCCACCGCGCCGGACCAGGCTTTGGCCGTCGGGCGACCCCCTCGGATCGAGCCGGACTACACGGGAGTGGTCATCCCGCCGAACCTCGCGCCGTTGAACTTCCTGGTCCAGGAGGATGCGTCGCACTACGAGGTTCGGATCACGGCCCAGCAGGGCGGTCCTGTCACGATCTCGAGCCATTCGGCAAAGATTGCGATTCCCGAGAAACCGTGGCGCAACCTGCTCGCCGTCAATCGTGGACGCGCGATCGGATTCGAAGTCTTCGTGCGGGATCGGAACGATGCGTGGCGCCGGTTCGAGACGTTCTCTGTAACGGTGGCCAACGAGGACATCGACAATTATCTCGTCTATCGCAGGATTCATCCGGCCCATTCCGCCTGGCGTGACATGGGCATCTACCAGCGGGACCTGCGAACCTTCGAGGAATCGGCCGTCCTGACGAACGACTACTTCCGAGGCGGATGCGTCAACTGCCACACGTTTTGCAGCAACCGCACCGACACGATGCTGGTCAGCACGCGGACCGGCGATTACGGCAACGCCGCCGTGATTCTCAAGAACGGTCGAACCGAGAAGGTCGCCTCCACGTTTGGTTACGCCTCCTGGCATCCGAGCGGGAAGATCCTGGTCTACACGAGCATGAAGGTGGCCATGTTCCTCCACTCGGCCGGCGACGAGGTCCGCGACGTGATCGACCTCGATTCGCTGTTGGCGTACTACCATACGGGATCGCAGAAGATCAAGACGGCCCCGGATCTCGCGAAGAAGGACCGCCTGGAGACGTACCCGACCTGGTCGCCCGATGGGCGGTTCCTGTACTTTTGCAGCGCGCCGTTGACGTGGACGAGCCGCAACGCGATTCCCGAGCGGTATGACGAGATCCAGTACGATCTGATGCGGATTCCCTACGATCCGAACACCGACGCCTGGGGGCAGGCCGAGACGGTCCTGGCCGCGAAGGACGTGGGTCGGAGCATCCTGCTGCCGAGGATCAGTCCCGATGGACGCTGGCTGTTGCTGTCCGCGTGCGACTACGGCTGTTTTCCCGTCTATCGCGCCGGCAGCGATCTGTATCTGGTCGATCTCGAAGCCGCCCGGCAAACGGGACGGTATGCGCCTCGCCGACTGGAGATCAACAGCGACGAGAGCGAGAGCTGGCACAGTTGGTCCTCGAACAGCCGGTGGATCGCGTTCAGCAGCAAGAGGGACGACGGTGTCTTCACGCGAACCTACATCAGCTACGTCGATCCGAACGGCACGGCCCACAAGCCGTTTATCCTGCCCCAGCGGGACCCGACCGCGTACAATTCCTGCCTGTGGACGTACAGCGTGCCGGAACTTGTGACGGAACCCGTCCGCGTGACGAAGGAGTCGCTGGGCCGCGTGGTGCGAAGCTCGCAGGCGGTTTCCGTGCAGATGCCCATCACGATGGCGACGCCGAAGGCGGAAACGGCCCCCCAGGGGACCACGCCGTACCTGTCCGGCCGCGAATGACGCAAATCAAGCGGCGGATGCGATCAGAAGCGACAGCATCAACCGTTTTCGCATAAACCATTTCATAGAGCCGACCTCCACGTGTATGTCCCGATGCAACGTCTTGCCCGTCACGTACAAACACGTCGCTCAGCATATCAAATATCAAATATCAAACCCGGGGGAAAACGCCCTGTTTTTGTCCGGAGGCAGGTGTGGTAGAATCCCGTTCCTGTGCTCGCTGTCAATGGAACCGCTGGGAAGAGAATGGAGACGATCATGATGTACACCCGCTCTTGTCCGCTTGTTGTGTCGGCCGTCCTTGTCGCAGTGTTCGCGTCGGAAATGCCCGCCGTGGCTCAACCGCGGGCTCCCATGCAGTCTCCCGAGGTGGCTGCGGATGGGCGGGTGACCTTTCGGCTTCGCGCGGCGAAAGCTGCAGAGGTTGTGGTCGCCGGGCAGTGGGGCGGGGAACCCGCGCCGATGACCCAGGGCGAGGGCGACGCGTGGAGCGTCACCGTGGGTCCCATCGCCCCGGGCGTCTGGGAATACAGTTTTCGCGTGGATGGTTTGCAGATGATCGACCCGGGCAACCCCGCGATCAAGCCGATGCGTGAGCCGCGATCAAGCATCCTGCACATCCCCGGGCAACCGCCGCTGCTGTACGATTTCCAGGATGTCCCTCACGGCGTGGCGCATAGTCACAGCTATTTCTCGAAATCGCTGGGCCGCCTGCGCGAGCTGGCCGTCTACACGCCGCCGGGATACGACACGCAGGCTGACGCCCGCTTCCCGACACTCTATCTCCAGCACGGCAGCGGCGACAATCAGGCCACCTGGGTCGTGCACGGCAAGGCCCACTGGATTCTCGACAACCTGATCGCACAGGGCAAGGCCCGCCCGATGGTGGTCGTCATGATGGATGGCCACGCGGCGTTGGATCGCCAGGCCAACACGCAGGCCTTCGAGCAGGACCTGCTGCAGGACGTGATGCCCTTCGTCGAGGCCAATTATCGCGTAAAGACCGACGCCGCCAGTCGCTGCATCGCGGGCCTGAGCATGGGCGGCGGTCAGTCGCTCACGATCGGCCTGAACCGTCTGGATCGATTCGCCTGGGTGGCGGGCTTCAGTGCCTCGGCGCCGTCGCGAGAGGCCGTGGCGACGGCATTGGACAACCCGGCATCGACCAACGAGAAGCTCAAGCTGCTCTGGATCGCCTGCGGCAAGGATGATTTTCTGCTCAAACGCAACGAGGATTTCGTCTCGGTGCTCAACGAAAAGGGCATCCGGCACGAGTGGCGCCTGACCGAGGGCAACCATAGCTGGCCCATCTGGCGGGGTTACCTGGGCGAGTTGGCGCCGAAGTTGTTCCAGTGATTCCTCTGGCCGCCGGGTCTATGGCGTAACCTTCGCGAGGCCCTCGCACCACTGCCGCAGGTCCCAGGGGCCGACCTGGATGTCGGCAGTGACGACGCAGATCGAGCCGGCCGGCCGGGTCTTTGCGATCAGCTTGAAGGGAACCTCGACCTCCCGGCCCGGCGGGGCTGTGACGGACGCCTGGGCAGGCTCCACCTCGCAGCCGTCTGGAGCGTTCAACGCGACGGTAAACGTGTTCGTCGTCGCGGAGTGATTCAGGATCTTCACCGCCAGATTCGCCCACTGGTTCGCCTGGATCTCCTGGCCATAGGGATAGATCCTCGCCCACTGTTCGTCCACGCCGTAGTCGGGTTCGTCCCAGGGAAAAAGGTCGCGTGACAGGTCGCTTCGCTGCGTGAAGATGTCCTCGATGCGCTTCAGTTGGCCGCCATCGAAACGGAAGGTCTCCAGGACGTGCTGGTTGATGAGCAGCGCGTCCGCCGGGATCTTGTCTTGCAGGAGGTCGAGGCAATAAAGGTACCCTGTGCCCGGGCCAAGCAGGTTGCGGTTCTGCAGGCAGTAATCGTCGAGTCCCGACGGCGTGAGCGAATCGCCGACGAAGAAGATCTTTTCGCCGCAGTCTTTCTCGACCAGCAGGGCGCTGTGGTAGATCGACTGGCCCGGGAAGTCGTAGAAGGTCAGCGTAAATTCCTTCCAGGACATACGGTGTCCATCGGGAACGACCGTGAGCGGATCGATTGCATTGGCGGTCATCGCGGGCAGTCGGTAGGCCCCGGGCCGTCTCGTGACATCCTCCATGACTGGCGTGACATAGACCGGGCAGGGATTCTCTCGGAGGAACTCGTTGATCCTGTCGGTGTGGTCGTCGTGGTAGTGCGTGATGAACAGCCCTTCGATTGAAGCGAGTCGGCCCTGGGCCTTGAGTTTGCCCAATTCGTCGATGATGCCGCGAGACCCGCAATCGACGAGAAAACCCGTGCGGTCCTTCGCCAGGATGAGCCGGGTGTTCTGAATTGACGCGATCCACTCCGGCGGCTCTTTCTCGATGGTCGCGGCGTAGGGAATCCAGGGGATTTTGGCCTCGGCGCCGAGGGCGCGTGCCGCGAGGACGTCGTACGG
>CAZDTD010000139.1:0-9342 GCA_964507995.1 uncultured Pirellulales bacterium | reverse complement strand
AAAGCGGTCTCCGACGCGGTGAACATCCCGGTGATCGCCTCCGGCGGCGCGGGCACCCTCGACCACCTCTACGACGCGGTCGTCGTGGGCGGCGCCGACGCGGTCCTCATGGCCTCCATCACCCACTTCGGCAACTACACGATCACGCAGATGAAAGAATACCTCCGCGACCGCGGCCTACCGATGAACCTGTGAGCGAGGACTTCGCAACGGGCTCTCGAACGACCAGTCTATCGCATATCTTCTCGGGCAATCTCAAAAAAGCGATGGACGTCGTGTCCCGCTTCCCACAGTCCCTGCACAATGGGATCACAATTCATGTTTGGCTCCATTCTGCAGGACTGTCTGAATCCGTTGATCGAGAATGCCATGGTTCGTGCGTATTGACTGCGCATATGCAACGATGGCGTCACCCAAGCACTTCGGCGAAATGCTGTTCAATCGCTTCGATCGGTAGAAGAACACCCCGCTGTATTGGTTGAACTCCCCGTTCTGAGGATACTCTTCTGATGCCCCCTCGGGAAGCAACCCAAAGTCAAACCACAGCTTGCTGCCCCCGCTCTGTTGCCAGAGGGCTTTCGCGATCTCGCGCGCCCTACTCTTGTCCCACACCTCAACGACAAGTCGGAATTGACGTCCCTGCACTTGGACACCCAGGATCACCGGATTGCCAAGACGGTCCTTGTTCATCACGAAATACTTGAGATCAAATAGCCCCACTCCGCGTGTCATACCAGCTCCAACAAGCACCTGCCCCGCCTGCCCGGTGTGTCCATCGCGCAGCTTCTCGTGAAGAACTGGAAACCCGTCATTGCACAACGCATCACCCACGCGCTGTTCCAATTGGGCGTAGCGCATCTTGTCAATCAAGTCATGCACGCGGATGGACTTGAGGCGCTCGATGTCACTGTGGACACCGAAGAAGTCTCCTTGCTCGTCACTCCAGTCGATAGCGAAGTGCGTCGAGAGAGCATCAAGGTGAGTGATGAAGTCAACGTAGTCCTGCAACAACTGGCCGTGATAGCTGTTGGTGGCAGCAATGTGCGGAAGCAGATCAAGGAGCTTGCCAGCCAACTCACGATAGGTAAGGTATTGCCACACCGTACCATCAGGAAGTCGGATTGCGGCTTCGTTGACAGGCAAGAACGCAGGGCGGTTCAGACTCAAGAGCAGGAAGCTGGTCTGCTCCTTGCCTCGAATTGCCGCCGCATACTCCTCCAACTGCCCTTTCACCGGGAGACTCTTCACTTTGTTTTCTATCACCAAGTCCTCGCCGCCCGGATATTTCAGCAGCAGATCGATGTTATGCCATTCGCGCAAGACGCGGAGGCCCTCACAAATTGCAGGTGTGCGGCTGAGAAAGGTAGCGAAGAAGCGTCCCGCATAGGCGGGATAGGCCTGGCACAACCATGCCAGGAAGTTGCTGTGGAACAACTCTTTGGAGGCAAGCGAGAGATGGAACAGCGGTGATTGTTTCAAGCCGTTAACGATCTTATCGAGTGACGCTGAGGTCATGATGGGCCTCCGTGTTGTAGAACACATAAACACATGGCTTCAACGCGGCTCTCCCGACCGTTGTTTGTCTATCGCGTTTATCCGGTCTCCAACGCCTGATAGACTCGGCCGTGCTGCTGCAACCACACGAGATCTCCCTGCTCCGCGTGTTCCGCAACATCGCGGAGGAGTTGCACCGTCTCGGCCTCATAGCAGGGTTCGCTCGCATCATCCTCCGGAATGACCGCTTCAACCTCGACCGCAACCACGAGGTTGCGTGTTCGGACCAGACGTGTGCGAAGCACTCGCTTGCCAGGGATCTTCATTGTCGGACCTCATCAGAAAAGTACACCGTGACCAACTTGGCTACTCCGCTACGTGACAGATATGACCAGACGGCGATGAATTCAGTTCCATCGGGAAGCATCTCCTGTACCTCAATGGCATGATTCGGTTTGTCATCAGGCCGTTCACGCAGCAACTCCCCCTCCTCCAAACCCACGACAGTCTGCCATTCGAGAATACCTCGTTCTTCGAGACATTGGACTGCATGCTCTCCAACGACATACTTCTCTTCGGCAACCAGTCGGCAAATCGTGTCGAACAACTTCCCCATCGGAAGCTTTCTCCCTACCCTGTCGAAACCCGATTGTCAACCGGAACCAGTATAGCACCATGAATGCCATGTTTCAAGTATGGTGTGGGACGACTGAGGTGAGAGTACAGGTTCATCGGATTCTTGTGTACTCGCCTTTGCTATGGTGACGCTGCCCCCCGCCCCCCGGCATTTGCCTCTTTGGGCCAATGGCATGAGAGGCAAAACGACAGCGCGCAGTACGCCGCCCACGCGAATTGGGTGAGCACAGTCGCCGCCGCGTGGCGAGGGCGTCCCGCCCTTGCGTCCGTAATCCTGCGAGGGAAAAGAGCAAGGGCAAGATGCCCTCGCCACGAACCACGCTGCCGGCAAGGGTCGGTGCGTGGTACGCACCCTGCTACGCCGTTCGCGCCAAAACGATGAGTGAAGGTTGAGGACATCGTTTGGAGTTCCGCCTTCAGGCGGTTCAAGACCGCGTAAACGCGGAACTCCGAACAGGCCCAATGTCGCCACATCGCCGGGTGCCATGTCCACGCTGGCGTAGGCATGTCTTGTCGCAGTCCACATTGCAACGGTGGTTGGGGACGCCTGGGGATTCCGCCGCCCCGAGTGCGGCGGGAGTTTGCCGCCTTGGAGCCGCCAGCAGCAGGGGTGCTTCGCACACCCGAAGGCGAGCGTTTCGCTCGCGTATAGGCCGGAAGACCCAACGCAAAAACCGCCTCCTTGCAGCCCCTTTCAAGGTCTGCGCGGCGACGGCAGGCCTCGCGGGATCGCGACCGTCGGACAAACCGGCCGCTCCCAGCACGACGAACAACCCGTCCTGACAGGCGAGACCCGGTCGTTCCATATCTTGTACGGGGCCGCTTCCATGCTGCTGACGCAAGAGAAGATTGCCGCGCTTCGCTCGCAATGACACGAGCGCAAAATGCCAGATCGGGTTCCCAAACGCGATGCGTCGCGTTTGGGGGCCTGGTCCGAGGACGGTGTCCCCGGTCGTGGGGTACTGTCGGGCCGCGGAAGTACATACAAACCGGATGGGCCACATAATTGCGTTGAAATTCTGCCTGCCCGCTTGATCTTCCCGGTCGGCCAAGCTACAATTGCGGGTGCCAATTGGAGAGAATCGCATGGCGATGGCACAACAGACAGATAACTGCGGGAAAGCACCTGTGACTCAGGCAATCACATCGAATGTAAAGGGGTTGGCGTACCATCCCGCGTGTTCCCGTGGCGTATCATAATGACAGTGACTTGACATGGGTCAGTTGAATTGTTGTTAGGCGGGTACGGAGCTACCATGGAAGAACAGACCGATGAAGAATATAACGCGATTAAACAGCAAGAGTTAAGTGATCGCGTCAGCGCACAGCTTAAGATATACGAGGGAAAGAACTACCTGGAGCAATATGCCTTGTATATGTTGCGGGTGCAGATGTACGAAATCTCACTCAAGCAAGATCTCCAAAAACGTTTCGGGATTGCTGAGGAGAAGGCAAATAGAATGAATCTCATGTCAATCTATCGCTACTTTGTCGAACAACATATCCGTGCACACCCAATACTCTATGCAAATATCCAAGATATTGCAAAACAACGAAACTGCATGGCCCATGATTTTCTGGCAACGGCGGGCACAATGATAGACTTAGCAGGTTTTGCAGCAATGCGTCTATTTGAAAAAGATCTGAGCCACTGGGCTTGGGAGTTGGAGCTAGCTTACCAACAATATTCGATGCTCAAAGAAACCGACATGCTATATGTCGATTAGGGATGCAAACCAGAAATCAAGTCTCAGTCGTGAAGCAAACATCCACCTAACAAGCGGATCAAGATCGATTCGCTAATCGCTCACGACTTATCCGCGGGGTTCGCGAGAGGTTGTGGAAGGCGTGCCCTACATCGGCCGGGAGAGGAAGCCTATGGTGGATTCCATGATGCGGGCCTGGAAGGCTTCCTGCTGGGTTTCCTGGCTCTGGCTTTGCAGGTCGTCTAAGTTGGCCCGGCAGAAGCGACAGCCCAGGACGTTCACATGGAACTCGACATACTTGTGCCAGTCGGATTCGAGCGTCCCGAGCATGTAGGCGCCGATGGTGTTTCGCTTGGGACAACTGAATCGATAGTATTCCCACAGATCGGTCAATAACGAGTCCGGGATTTCGGTCTCGGCGTCTCCGGCCGCCGACCTGCGGTCTATGGCCTCCAGCCTCCGGCCTATCTTCTCGCGAATCTGCTTGAGATTGCGGTGCTTGATCAGCGCGACCGCCTTCTCGTCGAGGCCCATCTTCTTCGCCACTTCCTTGTTGGGGATCTGGCAGTAGAAGAGCATCTCGATGATCTGGAGATCGCGGAGGTTCAGGTTCTTCTTCAGGCCGTCGACGAGGTCGGAGAGGGCCTCCGCCAAGATGGTCTTCTCCATGCTCTGCTGCTCGTCCGCGCGGGCGTACCAGCTCGCGGTCTGGGCGGGACTGGCAACGACGTCGAGCAGATCGGAGGAGCCCTCCTCCTCACGGTCACTGTCCCAGGCGTCCTGGATCAGGCAGACCTTGCGTGCGCCGGCGCTGCGGTAGCTATCGATGATCTTGCGGCGGATCAACGCGAAGAGGTAGGTTTCGAGGTCGCACTCGCCCCGGTACTTTGCGATGCTCCGAAGGAAGGCAACGAACGTCTCCTGGACCACGTCCTCCGCGTCGGCGCGCTGCGGGAGCTTGGCGCGAGCAAAACGCACGAGCCGACCTCGGTAACGACTCACGAAGTCGGCCCACACCTGCTCATCGCCCTGCTGGATGCGATCCAGGAAGTATTGTTCGCCTTTGGTTACGGCCATCGACACGACCCGCGAAGCGGCATAGGTCCTATGGGTCCCATCAGTCCTATAGGTCTTATGGCGCCGATGCGATAGGACCTATAGGACTCATAGGACGGATGGGACCGTCCCGCTTCAATGAACAATCATCAGGATCGCGACGATGGCGACGACCGCCAGAACGACGCCCGCGATCCTCAGCGACCATTCATAATACCCTCGCGTGGCCATATTGAGGAAGAAATAAATCACGCCGATCAGAACCAGCACGCCCACGACGGACAGGCCCATCCGGGCCCAGCTCTCGCGGATCTGGCGGGACTCGGCGACCTTGGTCCCGGCCAATCGCGTCAGCTTCGGGCCGGAGACATCGACCAGAAGGGCCTGCCGCCAGACCTTGCCTGTGGAGGTTTCGAGGCTCTGCACGAAGCGATCCGCGACGAAACCGCCGTTCTGGACATCCATCACAGAGACCCCCGGCTGCTGGGGCAGTCGCGCCAACCTGCGGCCGGCGTGCCTGCCGAGCGTCTCATTGAGACGGGCCCGTGCATCATCGAGCGCCTGCTGGTGCGCCTCGCCCTCGCTCGTGCAGGTCCCGTTCGAGCGGGCAACAAAAAATGCCTGCTCCGGCCTGGCGCTGGCGAACGCGCCGAAGCTCTCGACCCAGGGCTTTTCGACAAAACGCGTCTCCATGCTGGCACGTCTGTCGTCTGTGAAGGCCGTCACCACGAGGACGCCGCTTTCCACGGGCCCCGACGTAAACTCCGCACCACCGGCAGCATTCAGGACTTGATTGACTGCATAGGTGGTTGCGTCGAGCCGGAATGTAATGCCCAATTCGCCGGGACGGATGTTGCGTGGGTCCACCTCGACGGAGCACTTCAGTTCGGGCATCTTCCTCTCCAGCGATCGCGTGAATTCGGCGACCACATCCCGACCGGCGCTTTCCTGAAAGACAACGACTTCGACAGACGCATTGGGGTCTTCGATTGTCTTGCGAATCGCGTCATCGATCCACAGACCGAGCGCCCGCGCAGCCGCCAGACTGGACGGGTAGACATCCGCCTCAAACTCCTGCTCGACGCCTTCCGACCAGATGGGCGAAGACGCCGCAGGCGGCAATGGCGGGATCGGACTGTCCTGATGCATCCGGATAACGTCCGATCCGACCGACCCGTTGTCCCACACCTGGACCCTGTCCACGCCGTGCTCCGTCGTAACCTCCTCCCACTGACTGTGTATCACATCGCCTGTCGGCTCGTAACGCGCCTGGTGATGCGACACCGCCGGCGCCAGGAAGAACCCAAGGACAACCATGACCACAAGGGCAACGATCAGCCCGGCCCCCACCTTCGGCGCCTTGCAGATCAGAATAATCAGCAGGACGAAAAGAAACGTCAACGGCAGAATGACAATCGGTAGAATAGAGACACTCATAGGACAACTCCCTGCGGGGGCATCGGTGCGAAGACCGGCGCCCGCCTGCGCGGCGGCCACGACATAAGGACCACCGAGACCAGCATCATGAATCCTGCGACGACCGCCTCTTCCTGACTGAGCGCACCCAACAATCTCTCCAGAGCCGGCCCGGCCTGGTTCTGCCGGAACAGATCGACGACAGCCTGGACCTCGCCCTTCGACATGACTTCATAGCGGAACAGTTGAATCGCACCGAAGAAACCGCAGAGCCCGATGAAGGCCCGCACCTGATGAGCAGGGCCGTTCTTGCGGCGGCCGACCATGATCAGGATGGCCGCCAGGAACAGCAACACCACAATCAGCATGGTCCCCACCTGCTCCATGACACGCGGCCAACTGTCCCCCAGCGTCGATTGGAGATGCTGTACGGGCTCCTCGTTCGACCAGACGGCATTCGCCACAGCCGGCAGATGCAGGCCGATCGCCAGGCCGATGAGAATCGCCGCCAGGGCCAGGATGTGCCCCACTGCAGCGAACAACCCGCCGACCGGATCGAACGGCTGATAGATCGTCCCCGTGCTGCCGTAGGAGGGCCACGACGGCGGCTCCGCGACCACCGCCTGCGGCTGCGGTCTCTCCGCATCGACCGGAGCCGCAGCCGGCGACGTCACGCCGCTGCCCGGCTGGGGCCCAAGCGACGAGGCCATGACTTTGGCCCTGTCGGAATCGCTCCAGGCCACCAGAGCCAGGCCATTGTTGTCTTTGAACTGGCCCGCAAGGATCAGGATGATATCGATCAACTGGCCGATCCCGAACAGCCCCCACGTGAACAGCCAGAGGATGCCGGTGCCGATTTTTCCGACGTAGAACCGGTGCAGGCCACACAGACCGAATACACCGGGCACGATCAACAACAACGCCGTCAGTCGTTTGGCTGGAGACCCCGCCCTGGATTGTGGGGGTCGCGGTTGCACTTTGCCGACATTCGTCGTCCCGAAGAAGCGGACCGGCAGGAACAGAATCACGAAGAACAGGATGGCCGGAAAGATGATGAAGAAGGTGGCAATCGCCACTTCTTCGTTGTGGAGTCTCATCGTGCCCAGCGAGATGGACGCCGTCACAGTGGTCAGCACGCACACCAGGAGCAATGCGGGACGGACGAGATACCGGTACCAACCCGCAAAGGTGCGGCGAAAGAGCATAATGAAGCAGAACAGCGATAGGATCAGACTGTCCACACCGAGGGCCACAGTAATTCCGAAATCGTCACCGTGCAGGTTCGTGGTTCCCGCCGCGATCACGCCCATCAGACCGCCGCCCAGACTCAACAGCCAGATGAGCAGCCAGAGCGTGTGCACGTATCCCGGAATCACGAGGGTCGGGACCGGAGCCGCCAATACAACATTCGAATATCCGTTCGCGGCGCCCGCGGTTTCCGGATGTGCCCTTACGGGCGCACTACGAACCGGCTCCGCGCCTGTGCCGGCATCTGTCGGAGTCGCTGGTGGATTCACCGTCACGCGGCCCCAGGGACATTTGATCTGGACCACCAGAAGAACGCCCGCCAGAGTACAGGCGACGATGACCGGGTGCAGACCAAAGATTCCACCGGCGATCAGGCCGAGAACGCCGACCAGCACGGGCCATCCCGCTGCGACCCGTTGCCGACGTTGTGGATCGGTGATCGCCATCCAGTCCACAAGCAGCAGGGGCAGCGCCAAGGCCAGAACTCCCGCGAGTTCAACAGGCCCGATCCGGACGAGCGGAAAAGGAAATCCTCGGTGGATTCCCATGGCCGAACTCACCCCCAGCACACCCGAGAGGATCGTTCCCACCACGACCGCAAGAAACGATGCGAACAAAGCCGTCCCGACCTTGCCGAGTCCCTTCTTTTCATGGTCCAAGGCGGTCCACCACTGCTTCAGCGAATGAAGGATCACGCTGGAAGCCAGACCGATCATGACGTAAACCACGAGCGCCACTTTGAGCATTGCCTCGCCGTTGCCGCCACAACAGAGGAACCCGGCTCCCAGAGCCGTTGCGGCCATGGTGATCAAGGTCAGCTTGTTGCGCTGGCGCATGCTGAGCGGGTCGGCGACGACGGTCTTCGTCCTGCCGGTCTGGTGCGCCCGTTCTTTGATGGCCTTGGCCTTCTCGACCCATTGCCCGCTCAGGACCTCCGCCTTCCTGGCGAACTGTTCGGCCTTCTTCGCAAACTGCTCGGCCTTCTTGCCGACCACCTTGCTGAAATCGCTGTCGGCGGCGTGAGCCGTGGCATCGGCATCCTGCCGATGATTCACGGGCTGGAAGCCCGTGCCACCCTGAGCGCCGCGCATCTTCTGCGCGATGTGCTCCGCGACGACGGACAGCTCCTCCGGCGCGAATTGGGAGACGCTGTTGCGGACATGCTCGGCGCCGAACACGTCCTCGACCATCGCCTGCACGCTCTGGTACCGATCCGCGGGGTCCTTGGCCAGGGCCCGCTTGATCACGCGGGCAAACGGCTCCTCGATATTCGTCAGGTCCGGCGCCGCGGTCATGTGCTTCATGAGGATCTCCGCAGGGCTGGCCCCGAGGAACGGGACCTGGCCCGTCAGCATCTCATAGAGCAATACGCCGAGTGCGTAGATGTCGATGCTCCGGTCGTAGCGGCCCGCGCCGATCTCGGGGGCCATGTACTGGACCGTGCCCACAGTGATGGTGTGACTGACATGCTGGCTGGAGCTGATCGCCTTGGTCAGCCCGTAGTCGCCGATCTTGACGTATCCGTTTTCATAGAAGATGTTTCCCGGCTTGAGGTCGCGGTGCACGATCCCGCAGTCGTGGAGGAAGGACAGGCCCTTGCCGATTTCTCTGAGGAAGAACGCTGCTTTCTGGGTGCCGAGCCCGCCGGGAGAGTCCTTCAGCAAATCTGCAAGCGAAGGCCCGGAGACGAATTCCATGATGACGAAGGGCCGGCCCTGGTCGTTGTGCTTGACGTCGAAGATACTGACCAGGTGCGGGCTCTTGAGGTTCATGCACTGGCTGATGC
>CAZDTD010000138.1:0-9343 GCA_964507995.1 uncultured Pirellulales bacterium | reverse complement strand
CGACACCAAAACGGTGGAGGTGTCAGACATGTCAAAGACGCACGAACACAATGTTGCGATACGGTGCATCGTCGCGTATGTGCTGCTGACGGCGTCGGTCGCCGTGGCGGCTCAACCCGTTCAGAATACGACACGCGGGACCGTGTACGACGACATTGCTTCCGCAATCGCGGAGGCCGTCGAGGGCGATGTGATCGTGGTCTCGCCAGGGACGTACAACGAGACCGTCGATTTCATCGGCAAGGGCATTACCGTACAGTCGCAGAACCCGACCGATTCCGGGACAGTGGCCGCGACGATCCTCGATGGGAACGACTGTGCGGTGTCTTTCGCAAACGGCGAGGACGCCGGCTCCAGGCTCGTTGGATTCACGATCACCGGCGCGACCTGCGGCATCCGCTGCATCGGATCGGCGCCGACGATTCTGAACTGCCGCATTCTGGATAACACCGGGTCGGGGAGTCTGCTTTCAGAGGGCAGCAACCCGACGTTCGTCAATTGTATCCTCGCGGGCAACGGCGGGGCGGGCATCGAGATCCTGAGCGAGGCGACAAGCGAGAATTGTGTCGCAATCGACCATTGCACGATTGTCGGCAATCACGGCGGCATCCACGGCGGCGCGCCGACCATTGCCAACTGCATCATTCGCGACAACGATCCCAACGGCGCGACAGCCGAGATCGCAGGCGATGTGCCCGTCGTGACCTACTGCAACGTCGAGGGCGGATACGACGGCCCAGGCAACATCGACGAGGAACCGGAGTTCGTCCTGCCCGGCCACTGGACCGGCGTCGGCGCGCCGGAGGCGACCTGGATACGCGGGAATTATCATCTGCTCGCCGATTCTCCCTGTATCGACGCGGGCGATCCGGCCTTCATGCTGGACGTGACGGATACGGACATCGACGGCCAGGCGCGTATCCTGTGCGGCCGGACCGATATCGGCTGCGACGAGGTGCCGCAGATCATCTACATTACGTGGCTCGGCCACGCGAGCGTGCGAATCGCAGCGCCGGACACGGTGATCTACGTCGATCCGTACAAGCTCACGAGCGAACCGAGGGACGCGGACCTGATCCTCGTCACGCACAGTCACAGCGACCATTACTCGCCTGCGGACATCGCGAAGGTCCGCAAGGACAACACGAAGTTCGTCGGGCCTGCGGATGTGGTGAAATCCTACGGCAGCGGCCAGACCCTCGCGCCGGACCAGACCGTTGATATTGCAGGCGTTCGCGTCACAGGCGTCGCGATGTACAACCTCGTGAAGCCGAATCACCCCCAAAGCAGCAACTGGGTGGGCTTCATCGTCGAGGTCGCGGGCTATCGGATCTACCTCGCGGGCGATACGGATCTGACGCCGGAAGTGAAGGTCGTGACGGACATCGACGTGGCCTTCCTGCCCGTCAGCAGCGCGTACACGATGAACGCTGCGGACGCCGCCGAGGCCACGAAGTACATCCAGCCGACACTGGCGATCCCCTATCACCTGGGCACGAGCGCCGACGCGGAGCAGTTCTCGCTCCTGGCCGCCTGCAACGTCAAGGTGATGACGGCCGGAGAGAAGATCAACTCGGAGACGTGGTCGGAGGACTTCACCTTCCTCGCCCACTGGAAGCTCGACGAGAGCGAAGGCCTCGTCGCCTCCGACAGTGTGGGCGACCACGACGGATCGCTGGTCGGCGATCCCGTCTGGCAGCCGACGGGCGGGCAGCTCAACGGCGCGATCCAGCTCGACGGTGTCGACGACACGATTACGACGCCATTCGTCCGCGATCCGTCGGAGGGCGCGTTCAGCGTCTTCCTCTGGATTCACGGCGGCGCACCGGGCCAGGCGATTCTGTCGCAAACCGATGGCGTCACCTGGCTCTTCGCGGATGTTTCAACCGGCGCACTGGCGACGCAGCTCAAGGCATCCGGCAGGAGCAGCCGCGACCTCGTCTCCAGTGTGGTCGTCGCCGACGGCCAGTGGCATCAGGTCGGCCTCACCTGGGACGGTTCGACCCGAGCGCTCTACGTGGATGGCGTCCTGGCCGCAGCCGACGCACAAGGCGCACTCATCGGCCAGACGACGGGCCTGCGAATCGGCAGCGGTCCGAAGGCCGAGTCCGACCTCTTCTGGTCCGGCCTGATCGACGACGTTCGCGTCTACAGCCGCGTGATTCAGCCGTGACCCCGAGGGCCGTTGGCTTGGGACTTAACAGGAAGCCTCCCTGCGGGTAGGATGGGCGAACGCAGGGTTGAGACGGCTGGGGGCGGTTCCCAGGATGTATGGGGCCTCAGCGCGAGCCGTGCGTGTACAGGCAGGAAACCGATGCTCGCGATAGTCCAGGGTAATACGTTTTATGAAACCGCCGTGATTGTGAGTCTGGCCGCCGTGCTCGGCGTCGTCGGGCAGAAACTCCGCCAGCCGCTGATCATCATGTTCTTGGCTACCGGGATTCTCGCAGGGCCCGCGGTTCTCAAGGTCATCCAGAGTTACGACCAGATCGAACTGTTGGCGCAGATCGGCATTTCTCTGCTGCTATTCATCGTCGGTTTGCGACTCGATCTGAGCCTGATCCGCACCACCGGGCCGGTCGCCCTGGCCACCGGGCTCGGGCAGATCGTCTTTACCGCGGGCCTCGGGTTCGTGATCGCCCTGGCCCTCGGCATGACCGTGGTCAGCGCCGCCTATGTCTCCGTGGCATTGACGTTCTCCAGCACGATCATCATCGTCAAGCTGCTCTCCGATAAGAAGGAGATCGACGCGTTGCACGGCCGGATTGCGGTCGGCTTCCTGATCGTCCAGGACATCGCCGCCATCCTGGCCCTGGTCGCATTGACTACCTTCGGCGCGACCCTGTCGCGGGAGCAATCTGCGTTAACGATCTCGCTCGTCATGGCGGGCAAGGGGATCGGGTTGCTGTTGGTGGTGGCGTTCCTCATGCGATATGTGCTGCCCCGCCTGACGGCCCGGATGGCCCAGTCGCAGGAGATGCTGATCCTGTTTGCGGTCGCCTGGGCCGTCCTGCTGGCGGCCGCCAGCGAGTGGCTCGGATTCAGCAAGGAGGTCGGCGCCTTCCTCGCGGGCGTCTCGCTCGCGCCCACCGAGTATCGCGACTCGATCAGCTCGAAGCTGACGAGTCTTCGCGACTTCCTGCTGTTGTTCTTCTTCATTGGTCTGGGCGCTCGTCTCGAATGGTCCACTGTTGGATCGGAAGTCCCGGAAGCGGCGATCCTGTCGCTGTTCGTGTTGATCGGCAACCCGCTGATCGTCATCATCATCATGGGATTCATGGGATACCGCTGCCGGACATCCTTTCTCGCCGGACTGACGGTCGCCCAGATCAGCGAGTTCTCTCTGATCGTCGGCGCCCTTGGCGTCACGCTCGGCCACATCCCGCCTCAGACGATGGGCGTGATTACGCTCGTCGGCGTCGTGACGATCTTCGCCTCCACGTACATGATCCTGTACTCGCAGAATCTCTATCAGCTTCTCGCCAAACCGCTGAAGTTCTTCGAACGCAAGAACCCTTACCGCGAGGCGAGCAGCGACACTGCGGTCGAGACGATGGCCGCAGACGTGATCCTCGTTGGGCTGGGCAACTACGGCAGCGGACTGGCCGAACGCCTGCTCGAACGCAAGATGAAGATCATCGGTGTGGACTTCGATCCCCAGGCATTGGCGAAGTGGCGGGCCCGCGGCGTCTGGGTCCTCTACGGCGACATGGCCGACCCCGACCTCTACGAGCAACTGCCCATGAACCGGGTCCGCTGGGTCGTCAGCACGGTCCGCTCGAAGGAGGTGAACCTGGCCTTGCTGCACCTGCTCCGCCGTCGCGCTGGTCTGACGGAAACAGGCAGGTCGGGCCTATATTCTTCAACGAAATCTTTGGCTTCCGTGGCGAGGGCATCTTGCCCTTGTTCTTCGGAGGGGAGCACGTCGCCTCTTATGAACTCAGGCCACGATGTGAAAGTGGCCTTGACCGCTGCCAGCCCCGAGGAGGCGACGCTCTACCGCCAGGCGGGCGCCCACGTCGTCCTGCGGCCGTTCGTCGACGCCGCTGAGCAGGGCGCCGACGCCCTCATGGACGCATCCGACATCCTGCCCCAGAACGTGGATTGGCCGGTCGCCTTCCAGGAGATTCGCGTCCGCTCGGGCTCCCTCTTCGCCGGCGAGAGTCTCCGTCACATTCCCCTGCGGTCGGAGGCGGGAGTCTCCGTCCTGGCCGTCAGCCGGGCCGGACGCGTACACTACGACCCCGAGCCCGATTTCCAGGTCTACCCGGGCGACCACATGGTTCTGATGGGGCCCGCCCAGGCATTGAAGAAGGCAGAGAGCCTGATCAATCAGACCCAGGACCGTCAGGCCCAGGACGGGTTGAAGCGTTTCGTCATGGCCGAGATCGAGGTCTTCCACGATTCGAACTGGTCGGGCAAGACCCTGGCGGACCTGCAATTCCGCCAGCGTTGTGGCGTCACCGTCGTCGGCATCCGACGCGGCGAAGACCGCATCCCCTCGCCCGGCCCGAACGAATCCCTCTCGCCCGGCGACCACCTCATCGTCATCGGCACCGCCGACAAGATCAGCCAGTTGAAGTGCGGCACAGGCGTATGATGGAGGACGGAAGACAGAGTACTATATTCTTCAACGAAACCTCTTGGTTCGATGTTTCGGTCAGTTTGCCTTTCGGTTTTCGCGGCAGAACCGGGCCATGAGCTCCATGGCCTTGCTGGTTCTGTCCATGGAGCCGTCGAGTTTGGCGTAGGCGTCGACCAGCTCGAGCAGTTCCGGCGGGGCTTCCACCGATCCGTACTGGTGGGCGGTGTTGACGATGCCTGCGTCTAAGCCGTACTCCATCGCTTTGGCGACGTAGGCCCGGCAGACGCCGATCCTTCGCGCGGGCAGGTCACGCACGCAGTTGCTGATCCCGAGCGAGCAGTGGACGCCCTTGAGCTGCGGATCGGTGCGGATCTTCCTGATCGTCTCGAAGGTGCGGTAGGTGTAGCCGGGGACGCCCGGTTCCATCGGCATGTCGATCGCGAGCGGAAAGACGGTCGAATCGAAGAAGATCTGCTCCGGTTTGAAGCCGTGGCGCATCGCTGCGTCAAAGAGTTGCTTGGCCAAGGCATAGAGTTCATCGACGGAATGCGATCCGCCGGGGCCGGTGGCTTTCTCTTCGCTGACGAGCAGGCCGACGAACGAGAAGTCGTAGTCCTTCTTCAGCGGCATCATTTTGTCCATCGTGTAGACTTTGATGGAGTTCAAGAGAGGCTGTAGGCTGTAGGCTGTAGGCTGTAGGCTCTTTCCTCCAGCCTCCGGTCTCCGGCCTCCAGCCTGTGTTCCGTACCATTCCTTCAGTCCCGCGGTCAGGACGTCGTCGCTGCTGCTATCGACGCAGACGGGTACGCCGCGACCCCACTTCTTCACGAGCCGGACGTACTCGACCATCATGTTCACCGCCTGCTGCGGGTCCTGCTCACCGAAGGCGTCCAGGTTGATCGCGATGTAGTCGGCGCCGTCGTTGGCCTGCGACTCGATCAGGGCTCGGATGTAATCGAGCTGCGGGCTGGGCGTCGTGTACGCGCCCGCGCCGAGGGCGTGCAGGTCCTTCATGATTTGGCCGGTCTTGGGGATGGAAGCGTGGATCGATTCGCCAATCGAGATGAGCGCGTTCTTCATCGTATGATCTTTCCCGAACAGGTAGTTGATGATGGATGACGTGTGTTGCATCGCGGGATTGCGAGGTTTGTTGATGATCGTTCGGAGGCGGTCCAAGCCGACAGCGGAAAAAGGCGAATCGGGCCTACTTTGAGGGGGAAAAATCTCCCTCGGCGCAGAGCGCCGCTGCGCGTCGGGGCTCGATTTTTCCCCCTCAAATCCCGGTCGCCTGTGGCACCCCCGCCCTCGGGGGTGTTCTTTCCCCAGCCGGGGGCGGCTGGGCCACGAACTGCGAGATTTCGTTGAAGAATATAGGCCCGATTCGCCTTTTTCCGACGCCAGACGGGAGGCTGGAGGCTGCAAACCGGAGGGGACAGCCTCGCGAAGTTCGACCCCTCCAGCCTCCGGCCTACGGCCTACGGTCTCTTCCGACGCCGCGGCTTCGTAGATCCGCTCGCCGATGCAGACGCGGTCGAGGTTGTTGCCGCAGCGGCCGTCGGCGGTGGCGTCGCCGCAGGGGGCGTTGTCCATTCCCTTCTCGCAGCCGCCGATGGTGCATAGACCAAAATTCTCGGGGAGGAAGCAATCGCCGCATTCTTCGCAGTCGAAGGCCAGGTACTTGAAGCTCTTCTCGCAGGTGTTGAAGAGCTTGTAGATCGCGCCTTTACCCGAGTCGGCGCCGAGGACCGAGAGGGTCTTCTTGAACGCGCGGAAGCCGAAGTGCTTTGGGTCCAGCATGGCCCAGTGCGCGAAATCGAAGAACCGCTTTGCGAACGTCGGGTACGGCGTGATGAGCTTCGCCCTCGCGCCGGATTCGTCGTAGAGATAGAAGGCGTCCTTTGCGGGCCAGTGGAGATTGTCTTTGAACGGCTCCCAATGCGTGCCGATCTCGGCGGCTCGCTGGAGGATCCTCGCGAACAGCTCGAAACTCGGGACGCCTCCGAGATCGACGCCGGCGGCGCCGAGGGCTTTGTACATAGCCACTTGTTGAGCGGCCCGTTCGATGTGGTCATCCACCCGTTCCGATTGGACCTTGGCCAGCAGCTCATCGCTGACGAAACAGCCGGGCAGCTTGATATCGTGCATCAGTCTTGGAGCCGGAGTCAGCGTGCTCAGCAGATACACGTTGCCGATCACGGGGATCCCCCCAGCATCGGAAAAAGGCGAATCGGGCCTACTTTGAGGGGGAAGAATCTCTTGTCTCGATTTTTCCCCCTCAAACCCCGATCGCGCGTCGAGAGCCTTGGCCTGTCCATTCTTCAACGAAATCGAACCCCGACGCGCAGCGGCGCTCTGCGCCGAGGGAGATTTCGTTGAAGAATATAGGCCCGATTCGCCTTTTTCCGATGCCGAGGTTTTGCATGGCCGCTGCGCGTCCAGGCCGATCTCCTTGAGATAGGTGAACAGTTCGAGCGACTTTCGCCAGTCCCAGCCGACCTGCGTGATGAGAAACTCCGCTCCGCAGGCGATCTTCTTCTCCATCTTGTAATACTGCTGCATCTGGGACGGTTCAGTGTACTTGAAGGGCGAGACCGCGGCTCCCGGGAAGAATCGGCGGACTTCCTTGAGCGACTGGGGTTTGGCCTGCAGGATCGAATCGTTGTTGATCTTCCGAATCGCGCCCAGCAGGCCGAGCGATTCGAGCTCGAAGACGCCAGCGGCTTTGACCGGCTTGTCGCCCGTCAGAGCCAGGACGCTCTCGACGTTTGCCTTCCGCAGGCTCATGAGCGAGCTGGCGATCGCATCGGCGTTCATGTCCTTGCACGTCACATGCGGCACGACGTCGAGGTTGTCGAGCAGACCCTTAGCCTGGCAGCTTGCGATCACGCTGGCCGGCTCGATGTTGGCGACGCCGCCGGGGCTCTGCGGCAGGGTAATCGCGGCCAGGTCAAACTCCGCCGGGATTGCGGCGGGGTTCTCTTTGTATGCCTTGAGGAACCGCTCAATCGGATCGAAGCTGAAGCCGGGTCCGCCCGTCAGTTCCGCCAGAACGACGAAGCCGGACCGGGTTGTCAGTTTATCCCTAAGACTCGTTCGCGCCATGACAATCTCCAGAGCCAATCACGTCAGCCGCCTCAGACCAGGGCGGCCAAGGACAGCAGCATACCAAATGGTCCATCGAATCGCCACGCCAATCGTAGCTCTTCGCAGGGTGCGTGTTACGCACCGCCCAATCATCGAGAAAGGGCAGTGTGTCGCCGAGGCCGTGCCGCGGCTCAACTCCATTGGCGGATCGGGTCACGAAGGGGTTTACCCGTGCCGGTCCGCGGTATATAGTCTGGTTGTCGAAGAACTGATTGTGTACTGGACGTTGGATAGGGAGGATCGCACGCACATGACAGGCATCATGGTATCATTCGTATTGTCCTGCGCGGTTGTGGCTGAACAAGGGCAGTTGCCAGCGAAGGCGCCGGCCGAGTTCTTTCCGCTCAGAACGCGCGATCATCACGACACGGCGTCGTTCGAGGCGGGCCAGCCCATTGTCGGAGCGACCTATTTCTACTGGTACGACGCTGCGAGCCAGGCGCATATCGTGGACTACGACGGCTCGGACGCCCTGACGACGCACCCGGCGGATCTGGCCGGCATCAGTTTCAAAAGCCCTGCCTGGCACAGAAGCCAGCTCACGGACATGATCGACGCCGGACTCGACTTCCTGATGCCCGTCTTCTGGGGTATTCCCGGGCGGTACGACGGGTGGAGCTTCGTCGGTTTGCCGCCCTTGGTCGAGGCCCATACGGCGATGGAGGCCGAAGGGCTCAAGCCGCCTGCCATCGGCATGTTCTACGATACCTCGATCCTGGCGTGGAACGATTTCAATCCCGACGGGAGCCGCTATCACGTGGATCTTTCGAGCGAGTTCGGACGCGAATGGTTTTACGCTGCGATACGCGATTTCTTCAGCCTGATCCCGCCGGCGAAGTGGGCGCGGGTCGATGGACGGCCGATCGTCTTTCTGTATGATGCGTCGTTTGCGAAAAAACAGGATCCCGAGCGGCAGTTCGTACACGTCAAGAGGCGATTCAAGGAGGATTTCGGCGTCGAGCCGTACATCGTCAAATGCGCCGGCTGGCAGGGCGACACGGATGCGACATACGCCTGGGGCGGGGCGGTCCGAGGGCCGATTGTCTTCCGCGAGACCATTTCGCTCGGCGCGGGCTACGACCACAGTGCCGTCCCCGGCCGCGAGCCCCTGATCGTCGAACGCTGGGACGGCAGAACCTACATCGACCGCTGGACGAAAGTGATGCAGCTCGAACCGGCGGCCCGGCCCTGGATGGTGCACGTCGAGACCTGGAACGAATGGCACGAGGGGACGGACGTTGCGCACTCCCGCGAGTACGGTCGCAGCTACATCGTCCTGACGCGCCTGTTCGCGGACATGTGGCACGCCGGCACGCAGCTTCGTTTCTCGTGGAGTTACGTCAACGCGGATGCGGTGACATGGTCGGTGGGAAAGCCCGTCGGCCTGGACGTGCGGCCCAGCGGCGGTGATGGTTTCTGGGAAATCCGCGGCTTCGGCGACACCCAGGCGGTCGTCAGCCGGCCGAATCCGGATTCGCCGATGGGCCGGTACCTGTACTTCGACGTGGACGACGCATTCGCCTGCGGCCTGGTGGGCAAGGGTACCATCCTTCGCGTGACGTATCGCGATGCAGGCTGTACGTCGTTTGCCGTGGAGTACGACAGCACGGTGAA
>CAZDTD010000137.1:5615-9382 GCA_964507995.1 uncultured Pirellulales bacterium | reverse complement strand
TGTCGCGGATCATCATCAATGAGACTTCCGACCAGCAGATCATCGTGCTGAAGGAGCGTCACGGAACGCGCGGCTTCCCGATCGTGATCGGGATCGTGGAGATTTTCGCCATCGACCGGCGGCTCAAGGGGATCAAACCGCCCCGCCCGATGACTCATGACCTGCTCGCCAACGTCATTGAGGGGCTTGGAGCGAAGGTCGAACGGATCGTCATCACGGACCTCCGCAACCACACGTTCTACGCGACCATTCATCTATCCATCGACGGCCGGACGGTCGAAATCGACTCCCGTCCCTCCGACGCCATCGCGCTGTGCGCAGCCATCCAGGCGCCTATTTTTGTGGCTGAGCACGTTTTCGACCTGACGAATCAGTGAAGAACGTCGCAACCATCAACAGACCGACGGCAATGCACAACATCGCGTCGGCGACGTTGAACGTATGCCAGTGCCGGCCGGGCCAGTAGACCACGTCGATGAAATCGCGGACTTGGCCCCCGTTGAATGCGCGATCCCACAAATTGCCGGCGACACCCGCGCCGAAGAGGCCCAGAGCCGCGTGGATGATCCGCTGTTTTGCCCCGGCGAAGAAGAACCACCCGAGGATAATGAGCATGGCGAGCACGGAAACGCCGATCAGGAAGACCTGTTGCCCGTCGGCGATTCCGAACGCGGCCCCCCGGTTCAACGCCAGTTGGAACGACAGAAAACCATCGATGATCCCGGCCTGGTGGCCCTCCACATCCCGCAGCCACGCGAACACCGCCTGCTTCGTCCATAGATCCATCGCCAGGCCGAGCAGCAGCGTCGGCCAGAAGATCAGGTGTGCCGCGACATCGGGCAGCTCGATTCGCTGATGCAGGCTCAAGGGACAACCCTGTACGACTTGATCGGTGGTTTCTCGATTGCTTGTATCCATGGCCTCAGTAATTCAGCCCCTGCAAAGGATTCTGTTGCTTCGACTTCTCACGAATCAGCTTCTCCAGGATCTGGTGCTTCGGCTGATCCGGCTTGATGACCAGCGAACGACGCCAATGTCGCAGCGCCTGCTCCTCCCAGCGGCTGTCCTCCGACTGGTGAGCCTTCAACATGCAGGCGACGCCCAGTCCGCGGTACGCCTCCCAATCGTTGCCGTTCAGATCGATTGCCCTGCGATACGCCTGCATCGCTTGGTCCAGGTCCCCCCGCTTGATGAAACAATATCCCAGATGTCGCAACGCGGCGCCGTCGCGTGGACGCATCTGTGTCACCGAAACCAGGACGTCCCGAGCTCGATCGAACCGCCCGGCCTTCAAATAAGCTACGCCTAAGGATAGCAGCACGTTCGGATCGGAGGGCTCCGCTGCGGAGAGTTCCTCATACACGTCGATTGCCCCAGCGTAGTCGTGCTGGCCCTCGTAGGCACGCGCCAGCAGGGGCAACAATTCGCTGCGATGGGCCGGCGTCTGCTCACAGCAGGCCTGAGCCTTGACGTACTGGCCCGATTTCAAGAAACAGCCGGCAGCGCCCGACACCGCATCCAGACTGTTCGGGTCCAGCGCAATAGCTCGCGCATAGGCCTCGGCCGCCTGGGGGTATCTATCCAGCTTCTCGTACACCCTGGCAACACTCATGTGGTTTTCAAACGACGTAGGGTCCAGCTTGGCGGCCTGCTTGAACGCGGCCAAGCCCTTATCGGCCTGGTCGAGCTTCTCGTAGACCTTACCCAACTCCCGGTAGGCCTCGACGAACTGCGGATCGACCTTGATCGCCTCGTTCAGCCTGTCGATTGCCAACTGGGTCTGACCCGACTCGCGGAACTTGATGCCCTCCGCGCAGAGTTCCGCCGCACGGTGCTGCGGCGTACACCCGACAGACAGGCACAAGACCAGCAACAAGCCGGTGAATCCCGCCAGAACCACGTTCTTCTTTCCCTCGGACACCACTGGCAGCCTTTCCGAATGCGCAGCCATCATCCTATACGATCCCATACCCACCCGAGTGGCGGATTATACCAGCGTTTTCGTGCCAGTCAAAGCCCGTACTGTGGAAGCGATTCTGCAGCCGGACCGGCAAACAATTGACAAGGCTCCAGGTGGTTTGTATGATGCGGCGCTCGTAGGCTATCCGGCGGGACCGCGTCTGCGCTTAGAATCGACAGTCGGATGCGGCATCTCGCTGCAGGGGCCTCCTGGAATCGATTGAAAGGCATACTCTAGATGACAAAAGAGAAGATCGCCGTGAAGAAAAGACCATGTGTTCTAATCATCCGTGACGGCTGGGGTTACAATCCGGACCCCAACGAAGACCCGTACAATTCCATCAAGCGGGCGCATGTCCCGATGGATGACATGCTCATGGCCGAGTATCCCCATTGCCTGGTCCACACCTACGGCGAGTGGGTCGGCCTGCCCGACGGGACCATGGGCAACAGCGAGGTGGGTCACCAGAACATCGGCGCCGGCCGGGTCGTTCCGCAGGAATCGGTCCGGTTGACGTTCGCCATCCGCGATGGCTCGTTTTTCCAGAACGAGCAGTTCCTCAAGCTCGTCGAATTCGTCAAGGCCCACAACGGCAGGATGCACCTCATGGGCCTGTGCAGCGACATCGGCGTGCACTCGCTCCTCAGGCACCTCTACGGCCTGCTCGAACTGGCCAAGCGGAACGATCTGAAGGACGTTTTCATCCACGCCTTCACGGACGGCCGGGATTCGCCGCCCACAAGCGGCCTTGGCTACCTGACCGACATCGAGAAGAAGGCGGCCGAGATCGGGGTCGGCAAGATCGCGACCGTGATGGGCCGCTTCTATGCGATGGACCGCGACAGTCGCTGGGACCGCGTGCAGAAGGCCTATGAGTGCCTGCGGTTCGGCAAAGGACTCAAGGCCCACAGCGCCACGGAGGCCGTCCAGAGCAGCTACGACAAGAGCGTAACCGACGAATTCATCGAGCCGACTGCGATCGTCACGGAGGACGGCGAACCGCTCGCAAAGATCGCGGACGGCGACGGCGTCATCTTCTTCAACTTCCGGGGCGACCGGCCCCGCGAGATCACGCGGGCGTTCGTCGATCCGGAGTTCAAGGAGTTCACGAGGCCCGTCAAGCCGGACGTGTACTTCGTCTGCATGACGGAATACGATGCGTCGATCCCGGCGCCGGTGGCGTTCCCGAAACCGGCGAAGATGAAGAACATCCTCGGCGCCTACTGGGGTTCCCTCGGACTCAAGCAGTTCCGCTGCGCCGAGACGGAGAAGTACGCCCACGTGACGTTCTTCTTTAACGACTACAATGAGAAGCCGTTCAAAGGCGAAGACCGGCAGATCGTCCCGTCGCCCAAGGTGCGAACGTACGATCTGAAACCCGAGATGAGCGCGTATGAAGTGGCGAACGTCGTGCTGGAGCGTCTCGATTCCGACAAGTACGATGTGATGGTCGTCAACTTCGCCAATCCGGACATGGTGGGCCACACGGGCGATCTGAACGCCGCGATCAAGGCCGCCGAGACGGTGGACCAGTGCGTCGGCAAAATCCTCGACAAGGTCAAGAGCATGGGCGGCGCAGCGATCATCACCGCCGACCACGGGAACTTCGAGAAGATGATCGACGGCTCGCCCGACTGCCCTCACACGGCGCACACGGTCGGCGACGTTCCCTTGATCATCTTCGACGGCCAGTACAAGGGCAGGACGCTGCGGGAAGGCGGCACGCTGGCCGACATCGGCCCGACGCTGTTGGAAGTCATGGGACTGCCCAAGCCCAAGGAGATGACCGGGCGAAGCCTGCTGCAAC
>CAZDTD010000137.1:0-5515 GCA_964507995.1 uncultured Pirellulales bacterium | reverse complement strand
TGCCGGTCTGACGGATCACGCACTCGCTGACGAGAATGGAGACCATCCTGCCGTCGTGGGGACACAGCCCATGACGGCAGGGACGGCATCAGGGTTATGAGTCGAATCGTTCTGCTCGATCGCAACATGGTGAATCTGATCGCCGCAGGCGAGGTGATCGAGCGTCCAGCCAGCGTCGTCAAAGAACTGATGGAGAACAGCATCGACGCGGGCGCCACGGCCGTCACCGTCACCGTCGAGGACGGCGGTCGCAAGCTGATCGCCATCAGCGACAACGGCAACGGCATGGACGCGGACGACCTGGCGACCGCCTTCGAGCCTCACGCGACGAGCAAGATCAAGGATGCGAGCGACCTGAACCGGATTTCCACGCTGGGTTTCCGGGGCGAGGCGCTCGCCAGCATCGCATCGATCGCACAGGTTCGCGCGGTCAGCCGAACACCCGGCAGCGACTCGGCGCACTGTATCGAGATCGACTGCGGCGACAAGGGCCTCGTCGTCCCGTGCAGCGGCGACGTCGGCACGACCATCCAGGTCCGCGACCTGTTCTACAAGACGCCCGCCCGACGCAAGTTCCTGCGAACCGCGAACACGGAGCTGGGCCACATCACCGAGCAGTTCGCCCGAATCGCCCTGCCGCAGGGCCATCTGGATTTGACGTTGATTCACAACGGTCGGGAGTTGTACCGACTCTCGAAAACCGAAAGCCTCAAGCAACGTGTCGCCCAGATGTTCCCCATGCTCGTCTCCGGGACCGGCGACGAGCTGGTCGAGACCGAGACCGACGAGAAGGGCATCCACATCCGGGCGTTGCTCGGCTTGCCGGGCCTGTCGCGGACGAGCAACCAGTTCCAGTATGCGTTCCTCAACGGCCGATTCATTCGCGACAAATTCATCTCGCACGCTGTCAAGGAGGCCTACCGTGGCATGCTCGACGCGAACCGATTCCCGGTGGCGTTCCTGTTCATCGAGATGCCGTTCAGCGAGTACGACGTGAACGTGCATCCCACGAAGGTCGAGGTGCGATTCTACAACTCGAACCTCATCCATTCGCAGGTCCTGGCCGTACTGCGGGAACGGCTGCTGGGCACGAATCTGAATGTCACGGTGCAGATGCCGCGAAGGGAATCGCCGTCGTTGGAAGACGAAACCATCGGCCGGGATCTGAGGAAACAGCAGATCGCCGACGCGATGGCCGAGTTCTTCAAGCGACATCGGCCCGTTCACCAGCAACAATTCGACCTGCGAGTGGAAAGCGTATCCGACCGTCGCGACTCGGACTATCGAAGGACCGCAATCGACAGGGACATACCGACGCCGGCGACAAGCCCGGCGTTCCAGGATCACAAGTACCTCCAGGTGCACGACAGTTACATCATTGAGCAGACGGACGAGGGCTTCGTCGTCATCGATCAGCACGCACTGCACGAACGGATGATGTACGAGACCCTGCAACGCCGGTTGCAGCGGGAGAGCCTGGAATCCCAGCGGCTGTTGTTGCCCGAAAGCCTCGAAGTCAACGAGGCCCAGGCCTCGGCCGTCGAGAACCACGCCGATGTGCTGACGCAGTTGGGCATCGAGCTGACTCCGTTTGGCCTCAGGACGTATGCAATCCAGACGTTCCCGACAATGCTCGGGAATGTCCCGCCCGTGGAGTTCGTTCACGGCCTGCTCGACCTGCTCGTTGAGCACGGCGCCGCCATGTCCAAGAAGGACCTGTTTGACAATATCCTGAACATGGTGGCCTGCAAGGCGGCGATCAAGGCCGGACAGAAGCTCACCGACAGCGAGATCCAGCAGTTGCTCGCGGACCGCGATCGCTTCGAGTCGACGAGCCGCTGTCCGCACGGCCGGCCGACGACGATCCGATTCACGCTCAGCGAACTGGAAAAGCAATTCAAGAGGACCTGATGGGCAAGTGGTGGCTCCTATCGGCGGCGTTCGTCCTGTGGACTGCCCTCGGGTCCGTGATCGTGCGGGCGCCGGCCCAAGAAGTGGGCGACCGTTCCGATTCGCAGGTCCCCCGCCGGATTGTGTCCCTGGCGCCGAATCTCACGGAGATCCTCTTTGCCCTCGGCCTCGGTCCGAACGTGGTCGCAGTGACGCAGGATAGCGACTATCCCCCCGCCGCGGCACAGAAGCCGAGCGTCGGGACCTTCTGGCAGCCCAGCATCGAGGCGGTTATCGCCATGAGGCCGGACCTCGTCGTGACGGAAACTTTCGAGCAGCACAGAGACCTGGCGAGAAGGCTGGACCGCATGGGATACCGCAGTCTGCTGGTCGAGGTAGAAACCGTCGCCGGCCTGTTCGAGGGCATCGCAACCATCGGGCAGGCCACGGGGACAACCGGCCAGGCCGACAGATTGTGCCGGGACATCCGGGCCGAGATCGATCGTCTTCGTGCGGCGACCGCCGGCATGCGGCCGGTGAAGGTTCTCTGGGTCGTGCAGCGAGAGCCGCTGCGGGTGGCCGGCCGGAACACCTTCGTCAACGAGATGATCGAACTGGCCGGGGGCGAGAACGCCGTCGGTCCGACGCTTCACGTCTACCCGCCCATCGGGTCCGAGCAGGTGATCGCAGCGCGTCCGGAAGTCATTATCGAGCCGTCGATGCTGCCGGAAACGATGGATGGGCAGCGTCAACAGGCTCTCGCCTACTGGCGCCGATTTGCGAACGTGCCCGCCGTGACCGGCGGGCGAGTCTGCGTGGTTGATGGCGACTTAGTCTGTCGGCTTAGCCCCCGCCTGCCCGTCGCCGTCGAAACGATTGCCCGGCGTCTTCGGCCGGATTTGTTTGGAGAGTAGCCGGTGCATCTGTCCCTAACCCCCAGAATGCTGCTGTTCAGAACCACGCTTGCGGCGGCAATGCTCGTGGCAATCATGCTGGTCTGCACGCTGATCGGGCCGCAGAACGTCTCTCTGAAGGCCGCGTTCGGCGGTGCAACCAATCCGGATTACGAGATTCTCGTGCGTGTGCGAATCCCGAGAGTCCTCCTGGCAGCGATGGTGGGCGCCGCGCTGGCCGGTTCCGGCGTGGTCTTTCAGGCTCTGCTCCGCAATCCGCTGGCCGATCCGTACATTCTGGGCGTCTCCAGCGGCGCCGGGCTCGGCACCATGATCGCCGTGATCGCCGGGCTGAGCTGGACCCTCTGGGGCCGGTCTCCCATCGCGATCTTCGCCTTCCTCGGCGCCCTGGGCACCGTCTGGCTGGTCTGGGGCATCGGCCGCGTCACAGGAAAATACCAGGTCACCGGGCTGCTCCTGGCCGGAGTCGTGGTCAACGCCTTCTTTTCGGCGATGATCATGTTCCTCGTCTCGGTCGCCAAAAGCAGCCAGCTCCACGCGACCCTCTTCTGGCTCATGGGCAACATGACCGAGGAGGACTTTTTCGTCCTCTGGATCGGCGGCGGCTCCATCGTGGCCGGCCTGACCGCCTTGTTCTTCCTGGGGTCTCAGCTCAACATCATCAGCGTGGGCGCCCAGGACGCGCGGAGCATCGGCGTTCCGGTTGCGAGAGTCGAACTGGCGGCCTTCGCGATCTCCGCCTTCATCACGGCAGTGGCGGTCAGTCTCAGCGGACTCATCGGTTTTGTCGGTTTGATCGTGCCGCACGCAGTGAGACTTCTGTTCGGGCCGGATCACCGTCAGCTCCTGCCCCTGAGCAGCCTAGCCGGGGCCATGTTCCTGGTCGTCGCCGACACCGTGGCCAGAATGGTCGTGGCGCCCGCCCAGTTGCCGGTCGGCGTGGTGACCGCGATGATCGGAGGGCCATTCTTCTTATTCCTGCTCATGCGACACAGCAAGAGGGTATACTGGCCCACATGACAGCGGTGATCGAGGTCAACGAAGTCTCCTTTGGTTACGGGCGGAACAGGCCCGTCCTGAACCGGATCCGCGTCGGCGTTCGACGCGGCGTCTTCCTTGCGGTCGTCGGGGCCAACGGCGTGGGGAAGAGCACTCTCATCCAGATCATGGCCGGCCTGCTCAGACCCCAGTCAGGGAATGTCCTGTTGGATGGGAAGGAATTGCATTCCTACTGCGTGCAGGACATTGCACGGAAGATCGCCGTGGTCCGTCAGGAATTCGTGCCGGCCTTCGGTTTTTCAGTCCTGGAAACCGTCCTGATGGCCAGAACGTCCAGCTACGGCCCGTTGGGTTTCGAGAGCCAGCAGGATCGTGCTCTCGCGACGCGGGCGCTCGAAATGACCGACACGACCCGGTTTGCGGCGCGTCCGCTGGGAAGCCTCAGCGCCGGGGAGCGGCAACGCGTCTTCATCGCCAGGGCTCTGGCACAGAATACCCCCATTCTCCTGCTGGACGAGCCGACTTCCTTTCTCGACCTCAAGCACCAGGTGGCGATTTATGACCTGCTGAAATCCATCCAGGAGGAGACCGCCGCGACCATTGTCGCGGTCACGCACGACCTCAACCTTGCGGCGCAGTACTGCGACGAGGCCCTGCTGCTGTTTCCGCCGGCTGAAGACGTCGCCCGTTCCGACTGCCGCATCGGCTCAATTTCCGAGGTCCTCACCCCGACGGAGATTCAGCGGGCGTTCGGCATCCAAGTCTTCTCCTGTAGAATCGGGCAAGAGAGGTTGATCCTGCCGCTGGGAACGAAAGCAAAGGACGCCAATTTGTCCGGCCGATCCGTATAACCGTTCGACACTTCGCCACACGGCGAGGTCCGCCCCCCCCCTCAAACGCTACTCATCCTGTAGGATATCCCGGCGATCTGGAAGAACCACTTGGCATGTGGTGTTCTTTTCCGCTTTTCGGGCAAATTAGGCTATGACTCCAGACTGGAACATGGTAGAATAGAGTGTTCTACAGATGTGGTCCAATGTATCTGTATCCGTAAGAGAGAGGTGACTTAGACGTGGCTGCGAAACGAAAGACAACGTCGAAAGGCAACGGAGACCGCGAAAAATTGTCCACCGTGCGTCTTAGCGCAAAGGATCTTGCTGCGTTCAAGCTGCTGCTCCTCAAGAAGCGGCAAGAAATCCTCCACAATGTCCATGAAATCGAGGGGGAAACGCTGCACAAGTCGCGACTCGACGCCAGCGGCGACCTGTCGAGCATGCCCATCCACATGGCCGATCTGGGCACGGACAACTTCCAGCAGGAGTTCTCGCTGGGATTGATGGATAGCGCGCGAAGACTCATCTCCGAGATCGATGACGCGCTGGCTCGTATCGAAGACGGCACGTATGGGATTTGTGAAGGCACAGGTAAACCGATCTCCAGAGCGAGACTCGAGGCGCAACCTTGGGCCCGGTATTCCGTGGAGTATGCCCAGATGATCGAAAAGGGTCAGGTAACGGAACTGGAATGACCGACAGGCATGGAACACCGTCGCAGACGGGATTCGTCTGTCCCACCTGCAAGCGTGCTGTGATCGTGTCGAGGGATGGGGGAGGCGGTCTGTCTCGGTTCTTCCCCTTCTGTTCGGAGCGGTGCAAACTCATCGACCTCGGCGCCTGGTTCGATGCGGATTATCGAATCCCAGGCAAACCCGA
>CAZDTD010000136.1:0-9431 GCA_964507995.1 uncultured Pirellulales bacterium | reverse complement strand
TCGAAAGGAGGCCCGAGCCATGAGCCAGTCGACAGGTTGTCATCGAGAGTCCAACAGGTTTGGTTCCCAATTCAGCCGCCGGGAGTTCTTGCAGCGGACGGCGCTGGCGGGGGCCGGGTTGGCGGTGGGGGCGTCGGGAGCGACGGTGGGACAGGGGGGCGGGTCGGAGTTGCCGATGCGGGTGCTCGGGCGGACTGGAGCCAAGGTCACCATCCTCGGGTTGGGGACCGCACCCATCGGCGAGGCCCGCGGCGATATGGCCGAGGCGGTGAAGATCTTCAGCGAGGTGATCGACCGCGGCGCCAATTACGTCGATACCGCGCGGATCTATGGGATTGCCGAGGAGGCTTTGGGGCAGGTGCTTGCCACTCGTCGGGACAAGGTGTTCCTCGTCACCAAGTGTTGGACCGATTCCGGCGCGCAGGCCCAGAAGATGTTCGAGGAATCCCTGCGAATGCTCAAGACCGACCATGTGGACCTTGTGCACATCCATAACATAGGCAACAAGGACCTCGGCAAGGTCCTTGCCAAAGACGGCATCCTCGAATACCTGCTCAAGCAGAAGCAGGCGGGCAAGACCCGCTTCATCGGAATGTCGGGCCATGAGCGGCCGCCGCAATTCCTCAAGATGCTCGAAACCGACCAGATCGATGTTGTCATGGGCGTCATGAACTATGCGGATCGCAACATCTACGACTTCGAGGGCAAGGTCCTGCCCGAGTGCCGCAAACGCAACGTGGGCGTCGTCGCGATGAAGGTCTATGCCGGCATCAAGGGTGGATTCCCGAATCACCGCAAAGCCTGGGTCGGCTGCAACACCCCGCCGGAGAGGATGGGCAAGGCCCTGGCCTACGCACTGGACCTCGAAGGCGTCAGCGTCGCGAATGTGGGTCCCTTCACGATGGAGCAGGCGATTCGGAACGTCGAGCTGGCGAAGCAGTACAAGCCGTTGACGGACGCCGAGCGGCAGGAACTGCTCGCCTACGGCAAGGAACTGGCGGCGACCCTGGGGCCGCGCTATGGTCCCGTCGCGTGACGTTGGGCTGATGACTTGACACGGAACTGGAGAGATGACGATGGCTCATGACATGACAAGACGTGCGTTCTGCGGGTCCGCGATAGCGACGGGCGTAGCGGTTGGCTGGATGCAATCTGCGGGCCGGGCGGCCGAATCGAAGGGAGAAGTCAAGTTCTTCAAGAACCTCTCGCCGGGGCATCTGGGAGTTCGGGCCGATCAGGGACAGACGCTCGACTACGCGGTCAAATACGGATTCGCCGGCATTGCGCCGAGCGAGGGCGAGTTCGAGAACAAGTCCGCCGCCGAGGTCGGTGACTGGCTGGCGATGATGAAGGACAAGGGCGTTCGATACGGCGCAGCCGGTCTGTCGGTTGAGTTCCGACGGGACGAGGACAAGTTCCGCACCGATCTCGTCCAGTACCCCAGGCGAGCGGCGTTGCTCAAGCAGTTGGGCGTGACCCGCGTGGCGACCTGGCTGTTGCCCGGGAGCAAGGAGTTGACGTACTTGGAGAATTTCAAGCAGCACGAGAGGCGGCTTCGTGAGGCCGCCAAGGTGCTCCAGGACAACGACATTCGGCTCGGTCTGGAGTTCGTGGGTCCCAGGACCTCCCGGGCGGCGTTTCGGTTCCCCTTCGCCTGTGCCCAGCGGGACATGATGGAACTCGTGACGGCCATCGGCACGGACAACGTCGGTCTCTTGCTGGATAGTTGGCACTGGTACACCTCGCACGGCACGGTCGAGGAGCTATCGCAGCTCTCCAACAAGGACATCGTGCACGTCCATGTCAACGATGCCCCCTCCGGCGTGGCGGTCGATCAGCAGGTGGACAATCGTCGCGGCTTGCCCGTGACGACCGGCGTAATCGACATGAAGGGATTCGTCAACGCCCTCGTGAAGATCGGCTACGACGGCCCGGTCGAGGTCGAGCCATTCGACCAGGAACTGCGGAAACTGGAGCCGGACGTTGCCGTACAGAAGACCGCCGAATCGCTGGGGCGAGTCTGGGACCTGATCGCGGCCTGATTCTATTCGTCTTTGAATCGCTGCATCCACTGCGAAACGAAGCCAATTCGACGGCAGCCCAAACGGACCGCAAGTGTTTTGCCTATATAGGTTTATGGAAGATCGGCATCGCGACGGGATCGGAGAAAACGAAGCCAAATTGGGTTTCCTTCGCACGTTCATCCCACTTCCAACCTGACACTTCGCACTTGGGACTCCCCCCGAATTGGCTTTGTTTCGCATGTCCGCCTCTTCGTAGAGCCCGCCCTTGACCTGATCGAGGATTGGGGAGCGGGAGCCCGACTTCTTCCGAGAATTGATCTTGTTCGTCACAACTGACGGGCAGAAATACATGGAGATCCTATTCCGCAGGCATGATAGCCGAATGGGACAATCGCTGCGGCTGGGCTCCAAGCCCCCGACTCCGCCGGAGTGGCGGCCCACCCGCCGAGACAGGGCTCATTCTATAAGACGCTTGGAGACCCTTGTATGTTTCATGAAAAGCAAAAATCGGGGTCAAGATGGTTCGCTACTTCTTTTTCGCGTGCCTCCTGCATCCGCGACTCTCCACCGCTCTGACCGGCGCTTCCTGACGCCTCGAACCGGGTGACGCCGAATAGATGTGTGGAGCTCCCGCAAAAAAAATGGTTCTTCACGGAATTGCGGGGAAATCGGCACGGCTCTGAGAGACACGCAATGCACTCGTTTGTTCTCCACGTGCCTTCATTTGGGGGCGCTGCCCCCAAGCCCCCGGCATTTGGCGCATTGGGCCAGCAGCATGAAAATGGAGGAAAAGACGGCAAGACAAGCTCTGGCCGAGCGACCGATTCTTCTGCCTCCCTGCTGCTGGTCCAAAGCGGGAAATGCCCGCCGCCTGGATGCGCAGCGGCCCGTCGGGCCGAAGGCGGCGGATTCCGGAGATGTCCGTTTCTTCCTTCCGACAGGCGTCCCCGCAATTCCGTGATGAACCAAAAAGATCCGGCGATCTGTCTTGACAACGGCTTGCTCATCGATGTCCCCGGAATTCCAAAAAAGCTACCATGTTACATAAGATGAGAGTTCAGGCCAGACCCTGCCCCCGCGCGCTCTATCGGTTTCCGCCGCCCTGCTTGGTCTCCTTCACGAAATCGACGATGATCTGATTGGATAGGGATGGTTTCTCCCACAATACGTAATGCGACGTCTTCGGGAGAATGCAGAGCTGTGCCTCCGGGATACTCTGGAACAATTGAATCGTATGCTCGATCCTGATAAGGGAGTCATGGTCGCCCGTCAGGACCAAGGTTGGACTTCTTATTCCGGCTAACTCGGTCGCTGAATAGCTGTAGGGGGACAACCACATGGCCTTAAGCTTGCTCAGGAGCACCGGCCAATGATCTGGGCCCTCCGGGGAGACGGCCTTGTGGGTCTCGGCAATCTGGTTCAACGCGTTCGGCCAGGTCTCGGCGGACAAGGCTTCCGTGAGCTTCTGGTTCTCTTCCGTGACACAATTGGCGTCGAAACCAGCCCCCACGAGGACGAGTTTCCGCACTGTCTTGGGGTAGTGAATGGCCATATGCAGAGCCGTGTTACCGCCGTCGCTCCAGCCAAGAATGTGCGCACTGTCGATCTTCAGGTTCGCGAGGAGCCCGACGAAGTCGGAGGCCATGAGTTGATAGCTGAGTGGACTGTCGGCATCCGAGCTTCTCCCGTGGGCGCGACTATCAACGGCAATGACTTGAAAAGACTTGGCCAGGGTGGGGATCTGATTCTTGAATGACTCCATTGAAACACAGCCACCATGCAATAGCAGCACTGGCTCGCCCTGGCCGTGCACCTCGTAATAAAGTCGGACGCCGTTGACTTGCGCGTACTGACCGTTGTCCGCAAGAGCACAATGACAAGTGATAAGAAGAACAGATATCAACAACCTGGAACGTCGTGTTTCTGTCATGTCGTTCTCCTTTCACGAACTCACATCTCCCATTTGGCGTCGTCCGACTACGTCGCCGAGCCGTCTGTCGTCATTATAATTGATTATAATTCCGCGGACAGTATAGAATGGCGGTCCGTCAATCGCCACGATGCCGGGCTTTCCATTGAGCGTGCGCGATGCGAAGCGAAGTGTTTATGGTGGCGGCGAACCGCATGGGGTTCCAACCGCCCTGGACAATCCACGTTGAGCGGCGGGTTATTTCCGGGGACGTCTATGAGCAAGCCGTTGTCAAAACAGATCGCGGGATTTCCCGATTTCTGCTTGGGTTGTGGGCGGAACGCCGTACTGGGCCGACCGATTCAGGCACATCGGGTTTTGCGTCCTTCGGGCCCGCGCCGAAGCGGGCGAGGTTGGGGGATTTGTCGCTTTTCACCAGCAGCATGAAGGGAAGACGAAAGCCGAAACGCCCCGAGCGGGGAAATTCGAAGCTCGAAATCCGAAACAAATCCAAATGCCCGAAACGGGGTCGCCCTTCACCCGCCTCGGACCAGAGGACCGCTGTGCGTCCAGGCTGCGCGTCGGGGACGCTCCGTTTCAAATTCTGAGTTTTGAATTTGTTTGGGGTTTCGGATCTGGTGCTTCGGATTTCCCGTTTGCGGGCGTTTCGGATTTCGAGTTTCCGGCTATCGGCGTCGTCGCAATCCGGGCCGCAGTCTCCTTCCGCCGCCGGCCCTTCGGGCGCGATGCAGCGGAGAAGGCTTTTCGACAGGCTTGGGCCGGGGCATCTCGGGGGGCGCCCAGTCGAAATCGGGACAGGTCTCGAACTCGAACTGGTGCTCGATGAACTTCTCGATCTGCCGGAAGTTCTGCTCCTCGTCGGGCGAGACGAACGTGATCGCGTCGCCTGTGGCGGTCGCGCGTCCGGTCCGTCCGATGCGGTGAATGTAGTCCTCGGCGTAGGCGGGCACATCGTAGTTGATGACGTGCGAGATGCCCTCGATATCAATCCCCCGGGCGGCGATGTCCGTGGCGACCATGACGCGGAACTCACCGCTCTTGAAACCCTCCAGGGCGCGTTGCCGCTGGCCCTGGCTGCGGTCGGAGTGCATCGCGACAGACTTGATGCCCGCGTGTTCCAGCTTGCGGTGGATCTTGTCCGCGCCGTGCTTGGTCCGTGAGAAGACCAGGACGCAGTCCATCCGCTTGTTGTGGAGCATGTGCAGCAGCAGATCGATCTTGGCCGTCTTGTAGACGGGATAGAAATGCTGCGTGATCGTCTCGATGGGATTTCGCGGCACGCCCACCTGGATCGTCTCGGGATCTTTCAATATCCCGGCGGCGAGCGCCTTGACCTCCGGCGAGATCGTGGCCGAAAAGAGCATCGTCTGACGCGCTGTCGGCAGGGTGGAGATGATCTTCCGCACGTCGAGGATGAACCCCATGTCCAGCATGCGGTCGGCCTCGTCCAGGACGAGGACCTCGACGTGCTTGAGATCGATCGTGTGCTGCCTCATGTGGTCCATGAGCCGGCCGGGGGTTGCGACGACGATGTCCACGCCGCGATGCAGGGCCGCGAATTGCCCCTTGATCTTCACGCCGCCGAAGATGGCGGTCCCGCGAAGGGGCATGAACCGGCCGTAGTCGCGGATCGACTGCTCGACCTGGGCGGCCAGCTCCCGCGTCGGGGTCAGGATCAGGGCTCGAACCGGCCTTTTCCCGGATATGGGATTCTGGTCGAGCCGATTGAGGATGGGCAGCACGAAGGCTGCTGTTTTGCCCGTTCCGGTCTGGGCACAACCGATGACGTCTTTGCCGCTCACCGCCGGCGGGATGGCCCGCTCCTGGATCTCCGTGGGCGACGTATAGCCGGTCGCCAGAATTCCCTGGATCAATGAGTCGGAAAGACCGAATTCTGTAAATGACATCGAATATCCTTAACAAGAGAGTGTGAGCCGCAGAACGCACTGCCAAGGAAATCCGAAGCACGAAATCCGAAATCCGAAACAAATCCCAATGAACGAAATTCAAATGATCGAAACGCGGTCGCCCGCCGGGCGGTTCGTTTCTGATCTCGAATTTGGATCATTCGTGCTTGTTTCGGATTTCGAGTTTCGATATTCGGATTTTCTCCTGTGCCGTCCTTTGCGGCGGAATGGTTGTTCCGTTATTTCCTGGCCGCGAGTTTCTCACGGCGATGGGTGATGATATCCTCGGCCAGCCGGGTCGGGACGCGGGCGTAGTGCGACATTTCCATCGAGAAGGTCGCCATGCCCTTGCTCAGTCCGCGAACGATCGTGGCGTAGCCGAACATGCTGGCCAGCGGGACTTCCGCCCGCACGACGGTACAGGTGTCGCGGGCCTCGGTTTCGAGGATCATGCCCCGACGGCTGTTCAGGTCGCCGACGATGGAGCCCTGGTACTCCCGCGGCATTTCCACCTCCACCTTCATGATCGGCTCCATGAGGCAGGGCTTCGACTTGCGGAACGCCTCGTTGAAGGCGTCGCGGCCCGCGATGCGGAAGGCCATTTCGCTGGAATCCACCGCATGGAACGAGCCGTCGTCCAGACACATCTTGCAACCGACGACCTCGTAGCCCGCGATGGGGCCCTTCTTCATCGCCGCCTGGAACCCCTTGTTGACGGCGGGAATGAACTCGCCGGGGATGCGGCCGCTGACGATGTTGTCCTCGAACTCGTAGGCCGTTTCGCTGTCCGCAGGCAGGGGGACCAGCCGGCCGACGACGTGGGCGAACTGGCCCGAGCCGCCGGTCTGCTTCTTGTGGCGGTAGTCGTACTTCGCCTCGGTGGTCGGCGCCTCGCGGTAGCTGACGCTCGGCGCGCCGACGGTGACGTTTGCCTTGTACTCGCGGCGCATTCGCTCGATGTAGACGTCCAGGTGCAGCTCGCCCATGCCCGCGATGACGGTCTCGCTCGTCTCCGGGTCGGTCGAGACGCGGAACGTCGGGTCTTCCTTCATGAACCGGTTCAGCGCCTTGGCCATCCGTTCCTGGTCGGCGTTGCTGGCCGGGATGACGGACAGGCTGATGACCGGGTCGGCCACGAAGATGCTTTCGAGGGAGTAGTTGACGCCGTCGCCGCAGAGCGTGTCGCCGTTGGCGCAATCGACCGCCAGCAATGCGACGATGTCGCCCGGACCGGCGTCGGGGATGTCCTGGCGGTCGTTTGCGTACATGCGAACGATTCGCCCGACGCGGAGCGTCCGGTTCGTCCGGGCGTTGAGATATTGTCCGCCCTTGGCGATCCGGCCCTGGTAGATGCGAAGGTAGCTCAGTTGCCCGAACGGCTCGTCGGTGATCTTGTAGACCATCGCGACCAGCGGGGCTTCGGGATTGCATTCGAGCGGTGTTTCCGTGCCGGCGTTGTTGTGGTCTCGGGCGAAATAGGAGCGGTCCAGCGGGCTGGGCAGGTACTCGCAGACCGCGTCCAGCAGGGGCTGCACCCCTTTGTTCTTGAACGCCGAGCCCATCATCAGCGGCACGATGTCCCGGTTGATCGTCGCTTCGCGGATCGTCTCGCGGATCATCTCGTTGCTGACGGGCTTGTCTTCGAGCAGCAGCTCCATCATTTCGTCGTTGAACATGCTCAGGGCCTCGAGCATCTCGTTTCGGGCCTTCTGAGCTGCGGCTTCATACGCCGCAGGGACAGGATTGTGGGCGACGTCCTCCCCGTCGTGGCTCTCGAAGGTCAGGGCCTCCATGGTAATTAGGTCGATCACGCCCTGGAAGGTGTCGGCGGCTCCCATGGGCAGTTGAATGGGCACGACGTTCAGGCCCAGCTTCTCGTGGATGTCCCGGCGGACCCGCTCGGGGTCCGCGCCGGTGCGGTCCATCTTGTTGATGAACGCGATTCGCGGCACGCGGTAGCGTTTCATCTGTTGATCGACGGTAAACGACTGGCTCTGGACGCCGCCGACGGCGCACAGGATCATGACCGCGCCGTCCAGCACGCGAAGCGACCGCTCGACCTCGACGGTGAAATCGACGTGGCCCGGCGTGTCGATCAGATTGATGCACTTGCCCTTCCAGGCGACCTGCGTCGCGGCCGATTTGATCGTGATGCCGCGTTCCCGCTCGAGCTCCATGAAGTCCATGGTGGCTCCGGTCTTGCCGTCGCCGTCGTGGACCTCCTGCATACGATGAATCCGCCCGCAATAAAAGAGGATGCGCTCGCTCAAAGTCGTCTTGCCCGAGTCGATATGCGCCGAGATACCGATGTTGCGAATCTTTCCGATCTGTTCCATAACTCTTTGTAAAACCGTCACTTACCTGCTATTTTGCCCGTGCGTCAAACGACGCCACGACCGGGCAAGGGGCGCCTACCTTCTGTCCCCATCCATCTCTGTACACCTCGCCTGTCGGTCAGTGGTCCGTTGTATACTGCGAGCACTACCTTGAGTGTGGTGACTGGTAGGCAGCCGTCCCTCCCCGGCCATCACCAGAAGCGAGAAAACACAAAGTATACATTGTCATCGACCGAATGGCAAGGAGAATTCTGCCAATTTTGCATTTACGCGAATTCCCTGTCGAGGTTCGCCGTCGAAGGCAGGGTGCTCCAGGCCGCGTCTGTGCATTCTGAGCGAGGCGTGCCTCTTCGTAGGGCGAGCGTCCCCGCTCGCCTAAAGAAGGTCGTGCGAGGACGCACGACCTACGAAGATGGCCTTCCCGATCTGCCCACCGAATTCACGTGGACGGCGTACTACGCCTGGTCTCTCATGCCGGTGGCCTGAAGGATGCCGGGGGGATGGGGCGGGACCCCCATCGTACACCGAAGTATACGAGAACCGGATGAGCCCGATTTCCCTGATTTTTTTGTGGCTTTACTCTTGCATCCGACGGAGGGGGGCCTATAATAAAGGATGCGAAGGCGGATCAAGTATCGCCGTCTTATCATACTTGTTCGCCATCATATTTATATGTTTGTGTCATTTCATATCGGTCCGGCCTTCGCGAGAGTACCGGTAGCACGTACAGGCAAGTCATCTTAGTGTCAATTTCGTTCACGCCGTGCCCTTGAGCGGATGTGTGCTATGCGCATTTGCTGAAACGGTGGGTCACGGCCCACGTGCGCCGGTCTCGACATTCCTGGATTAGGATTTGGGGCTGAAAGTATGTGCTTTCGGCCGGTCATTATCTTATTATCCAGAATCGAGAGGGACGGCCATGGACCGCATCAGAAGGACCATTGCGAGGGGGATCGTCTGCGCTGTCACCGTTTTGTGTTGTGCCAATTCGCTGCCCGGCGTCGAATTTGCCGGTGGCACAGGCGAGCCAGGCGACCCCTACCAGATCGCAACCGCCGAGCAGTTAGTCGGGATCAACTCGGACCCCAACCTGTTCGACAAGCACTTCCTCCTCACAGCGGATATCGACCTCGACCCGAGCCTGCCCGGCGGGCGGGTCTTTCGTGGGGCCGTGGTGACAGTCACAGGGGTAATCAGCCGGGCCCCCGTGTCCAACTCCGGCGGATTTGCCGGC
>CAZDTD010000135.1:4942-9483 GCA_964507995.1 uncultured Pirellulales bacterium | reverse complement strand
GGAATCCTGAGATTTGGTCTCGCCATTCCTCCCTGTGAAGCGGATGAATGGACTCGCCACTTCCTTAGTTTGTGTCTGGACAGCTGGCCCCCTCTCCCCCGTTTTCTCCGTGACCCGATACCTATAGTTCACTCGGGACACCATACTCGGTTCGGGTGCCAAAATTAGTAAGGCGTCCCCGGAATTCCGCGGAATTCCGAAGACATTATCACAAGTGAAAAGGTGAGGCCAAGTCTGATATTCCTTCAGGAACAGCCTCGCCCATGTGGGATTTCTATCCCCAAAACACCCACGATAGACGACAGTGCCATTCGTAGGGCGTCCCCAGAATTCTCCCGGAATTTCAGGAATTCGGGATGTCACGGAAAAAAATAAGTATTTATACCGATTGACAAGGGTTGTACAAAGTCTACACTCGACTAAGCATGGACGCACAGAACGGGTTGGCGGAGAAGGAAATCCGCCTTTGTTAACCGAGGCATGTCATTTGTGGAGACATCGCAAACTGTATACCACCGACGTGGGTGGGCTTGAGAAGAGTATGGTTTCACGAAGGGAGGAATTCTGATGAAACACGATCTTCTTGTACTCACTATGGCAGTGATTGTAGTGGCTCTGACGTGTCCGACAGATGCAGTAACAAGCACGTTCAACACAGGGTTTGACGGTTGGACGGACGTCCCCGGTGAGACTACATCCCTCAGTTGGAGAGTAACTGGTGGGAACCCCGGGGGCTACATTCGGAACTATGACAGCGGTCCAACCTCAGGAAACATCATAGCACCTTCAGAATTCCTGGGAGATTGGTCGTCAATTGAAGGTTCTGGAGAACTCACGTGGGACTTCAACATGTTCAACCCGGGAGTGGGCAGAGTTGGGCCGCTGAAGGCGTACATCTATGGTCCAGGCGGCCAGGCCAGCTTCAGTTCCGGCAGCAATCCGCCCGTGAACGCGTGGATAACACTAACGGCACCAATCGAAGAATCGTCTTGGTATGTCTCCTCAGGCACTTGGTCTGATCTTATATCGAATATCACTGAATTGCGACTGATGATTGAAAACGTATACTCGACTGGCGGTGGGGAAACGACCGGGATTGACAATGTATTCCTGACAACACGGACTTTGCCGCCCGGCCCAAGCACAGTTCCCGCTCCCGGCGCAATCCTGCTAGGTACACTTGGCGCGGCTATGGTCGGCTGGATGCGTCAACGCAAGACACTGTAATCTGTTCCGACAAACAGGGTCATCAAGGGGTTGTACGACCATAGTGCAGCCCCTTCTACATTCGGTTGTTGCACTTACCATGTTAATTCGCCACCGAAACGCGGATGCCCGGGGACGCCTACCTGTTTCCTCCGGCGTTCTAACTGCGGACTCGGATGCGATCGTGCTCTACGATCCACAATTGGCCGCGACAATCGCCTGTCTTGAGGATTTCCAGCAGTCGGCGAATGACCCGGAGGACCTCCGGGACGCTCTGCTTTGCCAGTCGCAGGACGAGCAGGCCGGAAAAGTCCTCGGGGCGGTAGGTGCGAATATCGGCGAAGTCCATATCGAGGGTAATGAGGGCTCGGTCTTCCTGCTTGCAGACGGATGCGATCCGGCTGTCCGGCCGGCCGCCCAGGGACTGGTCGAATACGCTCCGTGCGTCGTGTCCGGCAGCTCGCAGGAGATCTACGGCCTCCAATGGAATGTTCTCGTCCGTCTTGAACTGCATCGTACGGTCCTATGCCGGCAGGCGGAGAATTCGCTCGTGGGATAGCTCGGCCGCGTAGGCGATGGCGGCTCGTACGGCCTCCGGCGTCAAGGCCGGGTAGTTGGCGACGATCTGCTCGACGGTCTGACCGTCCGCCAAGTTGTCCAGGACGACCGAGACCATGATCCGCGTGCCCTTGATGCATGCCTTGCCGTGGCATACCTGCGGGTCCACCGTGATGTAGTCTGTCCAGTCCATGCACATAGCGTACCCGAAAGCCTGGGTTGTGTAAAGGGAGTGGCGAACAGGCGTCTATTGTCGCCTTCTTCCATATCATTTCGCCCGACGCTTGGACTGGCACGACTATCCGACCTGTTTCGACCTCGCCGGACTCGTCCGACATACCGGAACCGCGAACCATTTCGTCGCCGCTTCATCGAGTATCACGAAGTGGGTCGAGGGAAGCAAGAACAAAGCGGGAGGGCTGCTTTGGAAATCCAAAGTTCGAAATCCGACCCCGCGAACGCGGGAACGTCAACAAGTTCAAAGCACGAAGCCCAAATGATCGAAACGCTGTCGCCCGATCCTGGAAGGATTGCCCGCGAGAGCCCCTTGCCGCCCATCGGCTGCGCGCAGTCGGCGTGGGTGGCGGGATGGGCGGGCTCCGCTCGATGTCTACGATGACGTTCTTCACGGAATGGCCTGAAGACAAGGCCCGGCGAGGGCAGCGAATCCGTGTTTTCGGCCTTGGAACAGCGGAATCAGATGCCCAGATCCGTGCCATTCGTGCCGGATACCGCGAATTTCCCCCAAAAAGGCATGAAGATACGAGAAGAGAACGCCGAAATGGAAATATATACGTTGACAGAATGGCTCTAATGTGCAATGTATAGATTGCTTCATATTCGATTTTTGTCAATTTATATATTGCCCATGATCGGACCGTGGGCTTGATCTCCCGGAGAGTCACGATGGATGCACAGACGAACAGATTCATGAGAAGCCAGGTGATGAAGAAGCTGCTGATTGCGCAGCAGGCCATGCGTGAATCGCCGCGTCCGCGAGAGGGTTGGATACGATGCGTACGCAAATCGCTGCGGATGACCGTGGCGCAACTTGGAAAGCGGATCGGCGTATCCAGGCAGCGAGTCGCCCGTCTTGAGAAGGACGAACTCCTGGGCAACGTGACCCTGAAGACCATGAGCCAGGCGGCAGAGGCGTTGGACTGTTCCTTCGTGTACTGGATTGTCCCGAGGACCACCCTGGAGGAGACTGTCAGGAATCAGGCAAGGAAGGTCGCGGAAGCGACCCTCAGCCAAACGTCGCGTGCGATGGCGCTCGAAGGACAGGCCATCAGCGACCAAGACAAGGCCGAGCTGATAGACGGAACGGTTGACACGATCTTGAGCGACAGCACAATCTCGCTGTGGGAGAACGAATGATCGAGTACCCTGAAGGAGCCACGCCTCTTTCTGACGACGAGTCCCAAGGCTTGATCCCCGGCCACATTACCACGCGCGGTCAACTGGACGCCTGGGAGGCCCTGAACATAGACAAAGCCCTCAGGTGGCTGAACCGGGTAAGGCTTCTGGATGTCTTAAGCGAGCCCTTTGTGCGACTGCTCCATAGGAAGATGTTCGGCATCACTTGGACATGGGCGGGGAAATACAGAATGACGGAGAAGACCCTTGGCATCAAGGTCTGGCAGATCCAGGATGAAGTGCCGAAATTGTGCGAAGACGTGAAGTACTGGATTGAGCATGACACGTTTCCTCCGGATGAGATCGCCGTACGGTTCCATCACAAGCTTGCCTGGATCCACCCATTCCCCAACGGCAACGGCCGTCACGCCAGGCTCATGGCTGACCTCTTGGCAAAGAGGGTTCTGAACAGGCCGGTGTTTTCATGGGGGGGAAGCCCACTGGAGAAGGCCGGCGCCATAAGGAAGAAGTATCTCGATGCTCTGCACGAAGCAGATCATGGCGAATTCGGTTCATTATTGCGTTTCGCCCGACAATTGGGCTGACGCGACAATCCAACTCATCTCGACCTCGTCGGACTCGTCCAACATGCCGGAACTACCCACCCCGCGGCGGGAAAACCCGAACCCGAAATCCGAAGCTCAAAACAAGCACGAATGACCAAAACCTCAATGTCCCCAAACGGAGATCCCGGCTCTCACCGTCGTTTCGCTGACCAGAAGAAGACAAGAGCAGGGGCAAGATGCCCCCGCGACGCAAGGACGAGACGCCCTCGCTACGAAGGCAACAGCGTTTCGGTCATTTGGACTTTGTGCTTTGGATTTGTCTCGGATTTCGAACTTCGATATTCGGATTTCCGTGCCTCGCGGCCTGGGATTTCCGCGTGCTCGTCACGCCGGGTCGGCGGCGATGTCCTCGAAACAGGCCGGGGCGCGCTCCTTCAAAATCGCCAGCATCTTCGCACACGCCTTGCGGATCTCCCACTGTGCCTTGGCCGAGAGGCGGAGTTGGAAGATGTGACGCCACTCGCGGAAGTCCGCGGAGACCACGATCTCGCTGACGCAGGCGTTGGGCAGGACGAACCGGGCGTCCTCTTTTTTGAGGCCGCGATCCCGCCATTTGCGGTACATCTGCTGGATCGTCTTCATATCCTGGTGAAAGTCCTCCACGTACTCAGGCGGCATGGTCTCGGGCAGGACGTAGGCGAACTGGTCTTCATTGACGTATCGCTGCGACTGCTGCGAGACCGCCATGAGCCGATGGCGAACGAGCTGGTGCGTCATGGCGCGGGAACAGTTGCGGATGCGAAACGTCGCGTAGGCGTGCTCCAGGGGCGACTCGTGGCCCACCTTGAGCAGACG
>CAZDTD010000135.1:3049-4842 GCA_964507995.1 uncultured Pirellulales bacterium | reverse complement strand
GCGCTGACGGCGAAACCCGCCACGTGCGGGCGAATCTCGGCGACCAGCTCCTGCGCGATCTGAACGCCCAGGACGCGTCCCTGCTCCTTCGTCTTCGCCTGGCTCATGCGGTCCAGCAGCTTCGCAGGGACGACGACGCCGGGGACTTCGTTCGCCATGAACTCGGCGTTCTTGAAGCTCGCGAACGGCCAGATCCCCGCGATGATCGGGATGCGGAAATCCTGCGTCGCTTCAAGGAAGCGCAGGAGACAATCGGCATCAAAGACCGGCTGCGTGATTGCAAATTCGGCGCCGGCGATCACCTTCTGCCTGAAGCGATCGATCTCCCGGTCCAGGTCCGCCGCGACGGGGTTGGCCCCCACGCCGATGACCAGCGAGGTCGGCGGATCGATGCCGTTGCCGCCGATATCGACGCCGCGGTTGAGATTTCGCGCGACGCCGGCCAGGGCCACAGAATCCATGTCGAAGACGCCTGTCGCGCTGGGATACTCGCCCAGCTTCGGCGGGTCCCCAGTGATGATGAGCAGGTTCCGCACGCCGATTGTCGAGGCGCCGAGGAGGTCCGACTGCATGCCGATCAGGTTGCGGTCCCGGCAGCAAAAGTGCAGAATGGCCTCGATGCCGGCGTCCTGCTGAATCCGCACCGCGGTGACCAGGGGCGACAGTCGGGAACTCGCCCGCGGGCCATCGGGGATGTTGATCGCATCGATGCCGGCCTCGGCGCACTGGCGGGCCTTGGCCAGGATGGCCGTCACGTCGACGCCCCGCGGCGGCGTAATCTCGATCGTCGTGACCGTCTCACCGACGGCCAGCTTCGCCCCAAACCGGGACCTGCCGGCCAGCGGCTTGGGCTCTTTCAACGAGGGTTTGGCGACTTCGCGGGGCCCCGCCGTAACCGAGACGCCGGCGTGAGTCGCTGCCCTGCTGATCGAGCGAACCGCCCGAACGATCTCGCGAATGTGGTCGGGTGTCGTACCGCAGCAGCCGCCGATGATCCGAGCCCCCCTCTCATAGAACCGCTTGGCGTATTCGGCCATGTACTCGGGGGTGCACATGTAGAGCTGCCGACCTTCGACCCTGCGGGGCATGCCGGCGTTCGGCTGCACGGAGATGGGCTTGTCCGTCACATGGCGGATCAACTCCAAGCTGCCCAGCATGCCGGAAGGGCCGACCGAGCAGTTCAGACCCACCGCGGTTACGGCGTCCTCCCTCGCGATCTTGGCGATGGCCTGGTCGATCCGCTCGCCGTAGATCGTTTCGTTGTTCTCGTTGACCGTCATCTGGGCGATGATCGGGATCTCCCCCAGCCCGGCGACTGCCCGAATCGCGATCAGCAGCTCCTCGGCATTCGAGAAGGTCTCGAGGATCAGCAGGTCCGCGCCCGCTTCCACGAGGGCCCTGCCCTGCTCCTCGAACATCTGTCCGGCGGTCGCCTGCGTGATCGGGCCGTGCTCCGTCAGCTCGCAGCCCAGCGGTCCGATCGCTCCGGCCACGAGCACGGTGTCCTTCGCGGCCTCCCGGGCGATGCGAACTCCCGCTCGGTTGATCGGGCCGACCTCACCGACCAAGCCAAACTTGGACAGTTTCAGGCGGTTGGCGCCGAATGTGTTGGTCTCGATGAAATCGGCGCCGGCCTCGACGTACGCGTCGTGAACTGCCCGGACCGGCTTCGGGTCGGCCACATTCAGTTCGTCGAAACACCGGTTGAGGAACACGCCCTGCTGGTAGAGCATCGTCCCCATGGCGCCGTCGCCGACCAGGACGCTCTCGGAGACTCGTTTTTCAAAGGCAGA
>CAZDTD010000135.1:0-2949 GCA_964507995.1 uncultured Pirellulales bacterium | reverse complement strand
ATTTAAGGTGGCATAAGTATTGACTCGATAAAGGTTAATATGGTATACTTAGGCAATACTGGCAAGAGCCCGAGTCTTGTACCCATGATACACAGGTTGTGTGAGGAAGGGCAGAAATCGTTGGCTACGACAACGATCCGGTTGGACATAGCTCGGCGCGTGCCCTCTTGACCATCCGCAGAACAAAATGCGTCGCAACAGGGGTGGGACAAGCTCGGGGGGAGCGTCCGGTTGTTTAAGGAGCGGTGTGATGAAGAAGGTTTGGGTGATCCTAATACTCGTGGCCGGCGTCCTGTTCTCGGGGTGCCAGAGTTCGAACGGTCTGCAGAGTCTCGATGAGCCGAAACCCGCAGCCCAGAGAACCAGCGGGCGGGGATACGCCTGGGACAGCAATCTCAGACCGACTGCCGCCGTTGTATCACCGGCCCGAACCCGGCCGGTGCTGCAGCCCCAGATCGAACCGCCAGCGCAACCGGAACAGGTTGCCACCGCCGAGATCGAGTCGGCGGCGACTTCGGTTTCCACCGTGACGGCCATTCCGGCGTCCCAGATTGTGACTGCTTCTGCGCAAGGAGTCCAGCCCATCACGCCAGGCACCGGTTTTTCCCCAAGAACCATCCCCGTTGGGCGGGACCTCGTATCGGTCGACGAACAGGCAGGCAACACGCTGTCCATCATCTATCCCCGGCCGGATTACGGCATCATCCAGATCAACAAAGAACTGCCCGCGGAAATCCGCCTGAACACGCCGTTCGACTACCTGATTAAAGTGACCAACCTCACGGACATGATGTTGACCGAGATCACGATCACCGAGACGGTCTCCAAAGATTTCAGCTTCAAAGGCGCCGAGCCGACCGCCCGCGCCGAGGGCGACAACTTGATCTGGCAGATCGATCTGGCGCCCCGAGCGACCAAGAGCATCAAGGTCTCCGGCGCCGCCACCGCCCCCAGGCAGCTCACCCATGTCACGGCCATCACGCACACGGTCCGCGACGACGTCACGATGACGGTGGTCGAGCCCTCGCTGCAACTGGCAAAGACCGCGCCCGCCGAGGCGCTGCTGTGCGAGCCGATTCAGGTGGATTTCATCGTGACGAACACCGGCACCGGCACGGCCCAAGGCGTTCAGATCGTCGATACGCTGCCCGCCGGATTGCAGACGACGGACGGCAAGGGCAAGGTCGTTTTCGAAGTCGGCGCGCTGGCTTCGGGAGAATCGAAGCAGTTCTCGGTGAAGCTGCGCGCGACGAAAACGGGGACGTACGTCAACAAAGCCGTGGCAACGTCGGCGACCGGGATGAAGACCGAGTCCGAACCCACGATGACCAACGTCCGCCAGCCGGTCCTGGCGCTCACCAAGAGCGGCCCGAAGCGTCAGTATCTCGGTCGCTCGATCAGCTACGAACTAACGGTCACGAACAAGGGCGACGGCCTCGCGCAGAACACGGTCATCGAGGATATCATTCCGCCGGGCGTGACGTCCATCGAGGCCACCGCGGGCGCCCAGTTCTCCGGGTCCAAGCTGGTCTGGGAACTTGGCACGCTCACGCCGAACACGTCAAAGACCGTGCAGGTGTCGTATACCCCGTCGCGTGAAGGCGAGCTGATGGCCACCGCGACCGCGACGGCCTACTGTGCCGAGCCCGTTACGGATTCGAGCAGGACCCTGATCACCGGGATCGCCGCCAGCCGGCTCGAAGTGGTCGATCTGGAAGACCCGGTGGAAGTCGGCATGAACACCACGTATGTCATCACAGTCACGAACGAAGGGACCGCCGCGGACGGCAACATCCGGATCGCCCTCGTGCTGGACGACAAGCTGCAGTACGTGACCTCCGCAGGCGCGACGGCCGGTTCCGTCATAGGCAAGACGGTCAACTTCACGCCGCTTCGCAGCCTGGAGCCCAAGAGCAAGGCCACGTGGCGCGTCGTCGTGCGGGGCGCCCTGGCCGGGGATGCGCGGCTCAAGGTCACGATGCACACCGACCAGCTCGCGCTGCCGGAAGAGCAGATCGTAGCCACACGGATCTATCAACAGATCACCAACGGAAACTGATTGAGAAACCTCGCGCCGCGGCCGCTCGGCCGCGGCGTTTTCATGCGCACCGGCAGCCGACGATCCTCTGTGACGAAACGAACAATTCTGTTGCAATGCCTGATCCAGCAGCTATACTGGTGCCCTGACCCGAGAGTCACCTGAACCCCAGTTGGGGGAACGTGTATACCGACTTTGAGCAACCCATCCGGATCGCCGGAAAGGATGCGACGATGGCCGACAAAGACGCCGATGTCCAGAAGATAAAAGAGCTTGTCGAGATCATGAAAATGAACGATCTCGTCGAAATCGATATCCAGCATGGGGATGATCGTGTCACCCTGCGATGCGCCCAGCCCCCGCAGGCAACCGCCATAACTCCGATCATGGCGTCGTTGCCGGGTGCGGCAGGCCAGATCGTTCTGCCGCAAGGGCAGCCGCTGGCCATGGGTCAGGCCCCGGTTGCGGCTCCGAAGGAAGACCTGCTGGAGGTCAAGTCCCCGATCGTCGGGACGTTCTATGAAGCCCCCAGCCCCGATTCCGAGCCCTATGTCGAGACCGGCGCCCGCGTGGACTCGCAGACCGTGGTCTGTATCATCGAGGCCATGAAGGTGATGAACGAAATCAAGGCCGAAGTCAGCGGCACGATCGTCGAAAAGACCGTCAAGAACGGTCAGGCGGTCGAGTACGGCCAGGTGCTCTTTCGAGTCAGGCCCGACTGAACCCCACGCACGTAGCGTCTGCCGCGGGCTGACGAGGAACATGTCCCGCAGGATGCACGACGAGCAGGAGTCACACTATGGTATCCAGAATCCTGGTCGCCAACCGCGGCGAGATCGCACTTCGCATCATCCGCGCCTGCCGCGAGATGGGCATCGCATCGGTGGCCGTTTATTCCGAGGCCGACCGCG
>CAZDTD010000134.1:0-9705 GCA_964507995.1 uncultured Pirellulales bacterium | reverse complement strand
CGTTCGCAGTGACGCCGTGAGGCGTTATCTTCTCTTGAAGTTGGATGCGGGAAGTTGGATGTAGGAAGTCGGAGCCGACGTCTGAGCGCAGACACTCCGCCGGCGGTGCTCCCTCCGCCGTGGACTCTACGCCAAACGAAGCCAATTTCGCCCCGGCCTGCTGGTCCGCCGGAAGGTCGCTCTGCGAATCGAAGGTTGAGATGGGAGTTTGGGCCACAGAGGTCACAGAGGGCACAGAGCCGGAAGGGTAAGAACCGGGTGAACAAACGAGAGGCTCACAAGTCGCGGCGTTCTTCCCTTCCTGCCCCGCTTTTTCTCTGTGTCCCTCTGTGACCTCTGTGGCAACCTTTCCTGGTTCTCCGCCGGGTCCTGGTTCCGAATGCGGAACTCCTTGCGGCCCGGCTGCCGTGCGGGTCTCCCGCTCCCGGCGCAGTTGCGCCATCGTTCGGTACAGGCTGCTTTCGATCCGCCGCTCGTAGACCAACAGCCGATCCAGCACCTGGGCGCGGGCGAAGTCCGTCATCACCACCTGGCCCAGGACCACCTCGTCCTCGCCCGGACCGGGTTGGATCGGCAGCCCATGCTTGGGCCAGAGCACGATATCGTCGGCATTCTCGCGATAGACCGTGGCAAAGACGGCGCTTTGGAGCCGCTCGGCCCGCCGCAGCCGCCAGGCGAGGCTCACGGCCCGCTCGGCGAGTATTGCTTCCACCGCCCCCTCCGGCGCCAACTCCTCGAGCATCCCCTCGCGGTAGAGATCGAATTGGGCCGGGTCTTCCCCGTGAATGACCACCTGCTCGGCCAGGAGCCCATGTTTGACGGCATTCCGCGACGCCGTCGCCTTCCCTTCGACCGTCCGCGGCCCGGTGGACTTCCGCGCGTTCAAACGATTCGCCTGGATCTGAGCGACACTCGCCATGCTGAGCCCTCCGAATTGATGTCTTACGCTTCGCAATTCACGCTTCACCGCCGCCACCAAGGCGACGACTTTGCGTATTATACCATACACAGCATAGGATTTCAACATAAATACAACAAACACAAGAAAAGAATCTTCACCACAGAGACTCAGAGATCACGGAGCAGGACGGCCCGGAGGGGTGTGAGAAGGCTGTAGGCTGGGGGTGACAGACAGAAGGGACCAACGATCATGCGACAGCGGTAGGGTGTGCTCTGCACACCGATTGACTTTTCACGGGGACGGACAAAGACAGTGACACCTATATCCAAAGCCTGACACCTTCGCTTCCTCCTCCCCGAATTTCCCCGATGGAGATTTCGTTGGCCATCTGCCTTTTGACATATCCCTCAACCTGGGCTCCTGGCTTCATGAATTCTTCAACGGACTGCTATACCTTCCCCTCCCACTTCAGCGTCAGAACCACCCCATACACGGATGTCATCCGGTACAACGTTGTCTGAGGGTGCCCATACACGATCGTAGCAAAGTGCAGCCGTCTTGACCCTCAGGGATATCGCCGCTGTCTCACCGGCCGATGGGAGGACTGTCTTCCCTGTGTCCGCGGTTGCAAACCATACAGCGTTGTTTCCTATCATGACGTAAGGCATGTTCGGTGCTGGGTCCATCGCGTCTTGCCTCCACACATCAATGAGACCGTGATCAACCCCTCTTCTCCCCATATCGGCCGTCTTTTTCGTGACCTTTACCTGTTCTTCCCTGAACATCGCCCGATCAAGTGACCGCGGCCAAGTCTTGCTTCGTTCTTGGGGACTACTGTTCTTGAGACAAAGATACGGGTGTTATCGGCCTGACTTCAAATACAAATTATGGAATAAGCGATTCGTTGCGTCCGAGGTGTTGGGCCGCCGCATTGTTTCTGTCTGGCTTGGACATTCTTCGACAGATTCTTCAGACGTGCGGAACTGGGACACGAGACGATCCTTGAACGAAAACAATGTGGCACTACAATGACTCGTGGGACGGAAACGCGTCTCCTGACTCAGAGACCGCCTGGTCTCGGTTTTTCCGACAATGTGCCGTATGGAGGTCGTATGCGAATCAAGACGCTTCTGGTCGCTCTTTTGGTTGTCTGTCATTGCGGAGGCGCTTGGGCGAGCAGCGAGGAGACGCTGAAGTGGTGGCAGGAGGCGAAGTTCGCGTTGTTCGTGCATTGGGGGCCCATCAGCGTGTTGGGCAAGGAGATCAGTTGGTGCAGAGGTCTGCCCCGGACCGGGGAGGAATACGCGACGTGGGACAGGAGCGTGCCTTCCGCGAAGTATGATTCGCTCTATAAAGAATTCAACCCGGACAAGTTCGATGCGGATGAGTGGGTGCAGATGATGAAAGACGCGGGGATGAAGTACATCATCTTCACGACGAAGCATCACGACGGATTTGTGAATTTCGACTCCCGGTATACGGACTATAAGATCACGTCGAAGGACAGTCCCTTTGGGCGTGACATTGTCAAGGAACTGGCGGACGCCTGTCATCGGGGCGAAGTTGGATTGGGGCTCTATTATTCGCCGCCGGACTGGCACCATCCGGAGTATCTCGGCCCCCATCATGACACGAAATACATTGCGTACTTTCATGGGCAGATCGAGGAGCTGTGCAAGAATTATGGAAAGGTGGACATCTTCTGGTTTGACGGTCTGAGGGGCACCGCGGAAGACTGGCATGCCCAGGAGATCGTTGACAAGATCAAGAAATGGCAGCCTGATGCGCTGATCAACAATCGGCTTGGCGTCGAGGGCAACATGGGGACGCCCGAGCAGACGGTGGGCGGATTCAATCGAGGCCGGCCTTGGGAAAGTTGCATTACGATCGGGACGCAGTGGACATGGGGCGGCAACGACAAGACGAAGAGTTATGAAGAATGCATGAAGCTTCTGCTCGGCACGGCCGGCGGCGATGGGAATCTGCTTTTGAATATGGGGCCCAGGCCGGATGGCCGTTTTGAACCCACGCAGGTCGCCGTCGTCAGGAAGATGGGGCAATGGCTGAGGCAATATGGAGGCAGCATTTATGGAACCAGGGGCGGGCCCTTCAAGCCGGGACGATTCGGAGTGAGCACGTGCAAGGGCAACAAGATCTACGTGCATATCACCGAGTTCGACGGCGACACGGTGCAGCTCGGGAAGTTGCCCGCGAAGATCGTTGGCGCCAGCGTGATGACCGGCGGGGAGTGCCGTTTCGTGCAGGATGACGGCAGGGTTGCGATCGTTGTCGCCAAGGAATATCATCAGCCCATCGATACGCTGGTCGTACTTGAGGTGGATACGAATGCCGTTGGAATACCGATGATCGAGCCTGTTGCCAAGGGCGAGAAGATCGATCTTGGACATTATGCCGAGCCCGCCCAGGAGATTGTCGGCAAGACGCCCAAGGTGGTGTTTGGAAATGATCGCAGAGAGCTGGTTGAGGTGCAGGCGGGCACGTATGTGAATCATGAGGGGAAGAAGATCCATCTCGACACGTATTCCATCCAGAAACATGAAGTGACCAATGCCATGTTCTGCGAATACCTCAATAGCAGCAACGAGGCCGGCCAGGCCCATCATCCCGAGATGCAGATCGAGAAGAAAGAAGCCGATGGCAAGGTGACCTATTCCGTTGAAGCCGGCAAAGAAAACTATCCGGTTGTCTACGTCAGCTACTATGCGGCCCAGGCCTATGCCCAATGGATGAGCCGTGAGACCGGCAAAAAGTACGCAGTGCCAAGTGAAGCTCAGTGGGAAAAGGCCGCGGGCTGGGATCGTGAGAAACAGTACTTCTATGCTTACGGATTCGGGACGGACGAGATTCGGCCCTTGGAGTTCGCGGACAGCACGAGCATCTACTATGACCGGGATGTGCCGAGCGGATATGCGCCGATCGCGGTGGGCAGTTTTGATGTCACGAGTCCTGTGGGTTGTTATGACATGAGCGGAAATGTCCGTGAGTGGACAACCGACAAGGTCGGCGACAAGATGGTCATGAAGGGCGGCAGCTATTGGAACTACCATACGAGTTGTAGGACGTTTTCGCGTTGTCCTGTCGAACCAAGCGGTGCCGGTGGAGACAGAGGTTTTCGGCTTGTGGTGAATTGGGATTAGGGCACTAAACTGTGGTTCCTCTGGAATGAACGAAACACCGCGAAAGAATCTGTGCCACAGAGATTGCGAGGGTACAGAGACGCGGCGATAGCGGTATGGTGGACTGTGTCCACCGTCTTTCTATGGGGTTGCATCTGTTCTCTGTGGACTCCGTGGCTCGGTGGTGAGCCCATCAGTCTCGTAGGGTGTGCCATGCACACCATTCTTCGGAAGGCACGCCAGCGGAAGGCGAAGAATATGGACTCTCACCCCAGAATCCCGTGTGAAAATCCGGATATCGAAACTCGAAGCAAATCCAAGGCACGAAAGCCAAAATGACCGAAACGTTGACACACGCCGAAGGGGCCGTTTCGATCATTTTGAGTTTTGAACATTCGTGCTTGTTTCGGATTTCGAGCTTCGTGCTTCCGCGGCCGCAGGGCCGCGGCTACAGGACGATTTGGAAGTCCGTGTAGTGGGGGCTGAAGACCGCCGGCTCGATCTGCGTGTCGCGGATGTGGCCGGCGAATTCTGCCTGGACGTCGGCGATGAAGTTGTCGATCTCTGCGGCGTCGCCCTGGACGTGCATTTCGACCGAGCCGTCGGACTGGTTCCGCACGAAGCCGGCGACCGCGTACTGACGGGCGACGCTGTGGGTCGTATAGCGGAAGCCCACTCCCTGGACTCGTCCGCGAAAGATGACGTGTTTTGCCGTCGGTTCCATGTGTTGTCTTTCGACCGATCACGACCGGCCAGTATTCGAGTTGACGATTCGCCGGTGACGCCTTACTATTTGACTCCCACAGCGTGCCTCGGGGTTGCCGAGGGGGACTATACACCCTGTGAATTGTAGTCGTCAATGTCGAATCGTAAATCAGAAACTGTCGTTGTGCTGATCGTCTCACTCGGTGCGGTCCTTGTTTCGCTGCCTGCCCTGCGCACGGAGTTCCTCAACGATGATTTCATCCATCGTTCGATCCTCGCCGGGCCTGGCCCTGCAACGGACTGCCTGTCGGAGAGAGGACTGTTGTCCGAGGGATCGGGCTGCCTGGGGCACGCGCTGTCGCATCTGTTCGTCGCCGTACATCCGGATGAGAACGTGCAGTCCTTGAAGGCCTACGGGGCTTTGCCCTGGTGGACGTACGACGGTTTCCGCGTGGCCTTCTGGCGTCCGATGGCGTCTCTGACCCACTGGCTGGACTATCGGCTCTTTGCCCAGTCTCGCTGGACGATGCATCTTCACAGTGTTCTCTGGTTTGCAGCGGCGGTGGCGGTCGTTTTCCTGCTGTATCGCCGGATCGCGTCCATCGGGACTTCCGATGTGCAGGCCGGTTCCCCGGCTCCCGGTATTCGGTGGGTGGCCGTACTGGCCGCGCTGTTCTATCTGCTCGACGACAACGGCTATTTCCCCACCATGTGGATAGCCAACCGGAATATCCTGATCTCGCTGTTCTTTGGCGCGATGACCCTCATTGCCCACGACCGCTGCCGAAGGGAGCATTGGCGACCCGGCGTCGTGATCGCGCCCGCGTGCCTGTTGGCGTCGGTCCTGGCCACCGAGGGCGGGATTGCGACCTTCGCGTATCTGCTCGCCTACGAGTTCTCGCTCGGGCAGGGGAGCCCCAGGCGGCGGGCCCTTGCGCTGGCGCCGGGAGCTGCTGTCATCGTCTTGTGGCGATTGGCCTACAACCTGCAGGGGTACGGAGCCAACGGAGGCGGTTTCTATTTCGATCCTGTCCGCGAGCCCCTCGGCTACGTGGTTGCCGCCGTGGTTCGAGGGCCGTACTTCCTCGGAGGGCTGTGGACCGGCGTGCCCGTCGATCTCTATGGCTGCCTTCCGCCGGTCAGCAAGGCGCTCCTCTGGGCCCTGCTGGCGGCCTTCACGATCCTGATCCCCCTGGTTCTGGCTCCCATGATGCGGACAAACCGACGCGCGAGATTCTGGGTGATCGGCATGTACATCGCTGTCTTGCCCATCTGTGCGACGGTTCCGATGGGCCGGGCCATGCTCTTCATCGCCATCGGGGCCTTCGGCGCCGTGGCCGAGTACGTCGTGGGCTGGTGGACGGACGATCGGTGGGTGCCGCCGCGCGGCGGGGTCCGGCACCTCTACAGGACGGTCTTCGTCGTGTTCCTCATCGCCCACATCCCAGTCGCTGCGGCCGGGCGCATCACGGTGCCGCGCATAACCGCAAAGATGCAGGCGAAGATGGCTGAGACCCAGGATCTCGGGCCGGCCGGGACTGTGGAGGGTCGGGATTTGGTCGTTGTCAACGCGCCGAACCCGGTCTCGTTCCTGTACGACCCGTACCGGCGCGCGTGGGAAGGCCAGCCGCTGCCTCTCGGGGTGCGCATCCTGGCTCCGGGCTTCAACACGGTGGATGTGATGCGGACCGGGCCGCGACGGCTCACCGTTCGATCCGTCTCGGACAGTCTGCTGGATTGCCAACGCGGCAAGCGGATGGACTTCGTGTTCTTCTACAGGTATCTTGCAGATGTCCGCAGCAGGGAGCATCCGCTTCACGCAGGAGATCGCATCGCACTGCCGCGAATGCAGGTGGAGGTTCTGGAGGTCGATGGCCGGGGATTCCCCGTGGAGGCGGCCTTCGAATTCGACGTGTCCTTGGAAGACCCGTCCCTGAAATGGCTTCTGTGGGATTGGGACGACGATGTTTATCGGGCGTTCCCGCTCCCCGCCCAGGGGGATACGGTTCGTCTGAACGGACCTTTCTGACGTTGTGACGCCGGTCCATCCTCCGATGCCGGCGCGAAGGGGGGGAGTATGGGCCCGATTGGACCGCAGAAATTGCCATTCCCCTAACCCGCCATGTGGTTTATAATGCCCGCGGATAGTTGAACGGTTGTGTGGTTGCTATGCAGAGTTCAGAGAGACAAACGGAGATCAACGAGCAGATCTACCAGCTCAGTACGCTGGTGGCGGGCGATTTCTCTTTGCAGGAGGTGCTCGACAAGCTGGCTGAGGCCGCGGTGAAGATCATCGGCGCCAAGGCCTGCTCGATTCGCCTGCTCGACGAAGAGATGCACGATCTGCGGATGCGCAGCACCTACGGGCTCAGCGAGGAATACCGCAACAAGGGGCCCGTTACGAAGGACGACGTGGTTATCCGAGCCGCCTTTGCCGGCGAAGCCCTCGTCATCAACGACATGCGCGTCGACGACCGCATCCAGTACAAGAAGGCTACGCTAATGGAGGGACTCGTCAGCCAGTTGACGGTGGCGATGCAGTTCCGAAACAAGCCCATCGGGGTCTTGCGCATGTACAGCCCAAGGCCCGGCGCCTTCACGGACAGCGACATCGCCGTGGCCAGGGCGGTGGCCTCCCAGTGCGCGGTCGCGATCACCAACGCTCGGCTCTATACCGAGGCGATCCAGACGCGGCGATTCGCCGAGCAGATGCGTCTGGCTGGACTGATCCAACGCCGGATGATCCCGGAGAAACCACCGCAGATCAGAGGGTTGGACATCGCCGCGACCTACATTCCCTGCTTCGATGTGGGCGGCGATTTCTACGATTTTCTGCCGATCAACAAGGATCGCCTGGTGATCACGATTGCCGATGTCATCGGCAAGGGCGTCCCGGCGGCGATCATGATGAGCTGGTTCCGCGGCGCCGTCCAGGCGTACACCGAGGGCTTCCGGGAGGTGCTCCGCGATATCGGCCCGCTCAGCGGCGACCTCAACAGTGGCATGAGAAGCGCGGTCCGCACGCGGAACGCCATCGAGAACTTCAACAAGATGGCCTGCATGGAATGCCGCGAGGGCGAATTCATCACGCTGTACTACGCCACGATCGACGCGGCGGAGAAGACCATGACCTACTGCAACTGCGGCCATGAGCCGGCCGTGCTGATCCGGGACGGCCGGGTGGAAGACCTGGCCGCCGGCGGGCTCGTGCTCGGCGTGGACCCGCACGCGAAGTACGAGATCGAGACGGTGGAGCTGCGCGACGGCGACTGCCTGCTGTTCTACACGGACGGCTTGGTCGACGCGATGGATTTCAGCAACGATCTCTGGGGGCGGGATCGCATGCTGGAGGCCGTCCAGCGGTTCGCCGATTGTCCCGCCGACCATGTGATTCGCAACGTCCTCGCCTATCGTCGGCGGTTCGTCGGTCTGGCCCGGCAGGTGGACGACACCAGCATCGTCGTCGTGAAGGTCGGCGAGCCTCGTCGAAGCGAGGCGTGCGGCGAGTGCATGGCGACCGAAAGCGGCGACATTTCCGGCGAGACGGTAGAGGCCCGGTAGACTCCGATGGCGGAACTGGTTATCACGATCGATGGTCCGGCCGGCAGCGGCAAGAGCACCATGGCGAAACGGCTGGCTGAGCGGCTCGGCGCCACGTTTCTCGACACCGGCGCGATGTATCGGGCGGTCACCCTGGCCGCAGTTCGCGACGGCGCCGATCTGACCGACGAAGAGCGGCTGGTCCAGGTCGTCCAGGGGCACCGATTCGACTTCGAGGCGGCCGGGGACAAGACGCTCGTGCGGATCGACGGCGACGATGTCACCGACTTGATCCGGGACCCGGATCTGACCGCCAAGGTCCGCCACATCGCGGCGGCGCCGCGTATCCGCGAGCAGCTCGTCGTGATGCAGCGTGCGTTCGCCGCCCGGCACGACAAGATCGTAACCGAGGGCCGCGACCAGGGGACGGTCGTCTTCCCCGACGCGCGCCTCAAGTTCTTCCTGACCGCGGACGCCGCCGAGCGGACCAGAAGGCGGGCCGCCGAACTCCAGGCCGGTGGCGCCGACGTGAACCTCGAAGAGATCCGGCGGGCTATCGAGGCCCGTGATAGAAGCGACGAGAGCCGAGCGGTAGGGCCCCTCAAGCCGGCCGAGGACGCCGTGAGGTTGGACTCCACCGGCCTGAGCATCGAGGAATCCGTCGAGCGGATCTGCCGCTGCGTTGAGGAACGCATCGGCGCATTGTCGCAGGGGTCGTTCCAACCGCCAAGGCAAGACAAGACCCCGCAGGCCGGCGGGGGCAGAGCCCATCAGTCCCTCGAAGTGCCGCGCTCGCCGGCCTTCTGGTACTGGATTGCCCGGTCCATGTGCTGGGTCTTCTGCCGGCTTTTCTTTCGCTACCGGGCGTATGGCCGCGAGAATCTCCCCCACACAGGGGCCTTCATCCTGGCAGGCAATCACCAGAGCTTCCTGGACCCGGTCTTGTGCGGTATTGCCGTGAAGCGGCACGTTACCTACATGGCCCGCGACACGCTGTTCAAGCACTGGTTCTTCGGCCGGCTGATCGCGTCGGTGAACGCTATCCCGCTGAGCCGGGACAAGGCGGACATCGCCGTGATGCGGCTGGTCATCGACCGGCTCCGCCAGGGGGCGGCGGTGTGCCTGTATCCCGAGGGCACGCGGACGCAGGACGGTCGGATCTCCGCGTTCAAGCCGGGCTTCGGCCTGCTGTGCCGACGGTCGAAGGCGACGGTCGTGCCCGTCCTGATCGACGGCGCGTTCGAATGCTGGCCGCGCACCAGGAAGCTCCCTTCCCCCGGTGTCATCGTGGTCCAGTTCGGCAAGCCCCTGGCGCCCGAACAGGTCGCGACGATGAGCAACGAGCAGCTCGCCGACGAGGTCACGCGCATCCTCCGCGAAATGCAGCGGGAGGCCCGCCTCAAACAAGGCAAGCCGCCGTAC
>CAZDTD010000133.1:3506-10060 GCA_964507995.1 uncultured Pirellulales bacterium | reverse complement strand
ACTCAGCGTCGAGCCAACAAACAGATGGATTCGTCATAGCGCTGTCGTATTAGTCCTGAGCGGGTTGCTCGACTGAGTCGAAATGACGCGAGGCAGGCGTCTCAGAGCCGAAAAGAACGAAAGAACACGCAGAAGAGACACCGAGGGGAGCCGTCTATACGCTCCCTTTCGGTGTCTTTTGTTTCTTTCGGCTCCCGGTGTCTTCCTGCGGCCAATTCGGGCAAAACAAGGGCCGGCGGAGGGCCACCGGAATCGCGAAAATGCCCCGAAAAAATTTGCACAAATGGTATTGCTTTTCGTACAGTCGAGCATACGATAATTCCGACATTTTATGGACGGGCTCGGCGTGGGCCCGTGTAGTCGGAGAATCCATTCGAAAAATATCTTTTGAGGTGGTAACCGAATGTGTGATTCATGTGGATGCATCCCCTGTAATACGTGCGGAGCGCCCGTAGAGGACGGTGTCTGCTCAAACTGCGGCGAGAAGCCCGAAAACTGCACGTGCGAACCCATCGAGGAAGTGTTCGATTACGAGGAAGAGGAGGAAGAACTCGAGGACGAAGACGAAGACGAGGATTTTGACGAAGACGAGGACGAAGATCTCGACGACGAAGACGAGGAGGAAGAAGAGGAAGAGGAGTTCGAGGACGACGACGACGACGATTTCGACGACGACGACGGCAAGGACTGGTAATGCGTAACTTCGAATTCGGGGAGGACGGGCTCACGCGGTGAAATTCCGCGTCGGCAACCATGCCAAAGTGGTTTCTCCGAGAAACGACAGTCGACCGAAATAACAAGGCCCCGTCAGATCATCCGACGGGGCCTTTCATTTTGCAGTCCTTCGCATTGCCGGTCAGCGGGGCTGTACGTTTGTCGCCTCCTGGCCCTTGCGTCCGGGGGCGGGAGTGTACTCGACCGCCTGGCCGTCCTGAAGAGTCTTGAAACCGTCCCCTGTGATCTGCGAGTGATGGACGAACAAATCCTCACCGCCATCATCAGGCGTGATGAAGCCGAAACCCTTCTTCTCGTTGAACCACTTCACTGTACCTCTTGCCACGTTGTCTTCTCCTTGGACCGTCGCCGGGTCCGCACAGCAGGCCGGGGCTCCCAACGAAACGAGTCGAGTGGGACCCCTTTCCCTCTATTGTTGTCAGGGGTATGCTTTGAGGGAGGAAAGCACACGCCATGACGCAACTCGACAGGGTATCCGCATGTCACGCCCAGGTCAATCCAATTTCACGCGGGTCGAAAGGAAAATACCACAAAAGTCCGGCCTGATGCCCCACCGACATCGTTGGAGACAATCGCAACATCAATCTCGCAGACACGCCCACCCTGGATCACACTTTGACCTTGAAACAATCGGACCTCCAGCAGCATTGTTCCCACGGGCAGTTTCCGTGAGCGCGGCCGTAACAGGGCGTACACCCTTCTGCAACCTGGATCGCGTGGATCAGCTCGGCTTTCTTCTTTTTCCCCGGCTCCACACCCAGGAGTTTCGCCTTCGCCTTGATTTCGGTCATGGTCATGCTCTTCTGCGCCACGCCTGTTGAACTCATCCTTGTTCTCCTTCTGCGTCGAGGGCCACAAAGAGAGGCACTCGAATTCCCACAAAGATCCTGCTGAGGCAGTATTTTGCGCGCATTCCATGCATCGGCAAGCATATTTTCGGCGACTTTTACCAGATTTTCCCGGGCCATGACAGGGGTATACCCGATCACTCGCCGGTCGGATCGCAACCCGGTTTTTGTATTGCCCCTGGCCGCTCGATCTGATATGAATTTGGCAGGCCATTCTATCGGAGATCGATCATGAGAAAATGCGTCCCCTCGCCCACAATCCTCAGCGTAACACCAAGTCCAGCAAGCACTTCCATTGACGCTGCGACCCCAGCGGAACCTCGTGGTTTCATGCCGTTCACACAGGTACGAGCCTTCTTCGGGCAAGCGGGGACGCTCGCTCCACGAGGAGCAACGCTGGCAATCGCTGTATTGTACATGGCTTGTTTTGCCGCCTGCCCGGTCTGGAGCCAGGACTTCGCGTCCTTTGTCATCCCGGCGAGGATCGACCCGAACCAGGCGATCTGGGTGGCCGACTACAAGCCCATCCCAGTCGGTTCCGAGCGGCTTGAAGCTCACGGCGGGCACTTCTACCGAGGCGGCCCAATCCGTATCTGGGGCGTGAACCTGTGTTTCGGCGCGAATTTCCCCACCCACGAGGACGCTCCCCTGGTCGCGACCCGCCTGGCGGCCGCTGGAGTCAACTCCATCCGGTTGCACCACATGGACAGTGCCCGGTGGCCGAGGGGCATCTGGAACGCCCAGGACGGCAAGACCATCGAACCCAAGGCCCTCGACCGGCTCGATTATTTCATCAACGAACTGGCCAACCGCGGTATCTTCATCAACGTCAACCTGCACGTTGGCTACAAGCACAGCGAAGCCCTGGGCCTGCCGGCGACGAATCGTGAATTCGACAAGATCTACGGGATCTTCGCGCCCGAGTTGATCGACGCCCAGAAGAAGTACGCGAAGGACATTCTGACGCACGTAAACCCTTATCGCAAAGTGCGTTACGCCGACGATGCAGCGGTGGCGTTCGTCGAGATCACCAATGAAGACAGCTTTTTCATGTGGGGCGCCGAAGAGACGCTGCGGACGCTGCCCCCCTACTACGCCGGGATACTCCGCGGCCGGTTCAATGCCTGGCTGAGCACGCGGTACGGCTCGGACGAAGCTCTGGCAGCCGCCTGGGGCAAGGACGTCGAGCCACTCAGTCAGGACATGGTGAACAACGGCAGGTTCATCGTCTGGAACGCCGGCGCAAACGCGCCAAAGCATTGGAATCTCGAACAGCATGAGCAGTGCCAAGCCATCCTATCGCATCCTCAGAATTTGCCAAGAGATGCGATGCAAATCGATGTCGCCAAGTCGGACGAGACACAGTGGCATCTGCAACTGACCCAGGGGGGATTCAAAATCAACGCGGGCCGGTACTACACGCTCTCGTTCGAGGCGACCGCCGGCAAAGACCGTCAGATCGGTTGCGTCGTGAGCCAGGCCCACGAGCCCTGGGCCAACCTCGGCCTGTCGCGAAGCGTGGAACTGGGCACGGATTGGCAGACGTTCCAATTCGGCTTCGTCGCGACAGGCGACGACGACAACGCGAGGATCAGCTTCGCCTTCAGCGGCGATCCGACGTCGTTCCAGCTTGCCCATGTCGAACTGCACCCCGGCGGGCAGGTGGGCCTTGCCGAGGGCGAATCGGCCAAGGCCGGCAGCGTCGAGCTGTTCCGGGACTGCGAGAGCACAACCCGGATCGTGGACCGGATGATCTTCCTGGCCGAGACGGAAAAGGCCTACTTCGACGGCATGCGTTCCTATATTAAGAACGACCTCGGCTGCGGGGCCTTGGTGACCGGAACGATCGTCTTCGGTCCGCTCGGCCTGTACGCCCAGAGCGGCATGGACTACATCGACAGTCATTCCTACTGGCAGCATCCGAGTTTTCCCGGCCGGGCCTGGGACTCGAACAACTGGCTTATCCAGCAGCGACCCATGACCGACTACCCCGAGCAGGCGACGCTCTTTCGCATCGCGGCCGAGCGGCTGGCCGGCAAGCCCTTCACGCTCAGCGAGTACAACCATCCCGCCCCGCTCGATGCGCAGGCGGAGTGCGTGCCGATGGTCGCGTCGTTTGCCGCCGCACAGGACTGGGACGGAATCTGGCTGTTCACCTACTCGCACGCGACGGACGACTGGGCCCGCGAGACCATGAGCGGCTTCTTCGACATGGACACAAACCCCGCCAAATGGGGCTTCATGCGGGCGGGCACCGCGATCTTCCGCGACCGGGCCGTGCGGCCGCTGGAGACGGTCAAGGTGCTCCGCGTCGCGGGTCTGCCCGCCGAGGTGGGGACCCTGGCCCGCTTCTACAGCCAGTATGGCTCCAGCATGCTCAACGTCCTGGCAGGCGCATGCGGCATCGCGTATCAGGATATGCTCAAAACCCGGATCATCCCGAACTACGAGAACGTCGCGGCGGGACTGAGCGGCCGGAACTCCACGAGCATGACGTGGGACGCGGACTCCGACGGCAAAGGCTTCTATTCTGTCGTCAGCCCTCAGGCGAAGGTCTACACCGGCCACGCCGGCCGGTTCAAAGACGGAACGAAGGGGGCCGTTCGACTGATGAGCCCCGAGTTGGTCACCTTCACCATCACGTCGCTGGACGACGGCTCGAAGATCCTCATCACCTCCTGCGGACGATGCGAGAACACCGGGATGCAGTTCTCCACGGACCGCCGGACCGTCGGCCGCAACTGGGGCGGCGCGCCGGTGCAGATCGAGACCGTCAAGGGAACGGTCGTTCTGCCGGAAGGGAAATGGATCTGCCACTCGCTGGCCCCGGATGGAACAAAAAAGCAGCAGGTGCCCATCGCATACGAAAACGGGCGAGGCGTGCTGTCGATGTCCCCGGAATACGGAACAATGTGGTATCTGCTCGAACAACAATCGAAATAATGGATGGGCCTTTCGTATGAGCATCAATGTATCCGGGACTTGCACGGAATCCTCGATCTCGGCCAGATCAGCGGTTTGGGCTGACTTCCCATTCCATGCTGCTGGCTCAAAGCGAAAAATGCCGGGGGTCTGGGGGCAGCGCCCCCAGGAAGTCATACCGACTTGGGCTTTTGTCGCGGTGGTTCTCATCGCCTCGTGGGCATCGAACCCCGCCGGCGCGTTCGATGGTCACCGGGTCATGGAAGGCCCGTTGATCCTCTCTGTCGGCGAACTGACGGATGTGACGCGCGTGAACCAGCCGTATGATGTCACGCTGACGCTGGAGAATACCGGCGGCGTTCCCCTGGACGTGGATGTCCGCATCGACGATCTGGTCGACGAGTGGCACGCGGTCGGCGAGGCGGCCCGGCGCGTGCGGGTTGATTCACGCGCCAAGGCGCAGACGACGTTCCAGATCGCTGCTTCGCCCGGCACGCTGTCCGCGTTGTATCCGATCCACGTTTACGCCTCGTTCCACTCAAGCGGGCAGGACCTGACGGCCCACGCGGTCCGCATCTTCGAGTCAGATTTCGAAAAGCCTGTCGTCTCCAGTTCCAGGCCACCGGAGCTGCCGGTCAATATCCTCCCCACGCGGGGCGCCCTGCCCCTGTGGTCCCTGCGGACCCACCGCATGGCCTGGCAATTCCTCGATAAGCCCCTCGCCTACCTGCCGATCGGCTGGCAGGGCTCGGCGCCGGAGTCCTCGGCGTATCTGGCCATCGAAGCGGTCACGCGAGGCACGACGAAGCAGGCGATCACCATGCATCCGCCGTGGAAATCCGCGAGCGGCACAGTCTTCGCCGAGTATCGGGTGAAGCTGCCCGACACGACGCCGCTGACGCTGGCCTTCGCCAACGCCATCCGCGACAACACCGCGGCCGAACCCGCCAGCGACGGCGTGACCTTCCGCGTCTGGGTGGACAGGCAGAAGCTCTTCGAGAGACACACGGACAGCAAGAGCTGGCTCGACGGCTCGACAGACCTCTCGGCCTATCGCGGGCAAACCGTGCTCCTGCGATTGGAGAGCCACCCCGGCCCGAAACGCGACACGACGTGCGATTCCTCCTTCTGGGCTGAGCCGATGCTCATCGCAGGCGAGCTGCCCAAGCCGGCGTCCGAGGCCGAAAAGCAGCACAGACGCGACGCGGCCAGAACGCTCGTACGAACGGGCGAAGGCGAGGGCACGCTGTTTTCGCTCCAGGACGGCCATCACGTCGCCATCCTGCCGGGCGAGGCCGGCATTCTCGACGCGGCCATCGCCGTCGGCAAACAGGACGCCAGCGTCGTCTTCGACGGCCTGCGGCTCTCGATACTCGGATACCTGGTGGGATCGAGCCTGTCGGCAGTCGCAATGGAAGGCGATGCGAACTGGGCCGACGACGGCAACAGCCTGAGCGTGACCCAACCGCTTCAACTCGCAGGCGAGCGGTTCGATCTGACGGTGCGAATCTGGCCGGAGGGAAGCGGCCTGCGGATCAAGGTCGATTGCCCGAAGCGAATCACGGATTTCGCCCTCGGATCGTCGGATCGGAAGGCCCCCCGCGTCTACTACGGGCACGGCTACTGCATCGTCGAGCCGCAGGCGTTCCGTGCGGGTTTCGGCGGGCACAACCTCTCGACCAGCCACGTTGGGTTCGACTTCGACGAGGGACTGTCGCTGCTGGTCGCGTGCGATCATCCGCCGGACTACCTGGAGGTGGACCCGGCGAGCCGGACGTATGCGCTGCACACGCATCTCGATGCAACGATGACGCTCGTGCCGAGCACGGCGGGCGCGTTCGACTGCGCAAGGAAGTATCGGCCGCTGTACGACAAAAAGGCCTCGTCCGGTTTCACCCGCAAGGCGGGCCGGTTCGTCTTCGACATCTGGGGAGGCCGCTATGCCCAGATCGCCAAGACGATGCAAGAGATGATCGACTACGGCCTGACCGATTCGCTCCTGACGCTGCACGTCTGGCAGCGATGGGGTTACGACTATCGCCTGCCGGA
>CAZDTD010000133.1:0-3406 GCA_964507995.1 uncultured Pirellulales bacterium | reverse complement strand
TCGGAGGCCGGCGACGACCAGTTGATCGGCTACCTCGACGGCGCCGACTGCCAGCACATCCAACTGTCGCCCGAGTACAAATCGTTCTGCAACAGGCTGCCGTGCCAGGATTGGGAGCGCGTGCCGTGGTACGACGCGGTTCTGCACGACAAGTTCAGCCTGCACGGCGTCGGCTACTCCTCGCGATATCAGGGCGACCGCAACCGCCAAGAGCACGGGATCGAGAGCGACGACTACCTCAGCGCCGAGATCCTCGAAGGCCACGCGATGATGATCGACGTGGAGGGCTTCGGGCGAGGGGCCGTGCGGAAGTACTGGCTGGCCCAGGACTTCGTTCGGAGCATCGCGCTCGACGAGATCGCGGACGTGCGATTTGTCGATGGCGACATCCATCGGCAGATCATCACGTGGAAATCCGGCGCAACGGTCTACGTGAATCGAGGCGTCAGCGATTGGCAGGTCGCCGGCAGAAAGCTGCCGCAATACGGATACTACGCCGTCAATGGCGAGATCGAATCCGGCGTCGACAAGATCGGCGACGTCGTGGTCGAGCAGTCGCGGCGTCCCGCCCGATGGTACTTCAACGCACGGGGTTTCGGGCCGGAAGGGCAACTCGCGATTCGCCCGCAGGCGGTGAGCGTCGAGCACCTCGGGAACGGGCGATTCCAGCTCGTCACAGAATGGCAGGCCCAGGAACCGGCTCCGACGGACCTGAACGTGTTCATCCACTTCAACAGCGGTAAATCGAACCGCTCGGACGGCATCGCCTTCCAGTCCGGCGGATCGCCCTCTCCCGGCACGAGCCAGTGGAGGGACACAATCCGACTCGGAGATAACTGGGTCGCCCAGGTCCCCTCGCAGTACGGCCCAGGCGAGTACGAGATCCTGGTCGGCCTGTGGGACCCGGCCACAGGCCGGCGTTACGGCCTGCTCGGCAGCGACGACGGAACCACGCGATACCGCCTCGGGACGCTGGTCGTCGAGGGAGTTGGCGACAGGATCGACAACATTCGGTTGGTTGCAGCAGACGCAACGGCCCCGGAGGCTGTGTCCTGGAACGCCGAGCGGGTCCCGGTCGATTTCGGCCCGGCGATTACGGAAGGGGCGATCCGCTGCGAGCGGGCGCAGAACTCGCTCGTGGTCACTCCCCTGCCGAAGCTCGGTCCGTTCTCCGTGGCCCTGCGGCCCGGGCGATTCGGCCTGTCCGAACCCGCCCAAATCCAATCGATCGTCGCGGTCAACGTCGAGGGAAAAGAGATTCGCCGCATCGAGTTCGAGCAGACAGGCGACCTGGTTCGCTTCACAACCCGTCGCGACGAGTTCGCCTATCGAATCGAATTCGAGTGATCGGCATGACAACCTATTTCAGGGGATACCCCATGAAAAAGTATTCTGTAGCGATCGGTTTTGTGGTCCTCGTCGCAGCGTGGTCGGTCTCGGCCGGCGAGAGCGAACGGTCCCAGGTTCTGTTCGATTTCGGGGCCGGCTTCGATGCAAGCGTCGTCACTACAAGCGACGCCAAGACCACGACGACCTCCGAAGGCGCGCTGCGCATCGAGCTGGGACATCAGGCTCCGTGGCCCGGCGTGACTCTCAAGGCCCCGCAGGGCAAATGGGACCTCTCGTCATATGAGTACGTCTCGCTCGACGTCGCGAACCGCAGCGAGCAGCCGGTGACAGTCTACTGCCGTGTGGACAATCCAGGCGCCGACGGCACGGAGAACTGCGTTACCGATCAGGTCGCTGTCGATCCCGGAGCCTCACAGACGCTGACCGTCCACATCTTCCCGACGCAGTGGAAGCTGGACAAACCGCTGGAGCTCATCGGCATGCGGGGCAATCCCGTCCACGCGGGCAAGATCGACACGGCAAATGTGACGCAACTGGTGATCTTCCTGACCCGCCCGCCCGCCCCGGAGGGGCGCTCGTCGCCCAGGGGGGCTCTTCGGGCCCAGGATCGCGTCATCGAGATCGACGCCATCCGCGCGGGCGGGCAGATCGAGGTCGTGGACGCCTCCGCGTTCCTGCCGTTCATCGACGAGTACGGGCAATACGCCCATCGCGAGTGGCCCGGCAAGGTCCGCTCGGTCGCCGGCATGCTCACGCGCAGCCAGGAGGAACTGGAGGACCTCAGGGCCCACACCAGACCCCAGGAGTGGAACAAGTACGGCGGCTGGGCCGATGGCCCCAGGCTCAAGGCCACCGGCTTTTTCCGCGTCCAGAAACACCGGGGCAAATGGTGGCTCGTGGACCCGCTCGGGCGGCTGTTCTGGTCGCACGGGATCGACTGCGTCCACAGCGGCGACGCAACGCCGATCACCGACCGCGAGCAGTACTACCGCGGCCTACCGGCCCAGGATTCGCCATTTGCCCGGTTCTACGGCCAGGGCTCCTGGGCCCCCCACGGCTATTACAGCACGCACACGCCCTACAAGACCTATGACTTCGGTCGGGCCAATCTCCTGCGCAAGTACGGCGAGGATTTCGAGGCGGCTTTCGCCGACATCACACACCGCCGGTTCGAAAGCTGGGGCATCAACACGATCGCCAACTGGTCCAACGAGCGGATCTACCTGCTCCGCCTGACCCCCTACGTCGCGACGATCCACTTCGAGGCCAGGACGCTGGAGGGCTCCGAGGGCTACTGGGGCAAGTTCTACGACGTCTTCGATCCGAGCTTCCAGGACAACCTGCGAAAGCGGCTCGAATCCGAGTGGGGCAAGACCGCCGACGATCCCTGGTGCATCGGTTATTTCGTACACAACGAGCTGTCGTGGGGCGACGACACCTCGCTGGCGGTTGCCGCGATGGTCTCCCCGGCCGACCAGCCGGCGAAGATCGCGTTCGTCAACGATCTCCAGGCCCGATACGAGACCATCGAGAATCTGAACCAGACCTGGGGAACGAGCCACGCATCGTGGGACGCCCTGTTGCAGAGCCGCCAGAGGCCGGACAAGGACAAAGCCCGCGAGGACCTGGAGGAGTTCTACACGAAGACCGCGGAGACCTACTTCGGCACGATCCGCAGGGAGGTCAAGAGAGTTGCGCCGAAACAGCTCTACTTGGGCTGCCGGTTCGCGTGGGTGAACAATCGGGCCGCCCTGGCGGCGACGAAATTCTGCGACGTCGTCAGCTACAACCGCTATGAATACAGCGTCGGAGGTCTGAAGCTGCCCGATGATATCGACATGCCGATCATTATCGGCGAGTTCCACTTCGGCGCCCTGGACCGCGGCATGTTCCACACCGGCCTTCGCAGGACCGACAGCCAGGAGGACCGCGCCGACAAGTACAGGAGCTATCTGGAGAGCGCCCTGCGGAATCCCCTGATCGTCGGAACGCACTGGTTTCAGTACAAGGACCAGCCCACCACCGGCCGGGGCGACGGCGAGAATTACCAGATCGG
>CAZDTD010000132.1:0-10191 GCA_964507995.1 uncultured Pirellulales bacterium | reverse complement strand
GCAGGCTGCCGTTGGCGTCCTGGCCGAGCACGCCGATGCAGACGGGGATGCCGCCCAGCGCCGCGACGTCGGCGGCCACCGACGCTGCGCCACCGCAACGAGACTCCGTCTCGGTCACTTTCAGGACCGGGACCGGCGCCTCCGGGCTGATGCGGGTTGCATCGCCGTAGACGTACAGATCGAGCATGAAATCGCCGACGACGAGAATCCTCGGCGCACCGAGATTTCCCACCGTCTTAAGCAGTTGTTCGTACATTCTCAATACCTGGTCGTTCCGGGTTCGGGTACTCACTGACCGGGTATTCTACCGCCCAGGACGCGGTCAATCAAGGCCGTCAGCATTTCCTCGCCGGAGGTGATCCGCAGGTCGATGGCCAGGTAGGCCAGGAGTGGTTCTCCCTTGGGCAGGGTCGATTGAGCCACTTTGGTCCAATCCTTCTGGGTGGTCAGGACGAGCGATGCCTGTTGCCGGCGGGCCTCTTCGTGGATGGCGAGCATGTCCTCGGCTGCATAACGGTGGTGGTCGTCGAACACCCTGGTTCCGGCCGGAATCGCCCCCAGACGTTCGATGGTCCGGAAAAAGGCCTGCGGATTGCCGATTCCGCAGAATGCGAAGACTCGCTTGCCCTTGACCTGGGCCAGGGGGATCTCGGCTCCCTCGGCCGCTCGGACCGCTACCGGCGCATGGATTGACCGGGCGATGACCAGATCACGATTGATCCTGCGGATCTCCGCCTCGATCTGGGCCAAGGCCTCCTCGGAAACCTGGTCGCAGCGGGTCAAGACGACCGCATGGGCCCGTCTGAGGCTGCTGACAGGCTCCCGCGAGAGCCCGGCGGGCAACAGCCGGCCATAGCCAAATGGAACCGTCGCGTCCACCGCGACGATATCGAGGTCCCGTGCGAGCCGGCGGTGCTGGAACCCATCGTCCATGACGAGCACCTGGGCTCCGTAAGCCCGGATCGCCTCCGCGGCCCCAGCGACACGGTCCGGGTTCACCACGACCGGCACATCCGGGCACTGCGCCGCCAGCAGGGCGGGCTCGTCGGCGAGTCTGCCCGGCTGGGTCCTGTAGCCACGGGTCAGGATTGCGCAGCGAAGCTGTTTCTCGGAGACGTGCCGGCACAGCCACACGACCAGCGGCGTCTTGCCTGTCCCGCCGGTGGTCAGGTTGCCGACGCATAGGACTGCGGCGTCGACGCGATGACTCCGGAAGACATGGTGGTCATATAGCGTGTTGCGGATATTGACGACCAGGCGGTAGCCGAACGAAGCGGCACGGAGCAGGGCCCTCACGATCCGCGCTGTTGCGTCCGTGCGTCGGCCCGAAATGATCGCAATGAACTGGTCTTGGTCAATCGCCATGGCCGGCAGTGTTACCCGAGAACGCCCACCCAGTCAAGGCTTGCCTGGGTTTCATGGAGGGCAATCGTATCCCCTCTGGAACCGTGACAAGGACACAACCGATCAAGTCCCCACTGTCACCTTCAGATTGACTGCCGGTTGGGCCTGGGCTATGATACAAAACTGGTGTGATGAGAATGATACCCTTCTTCTACGCGGGAGATCTGTGCCATGAGGATATGGTTCTTCTGGGTTGGCTTGGGGATGGTCCTCCTGTTGTTCTTCGAGTCATCTTATGCCGGCGATGGTGATGCTACTCCCCCAACCGTTTCCTCGTCCATTCCCTATGTCGCAACGCGAAGCGACGCGGTCCGGGACATGCTCTGGATGGCGAGTGTTGGGAAGGATGACGTCGTATACGATCTGGGCTCGGGCGATGGACGCATTGTGCTTGCCGCGGTCTGTGATTTCCACGCCCGGCGAGGAGTCGGAGTTGAGATCGACGAAATCCGCGTGCGCGAAAGCCGGGAAAATGCTCGCGAAACGGGCATGACTGACTGCGTGGAGTTCGTTCACGGCGATCTATTCACCACCGACTTTCGACAGGCAAGTGTGGTCGCTCTGTTTCTCGGCCATGAGCCGAATATCAAGCTTCGCCCCAGGCTGTTGAGCGATCTCACGCCGGGGACACGCGTCGTTTCGCATCAATTTGGTATGGGCGAGTGGCAAGCGGACAAGTCGTTGACGGTGCGCACGGTCTTTCTGGGAATGTATGGCACGGCGTGGAGTCCATTCCACCGCAATTCTCGGGTCCCCGACTATATCGGCAATGAGGGTTCTCCAGGTAAGGAAGACCGGATCATGATGTGGGTAATCCCGGCTCCCGTCGCCGGCGTGTGGCGGGGGAAGATCGATGCAGGACAGGGCCCGCAGGACTTGGAGATAGTCCTTCATCAGCGTCTGTCCGAGGTCGCCGGCAGGTTTCGTCTCTCAGGACAGACCAGCCTTACAGGGTTCGTCCGCGTCGACCTGTGGGGTGGGCATGTACGAGGGTCCTGCCGGCCGGAGCGGGGAAACTACGGCGATTTCGAAATCAGATTCGACGGGCATGTCGATGGGAATACGATGAAGGGGATGATGGAAGTAGCCGATCATGGCAAACTCCGGGAGCAGGCATGGGAAGCCGAACGCGACAAAGCGGACCTGGCGGGAGAGTGGGAGTGGACATGTGCCACCGGTCCTCGCCCGGTGCGTCTGCGCGTTGAGCAAAATGCAGACCATCGTCTCTCCGCGGTCTACTCAGATCGCGGAGAATCGATCCCGATCCCCGATTTCTACGATTTCGGAGGCGGTTTCTACTTCACTTTATTGATCGGCCGCGAGGAGAGCGGTCTTCGAATCACGGAGGATACGGGCTGGCTCATCGGCGAAGGAGTCGTTGACCGCGGGGAGCTCAAGGGATGGATTGAGTTCTACCCCTACGGGCGCACACCCGACGGGACCGATGCAGACCGGCGGTCCCAGCCCTTGATTCAGGAATGGACGCCTCGGCTGGTCAACCCATAAGCAGACCAGTCGCAGCGGTCAGACACCCGGCACGAGCATGGGGCCGGCGACATCTTTGGCTTTCTGCGGACCCAGGAGCAACTCGACGAGCTTCAATGCGAACTCGATGGCTGTGCCGGGAGCCTGGCTGGTCACGCAGTTGCCGTCGACCACCACTCGGTCATCGCCGGCCAGCGATGGGGGCAGTTTGCCTCGCAGCGAGGGGAAGCACGTAGCCCGGACCCCCTCCAGAAGTCTGTGTGGCTGCAATGCGACGACCGGCGAGGCGCACATCGCCCCGTACAACCTGCCGGCGGCCTTCTGCTTTTTCAGCATACCGACCAGCTCGGTCGAATCTCGCAGATGCTCCGCTCCCGGCATCCCGCCCGGCAGGGCGATGCAGTCGTAGGTCTGGTTCTTGCAGTCGGCGATCAGGGCGTCGGCCACCAGCCTGACGCCCCGACTGGCGGTCACCTGGAGCTTGTCGACCGAAGCGACGGTGACCTCAATCCCGGCCCGGCGAAGCGTATCGACGATGCAAACCGCCTCGATTTCCTCTATTCCATCGGCGATGGGGACCAGCACTTTCTTGGCCATACCGAACTCCCTGAGAAGAGAAGCACGAATATCGAAACTCGAAATCCGACACAAATTCAAAATACGAAACTCAAATGACAGAAACCCTCTCGCGATCCGGCGGGAGCCGTTTCGAATTTTGAATTTTGGTCATTCGTGCTTGTTTCGGATTTCGAGATTCGGATTTTCCGCTTGTGCTTGTTTCGGATTTATAGCTTCGAATTTCGGGTTTTTCTTATGATTTCATCCGCCATTTCGCTCGTTCCTACGGCGGTGGGATCATCGCGGTCCGCTTTCATGTCGTACGTGACCTTGCGGCCCTCGGCGATCGTGTCCGCGACGGCCTTTTCCAGGCGATTCGCCTCGGCCTCTTTGCCGAGATGCCGGAGCATGAGCACGCCGCTGAGGATCAGCGCGGTCGGATTGACCTTGTTCATGCCCTTGTACTTCGGGGCGCTGCCGTGCGTGGCCTCGAACGTGGCACCTTTTTCGCCGATGTTGGCGCCCGGCGCGACGCCGAGTCCGCCGATCAGCCCGGCGCACAGGTCGCTGACGATGTCGCCGTACAGGTTGGGCAGCACGAGCACGTCGTACAACTCGGGCTTTTGCACGAGTTGCATGCACATGTTGTCGACGATGCGGTCTTCGAACTCGATGTCGGGATAGGCCTTCGCCACCTCTCGGCTGACCTCCAGCCACAGGCCGTCGGAAAACTTCATGATGTTGGCCTTGTGGACGCTGGTGACCTTCTTGCGGCCGTTCTTGCGGGCGTAGTCGAAGGCGAACCGCACGATCCGCTCGGTCGCAGTGACGGTGATCGGCTTGATGCTGACGCCGGCGTCGGGTCCGATCCGCTTCTTGCTGTGCTTGTTCAGCCAGTCGATCAGTTCGAGCGTGTCGTCCTGGCCCTTCTGGTACTCGATCCCGGCGTACAGGTCCTCGGTGTTCTCCCGGACGATCACGAGGTCGATGTTCTCGTATCGACTGCGGACGCCCTTGTAGCTCTTGCACGGACGCAGGCAGACGTACAGGTCCAGGCTCTGACGCAGGTACACGTTGATGCTGCGGAATCCCGTCCCGACGGGGGTCGTGATCGGGGCCTTGAGGGCCACGCCGTTCTTCTTGATGGACTCAAGCGTCGCGTCAGGCAGGGGAGTCCCCAGACGCGCCATCACGTCCACGCCCGCCTCAGCGAGTTCCCATTGAATGTCCGCGCCGGTGGCGTCGATGCACCTGCGGGCCGCTTCGGCGATCTCCGGCCCGATGCCGTCGCCGGTAATCAACGTTACATTCGTCATCTCCTGGCTCCTGCTGTGATTTACTATTTACGAATTACGATTTACCCTTTGAGCGCCAACCCGTCGGTCTTCGCAACGCAGAGATTCTACGTGCTCACAGGGGAATAGTAAACAGCAAATGCGGCGTTCAGACGGACCGGGCCGCGATCCACGTGCCGGCGACCCAGGTGCCAACCATGGCGCCGACGTTGGCCAGCGCGACGACCAGGAGGATGCGGGTCACCGGGTTGGTCCAGAAACCTTTCAAGGTGGCGATGGCGTTCGGGAGGTTCTCCAGGTCGCTGACCTTGGGTTTTTTGATGAAGACCTGGACGATGCCGGCGACCCAGCCGGCCGCCAGGAGCGGATGGAGGGTCGTCAACGGGGCCGCGACGAAGGCGGTGAGGATCGTCAGTGGGTGAGCCAGGGCGGCCGCTGCTCCGAGGCCGGCGAGGGCGCCCGTGACGAGGATCCAGATGTAGACGTTCTCGAAGCCGTGGGTGGTTCCCTTCGTGAACCCGTAGGCGAGCAGCCCGACGATCAGCAGGGGAACGCCCCATTTGATCGCCGCGGACAGCCAGCCCGATTGGCGCGGCAGTTCCAGCAGTTCGTCGAGCGAGTGTTCCTCGTGGATCTGGCTCGTGATGCCCCCGACGTGGCCGGCTCCGACTACGGCGACGATCTTCTTGCCCGGCGCGGTGCGGATCTTCTCGGCCAGGAAGGTGTCCCGCTCGTCGATCAGCCGCTTCTTGATCTCGGGGTACTGGCCTGCGAATTCCGCCATGACGGATTCGAGCTGGTCCTGTTTCTTGAGTTGCTCGATCATGTCGGAATCGATTTCCTCGCTGGTGAAAATGCCCATCATAAGTTGCATCGTCAGTTTCAGCTTGCTCCCCAGGCCGAGATAACCCCAGACCCGCTTGAGCGTGATCTCGATATCCCGGTCGGCCAGGACGAGCTGGGCTCCGGTCTGTTCGGCCATGCGCATGCCTTCGATCATTTCGGCGCCGGGCTGGACGCCGAGCTTCTCCCCGAGCCGGCGGTAGAACGAGCTCAGGATGAGCTGGGCCAGCAGGAAGATTGCCTTCTTCTGACGGATGACCTTGATGATGTCCATCTTCTGCCAGTTGTCCGCCTGGGTGATCGCCTGATGGCGGGCCTTGCACAGCTCGATGCAGACCGCATCGGGCCGGATCTGCTCGATGGTCGTGCGAACGTCCTCGACGCTGTCCTTCGAGACGTGCGCTGTGCCGACTAAGTAGACATCTTTCTCGCCGACCCGCACGTGCGTGACTCGGGACGGCAGTCGAAGATTGTCCGACTGTGGATCTTGGTTCAGGGGAACCCCGACGGATTCTTGCGTGGCTTCTTCCATAGTTCCTGCTTTGATTCCAGTGCGTCAGCTTGATTCATCGGCGATTCATTATAGTGGATTCAGAGAATCCCGCCACAGTTGCGGCAGAGCGATTATTTGCGTGTGTCCTGGCCGTAGAGAATCGGCATATGGGACGTGCAGGAACCAGAGCGTCATAACCTTCGCCGGGCTGGGAGATCAGACGGAACGCCAGGACGGGTCTGCCTGCGTCGCCGAAGTCGCCTCGCAGGACGATCCAGGCGTCGGAGGATTTGTCGACCTGACGCTGTGGCATGAAGAAGCGACAATCAAGCCGGTTGCGGCCCATGGGTTCGAGCGAGACCTCCCATGCGTCCGGCGCCAATCGCCACCCTTCCGGGGCGTGCTCGACGACGATCCGACCGCGAACGGGCCTGTCTCCGAAGTTGTAGGCGTACAGCGGCAATTCGATCTCGGTCTCGGGCTGGACCTTGTGCTCGATGTCGGAGGCCCAGGGAATCTGCTCGATGTTGACGCTCGCGGCGGGCGGCATGTGCAACTGGAGGACGACCTGTCCGGGTTCGCCCGGTCGGAACGTGGATCGCTGCGGCGCCGTGAGGGACAGGCGCTTTGCCTCGCCCGGAGCGAGCAGCACGAAGATGGGGGCGGACCGCAGCTTCTGCGATACAGCCGACCCAAGCGAACGACCGAGATAGTCGTACACGCCTTCGACCGCCATCCCCTGCGGCAACGCCCAGTCGGCGACGGCCTTTCCCCTCTGGTCCCAGTCGCCGGCGATTTCCGCCCACGCAACGAGGACATCCTTCGGTTCTCCACCCGGCCTGGCCTGGAAGGCGTAGACATGCGCGTTGGGTTGGCCTTCGATGTCCCACCGGCCCAGGCGCTTCGCGCCGGCCAGGAACCGGCCGATGGCCGCCAGGGCGACATAGCTCGGCCGCGGCGTCTCGTCCAGGCGGAGCAGACCGAACTGGATCTTGCCTCCCTCGCAGTAATGGCCCAGGATGAAATGGAAATGACGATCCGCGCCGGCAAACAGACTGCTGGCGTAGGACTGCGCCATGAATTCCGCCTTGCGGATTTCCCCCTCGCGAGACAGGTCGCACCACGGTTCCGGCGTCGCGTACGCGATGCCCCGGTCGCTCTCGGTGACCCAGATGGGCCGGCCGCACGCCGCGTCATGCACGGGTTTCCACAGCCGTTCATAGGATTCGGGCCAGTCGTACGTGTGAATGTTGTACGTGTCGAAGTACGGCCATGTCTCGTTCAATAAGACGATGTTGGTGTGCAGGCGGGTCGGGACCGCGGTCGAAACGTTCCAGCAGACCAGCGTGTTCGGGTCGCCTGCTTTGAAGCCCAGGTAAGCGGCCTTCTGGTACGAGCACATTTCATCGGTGGTATGTCCGCCGAAGGTGGCGACGTTGCCTTCGTTCCACGGCTCCCAGGCGTGCACCATCCCGCGGAACCGCACGGCCATCGCCTTGCAGAAGCGGTACACGTCCCGCAGGTCGCCTGCGTAGCGGCCTCGCGTGTCGCCTTCAGTCACCGCCCATTGCGGCGTGTCGTGAAAGACCTGGAGCACCTTCAGACCGTGCGCAGTCTGGATGCGGGCGGAGGTGTCATAAGTGGTCTGGACCTCCGGGAAACTGCCCTGTTCCGGCTCCAGGTCCCGCCACCGCAGCCGGTCGCGGACCCAGTTGACGCCGGCCAGGGCCGCCAGGCGGGCGAGCCGGTCCTGCCTGGCGGTGTCATTCGGAGCGAACCAGGCGCTCGCTGAGTCTATGCAGATCGGGGAATCTTGCGGGACCGGCGCCGTCGGTTGGGCCAGAACGGCTACAGTCGTCCATGCGAGGCATGTCCCATCCTGTTCGAGGAACTCGACCCGATACCAGCCGATCCCGAGCGTGCCGAGATCGATCCGCGACGCGGAGGCCGGCACGTCGCCCGATGCGATGGTTGTCACGCGATCGTCCAGAGCCTGCCATCGCGTCGCCTTCGACGCGGCGTCGGCTGGGACGATCGCCGTCACGGCCTGGCCTTCCTCAAAGACGCCTGCGAGTTGTCCCTGCGCGCGAGGCATGTCCCGCTCGAGGGATGGCTCCATCGCGAACAGATATCCTGGATTCAGGCCGAGCAGCGTCACTGCGATCAGCCACAACCGACAGATGCGATCATTCTCCACGGATGTCCTCTCTATTGCAGAATGTGACAATGGGCCCGGAGCATCGCCCGGACGTCGATCAGACCGTCCTCGTCCGCGAGGTATCTGCGAAGCGACTCGACGATTCGGTTCGCCTGGGCGTTCCCGGCGGGATAGGCGAACAGGTATTTGATGCCGTTGTCTACCGCTCCGATGGTGTCGCCGGCGGCTTCGGCCTGCTGCATCATCACCAGAAAACGCTGCCCGTGTTTTGCGCATGCTTGGCTGAGCGTCTGCCTGAGCCTGACGCCCATCGAATCGACCGCGGCCTGGATCAACGCAGGCTCGCTGGCCAGCACCAGCGGGTCCTCCGGGACATTCCGATAGGGGTCCGCCTGGACCATGTTGTCCGACTGCTCCGCCCGGCCGTCGAGGCGCTCCGCCAGGAACACCTCCCCTGTGGTGGCGTCGAGCATCTTGACCAGGCAGGAGACGCTGGCGGTCCAGGTGAAAGTCTCGATTGGGTACTGGTACGCGACCATGTTGGGCACGAGCACCTCGGGCGGAATCCCGGCCAGACGCATCCTGGCCATCCCCACCTCGGCGGCCGTGTGCTCCAGACGCCGTCGGGCCTCGTCCACCTCTCCACGCGTCCGGTGGAGCCTCTCCATCTCGTGCGGATCGTGCGGATCGACGTGTCGCAGATGCGCGAGTCTGTCTTCCGCTTCGGCCAATCTCATCCGTGCTTGTTCGAGTCTCGCGATGGCCTCGTCGAGGACGTGTGCTGCCTCGATGTATTCGGGATTCGGTTCCGGGCGATAGCCGTCCTGGTAGACCGACTCCCCATAGCCGCTTCGCTTGCTCTCGGAGGTCACCTTGCTTTCGAGCACCTGTCCGACGATCAGAGCATCGACGTCCTGCAACGTGTCGGCTGCTGCGGCAGCCTGCGGATCGAGCTGTTCGACAGCCTTCAGATCCCTCTCGCCGAGGACAGTCCACAGGTCGGGACGCTCCACCACGGTTATGTTCTCGGGGTGGGCTTTTGTGAGGTGTTCGAGCGATACGGCGTCGAGGATGGCCGCCGATTGCTGCTGGGCCGGCGTCGCTTTGAAGCCCGCGAAGGCGATTGTGTACGCGACATCCTGTCGGACCTGGCCCATACACTGTGTAAAGTTCTGCCGTGCGTCCGCGCTCTCCGGCAGATACCGCAGGGCCGCCGTCGCGTGGAAAGTGGCGATGCCGGCGGCCTCGCCCTGGAGGAACTGCCGCGAGGCCTTCAGGTGCAGTTCCGCCAGTTTGGATTGCACGTCCGCCAGCAGGGGGTCCACGCCGCCGTATCCTTGGAGCAGGTCGCGGCTCTTCTGGAACAGCCGCATCGCGGCGGGATAGTTGTGCGCCGCGGTCGCCGTGCGGCCCTGCTCCAGCCAACGGTCGCAGACGGCCCGTTTCGCCCGACCGAGCAGGTCGGGCAGGTCCGGATGCGACGGATGCAGTTTCTCCGCCTGCTGCAGGGCGCGAAGGGCTTCCTCGCAGTCCCCCTGGTCCAGCAGGGTCCGGCTGCGTGCGATCAGCTCGGCAGCCTCGCGCCGGTCCTTCACCGTCTGGAGCACGGCCTTCGCCTCCGAGCCGGACTGGTAGGTCATCGCGACCTGGGCCTCCGACTCGGCCTGGGCCAGATCGCCCTCGCGCAGCCGCTCGGTGGCGCGATCGACGTAGTACTGGTACGCCCGCTCGCGAATCCGCTTGAGATCGGCCTCGCCGCCGGGCATGGTTTTGTACATGGCCAGCGCCTCGTTCATCCGCTGCACAGCGGCCTGCCACTGCCTCTGCTCTGCCAGCGACAGGGCGTCCGCGCGGACCTGCTCGGCCTCGGCAATCGCCTGGACCACGCGCTGGCGGAAGGCCTCGTACGTCTGCTCCTGGGGGCAGAATTTGACGCACTGCTCGATGGCGTCCCG
>CAZDTD010000131.1:0-10207 GCA_964507995.1 uncultured Pirellulales bacterium | reverse complement strand
CGGGCGGGGCTTCGAAATCCATGATGAGCGGCCAGCCGTCGGAGCCGACGAAGCCGTTGGTCATGTTGTCCCAGCCGAAGAAGGTGCTCGTCGCGAACGGAGCCATCTCGTCGATATCCACGACGTACGTGAACACGTCCGAGGCGACGTACTCGTCCGCCGTCCAGCCGAAGATTCGTTTGCCCGAGAGCAGGGTGATGTCGCCGGTCGTCAGGCCGCTCGTCAGCGGGCTGCGGACGGCCGGGAAGGTCACGCGCTCGCGTTTGAACTTGCGGATGACGTGGTCGAAGCCGACGATCCGGTTGTAGTCCGCCAGTCCCTCCGGCGTCAGGCCGTGCAGGAGGAGGGAACCGCCGCGATGCCAGAAGGCCTGGACCTCGTCCCGATTGCCCGCCAACGTCTTGAGATGGGCGCCCGTCGCAGAGATCACGGCGATCTTCTTGTCGGCATCACCGATCGCCGAGAGCACGTCAGCTACCCTGCTGTACTGCACGCCGATGGCGTCCATCGCCCTGCCGAGCTGCTCGTCGGCGATCACGGCTGCGACGTTGGCGGTCTGGAGCCGGTAGTCTCGTCCGTATTCCACCAGGTTCACCAGGAGCGTCTGCGCCACGGCCGATTGGTCGAGCTTGGCGCCGAGGACGAGTTGGCAAAGACACATCACGCCTTTGCCGACCGGAATCTCGACCAGCGCGCTGTTCGCCAGTCTGGGGCCGACCTGGATCAGGCTCTTGCCGCCTCGGAGGGGCTTGACGTAGGCGTTGCGATATACCCCGTGATCGCCCGGCCAGGTGAAGAAGTCCTTGTCCCGCAGGCCCTTGAGCACGGGATGAGAGGCGTCCTCGATGAACGCGGTCTTGCCGTCGGCGGCAGGCACTTCCATGCCAAAGTCGTTCCGACGCGTACGCTCGGCCGGTTCCATCTCAGCCGGTAGAGACTGGTACTTCAGGACGTTCGTCTGATCCAGCACAATCACCGCCCTGCCGCTGGAGGCGAAGGCCGCCAAGGCGGTCGATGTGGCATCGGCCTCGTTCAGGGCATCGGGGCCGACAATCAGGACCTTGACCTGCGGAAGACTCGCGACCTGCGAGCAGTGGATACCGGCGGCATCGAGGAACCGCTTGAGCTTTCCCCTGGGGTCATACACGCCGACCCCAGTGACGCCATCGACCTTTGCCGGCGGCAGAATGGAGACGGCCTTCGTGTCGCGGAAGATCTCCTTGCCCTGGACCGAGAGCGTCAGGAGCAGTTCCCCTTCACAACGTGCAGTCGCCTTGGGCATGGGGATCGTCTCGTCGAACTTCTCCGCGACGCCGGGCTTCACCTCGTGTCGCGATGTCTTGCGATAGACTTCCTTGCCGTCCACCGTCAGCACGCGTGTGAACGTGATCGGGTCGGCGTACTGCGTGTCGTTGAAGACCCCGAACGTGCGCGGGACCTGCGCCCCGGAGGCGAAGGTCCAATCCCACTGTCGCACGAGGACTGCGCGCGGCGCGTTGGCGATGCGGGATCGCTCGCCGCCATCGCCGCCCAGCCAGAAATGCCAGCCGGCGTAGAAACCACCCCAGCGATACCCCTCCTGCAACATGCGATAGCAGGTGGCGACGGCGTCCTTCGTCGCGGCCTTGCCCGTGAAGGCGATCTCGCCGCCCCACATGGCGTAGTCGGCCGGATTGATCCCATTGGCGTAGAAATCCTCGCCGATGTAGCGGGGACGGGCCATGTCCCACTTCCATCGGCCCCGGCCGCCGCCTTCGACGAACGGCTCATAGGCCAAGTCGGGGTAGCGGACATCGAGCGTGGCCACGTAGTGGTCGCCGTGCACGCCCAGCGTGTTGTCCTTCATCGCGCCGCCGCCGTCGGTCATCACGCTGCGCGTGGGATCGACGGCCATAACCGCGTCGTGGCACTTGGCGATCTCGGCTTCGTACTCGTCCATCAGCGGGCTGTTGCCCAGCAGGTTGATCAGGTTGATGAATGCGAACTCGTTCTCGATGGACCAGATTTGGATGGAGGGATGATTGCGTTCGCCTTTGACCTGGGCGACGCATTGGTCCCGCCAGTTCTGCATGAGCTTGACCTTCATCTTCGACCCGCCCTGCTTCGCCTGGATCTCGGGATCGCTCTCGGAGAAGTTCGAGCCGATGGCCTCGCCGTCGAGCGAGGAGTTTCGCCGGACGACCAGTCCGTTGCGATCCATGAAGTCCAGGGCCTCAGGGGGCTCCATGTCGTACCAGAGCGTGTTGTCGCCGCCCTGTCCGGCGGTCGCGTACCGCATCAGGCGGACATTGGCCTTGCGATACGCATTGACGAAGCTCTCGGCGGTCGGCATCCGGTTTCCGATCAGGTCCGCCCAGAGGCGCCAGACAACACCGTTGAGCGTGAACTGGCGGCCCTCAATCTTCCACTGGCGATACCCAAAGCTCGTCTCGCTTGTATCGACCGTCTTGCCGCCCACGATGACGAGAGTGCGAAGCCGGTAGAGATTGGGCGTGTCGGGCCACCAGAGCCTCGGGTTCTCCCAACCATCGTTGAGCGTGAGCGTCTGTGTCCCGCCTGCGGGAACCTTGAAGGCCTTGGCGGTAAACGCTTTTTCGACCTGACCGGTTGCGTCGTTGACCGCTTCCCAGCGGATCTGGCCGGAAACGTCCTTTGCGGAGCTGTTGGTCAGAGCGACCTCGGCTTCAAGCTGCTTGCGATCCACGAGCGGCTTGACGAAGACATCGGAGGCATAGACCCCACCGGCCGCGACGAAGGTGGGCGTGCAGAGAATGCCCGACTGCGGCGAGTTCCAGATCGGGTAATCCAGGTCCTGGAACCCATCGTGGAAGAACCTGATGGGCATATTGAAGGTCCGGCGCAGTTTGAGCGGACGATCCGGGTCCGCGGTCCGGCCGTACCAGGCGTCGCGGATGCCCACCCAGATCTCGTTCGTCTGTCCCGGCTGGATGCCCTTCGTCACGTCGATCTGGAACCGGCAAAACGGGTTTTTCTCGAAACCGCAGTAGACGCCATTGACGTAGACCGTCGTGTTCAGGTTGTTCTGGGGGAAATCGATGATGAACGCCCGACCGGCCAGACTCGCAGGCACTTGAACTCGCGTTCGGTACCAGAGCCGATGGGCAAAGAGCAGGTCCGGCCGGCTGACGTTCTTGTCCGAAGGGACATCGATGGCCTTGAAGAACGCGACTTCGGGCAGTGTCTTGATCGGCTCGGCCACTTCGCCCGGCATCTGTTCATCGTCGCGGGCCACTTCCCACACGCCCTTGAGAGAGACGCTGGACCGCTGGCCTGCGGGGACTTCGGGGAGCCGGAAGACGTGCTGCGAGGCCGCCTCGTCTTTCTCATCGCGCCCGGTCTCGTCGGGCTTATACCTGGCATTCGGGTGGAACGGACACTGCGAAAGGCAGATCGCGTCGCAGGCATAGAGGATGCGTTGGGTCTTGCCGTCCTTGTCTTTGGTCTTGGGGATACGGATCTCCAGGTTGTGCCCGCCGGGAGTCAACTGCGCATCGCCCATGTGAATCCAGGCAACTTCGCAGAAGAAGGCGATTTCCATCAGGTCGGTGGTCAAATCGTCCGAACGGACCACCTTCCACGCTCCCTCGTCGATCCGCCACTCGAACGGTGAGCGGGCGAATTCGAAGCCGATCCGGCTCCAGACTTCATATTCGCCGGCCTTGGCGACCTCAAAAGGATATTGAATAACGACCGCATCAGCCTTCACCTCGCCATCGACCTTCTCGGCGTCGATGGCGATGTGCATCCATTTGCCTTCCGAGAGAAAGTGTGCGTTGCCCCAGCCGCTGTTGTTGACCTGGACGTTGGCCCGGCCGGCCTCCCCCTCCAACCAGACGAATTCGCTCCCCTGTCCCCTCGACGCTCCTGCGAGCATCGCAGCCGCCGCAATAATCGCAATCCGTACCCGATTCATCATGATGGCATCCTTTCGATTCGTGGCTCGGATCATACCATGACGAGGCCCTCGACGCCAGTGACGACCGGGACGGTCACGCTCTCCGCAACACATGACCACTTGCTTTCACGCAGCCGGTCGATATCATTGTACCAGGCTATCCGACGGATACTTCGGGCCTCGGACAGCGGCAAGGGAATGTGCTTTTAAGGGAGGACCATATGAGGATCAGAGTTGTTGCGGCGTTGCTCGTGCTCTCCGCCGGCACGGCGCTCGCAGGGTCGTTGAATGTCCAGGTCCGCAACGGCAAGGTGCGAGCGACCCCCTCGCAACTGGGCAAAATCGTCGCCGACGTGGCGTATGGCGCGACGGTCGAAGCCGGGACGCTGCAAAACGGCTGGTATCCGGTGACGCTCCCCGACGGCAAGACCGGCTGGATGCACGAATCGTCGCTCACCAGGAAGCGAGTTGCCATGAGCGCCGGGACCGGCGATGCCGCCACCGGCGCATCGTCCGACGAAGTCGCCCTCGCGGGCAAGGGCTTCAACGCGCAGGTCGAAGCCAAGATGAAGGCCGATGGAAAGCTGGACTACGCCTGGGTTGACCGCATGGCCGCCTTCCAGGTCAGCGAAGACCAGATCGCGTTGTTCCGCGCCCAAGGCAAGCTGTTGGGAGGCGCCCAATGAACACCAGACAACTGCTTGCGGCAATCGTATCGTTGAGCCTGCTGGGGACGGTGCTGTTCTGCGGGTGTGAAGGGGCAGGCGAGATAGGCGCCGAGATCGGCCGGGCCACGGGCGTGCTCACCGACAGCCAGGCGGATTCCGTCGCACGAGGCTCCCAGGCCGTAGAGAAGACCTTCCAAGACCTGACGCCGGAACAGGAGTACTACATCGGGCGAGCCGTCGCGGCGTCGGTGTTCCAGAGCTATCCGCCGCTGGACAAGCCCGAGGCGAACGCCTATCTGAACCTGCTGGGCCAGTCGCTGGTCGTGTTCTCCGACCGTCCCGAGACGTTCGGCGGCTACCATTTCATCCTGATCGACTCGGACGAGATCAATGCCTTCGCGGCGCCGGGCGGATTGATTATGGTGACCCGCGGGATGGTCCGATGCTGCCAGAACGAGGATGAACTGGCGGCAGTGCTGGCGCACGAGATCTGCCATGTCTCGATGAAGCACGGCCTGAGCGCAATCAAGCAGAGCCGCCTGACCGAGGCCTTCACGATCATCGGAGCCGAGGCCGCCAAGCAGGTGGCCGGCGAAGAACTGGCCTCCCTGACGGAAGCATTCGAAGGATCGGTGGGCGACGTGGTCCAAACCCTGACGACAAGCGGCTACTCGCGAAAGCAGGAGAGCCGTGCGGACGCTGCCGCGGTGGAGATACTCCGTCGCGCCGGCTATCCGGAGACCGCGATGCTCGCCATGCTCCAGCGTATGGACGCGCGGCTGAGTGATTCGGGCGGATTGGGGTTCGCCAAGACGCATCCTTCCGCCGCCAGTCGGGCCGATGCGCTCCGCGAGGACATCGTCGATACGGGTTCGACCGTCAACACCGTCCGTCAGCAGCGTTTTGCCGCAGCCATGCAGTCCGTTGTGGCCGGTCAATAGAAACTCGCCCGACTGAAAGGACAGCATGTTCAAGCGTGGCAGCAAGTGTCTGAGGGGCGCGGCGATCGGTTTGGCCGCCGCAGGCGTGGCGCTGTTGCTGTGGCGGGCCGGCTGGCTCGATTCCTGGGAGGCCCCGACCTGGGCGTGGCGTGCGAAGCACTTCTCGCAGCGGGAGTCCCCCTCTCCCAAGGTCAAGTTGATCCTGTTGGACCAGCAGAGCCTCGACTGGGCACAGGATGTACAGGGTTGGGGATGGCCCTGGCCGCGCGTGGTGTACGGCGTGATTTCTGCATTCTGCAAGCGGGCGAACGCTCGCATCCTGTGCCTGGACATGCTGTACACGGAGTCATCGAATCTCGGCGTCCCGGACGATGAGGAAATGGGCCAGGGCCTGAAGGCAGGCGTACCATCGATCCTGGCCGTCATGCCGGGCGGCAACCAGGAAACCTGGCCGGACGGCCTGCCGCGTCCCAACCTGAAGGTCAATCTGCCCACTCTGAGCGAGACCCCAAGTATGCTGTTTCCGGTGACGGAGGTGGCCGCCGGTGCGGCGGGCTTCGGACATGTCGCCGGCTCGCCCGATGCGGACAGCGTGTTCCGCCGGATCGAGCCGTTTCGTAAGTTCGACGGGGTCCCGATTCCATCGCTCGGGTTGGCAGCCTGGCTGCCCACGACGTCGCCTGCTGCGACGGATTCCAATGCCATTGCAGCGCCTCCCGTCGAGATGCCAACGATCACCGCGTCGGACGGACAATTGCGAATCGGCGATAAGGTCATTCCTCTCGACCGGCACGGCAACGCGATCCTGCGATTCCGGGGCCGCGACGGTCTGCCGGACGCGAATTCCGCTGCGGCCATCATCCAGTCCGAACTCAGGATGCAGGACGGCAACGAGCCCACCATCCTGCCGGAGTTCTTCAAAGATTGCTACGTCTTCTTCGGCTGCAGTGCGCCGGGTCTGCTGGACCTGCGGCCGACCCCGGTCAATCCCAAGTCCCCAGGCGTCGCTCTGCACACGACTTTCCTCGACAACCTGCTCACCGATTCGTTCATCGCGGAGTCGCCGGCATCGATGGTCATTCCCGGCGTGCTGGTCGCAGCCCTTGCCGCTGCAATCTCCCTGACCTACGGCGGCAAATGGTGGCAGGCGGGACCACTGGCTCTCGTCTGGCTCGGCGCACCGCTGGCGGTCGGCTTTGCCGCCTACGCCAGGGGACAGTGGTGGCCGGTCGTCGCCCAGGCGAGCAGCGCGGCATTGGGCATGGTCGGCGCGCTGGCCGCCAATTACTGGACGGAGGGACGCCAGAAGGCGTTCATCAAACAGGCGTTCCGCCACTACCTCAGCAGCGACGTGATCGAGAAGATCATCCGCGATCCGAAACACCTCCAGCTCGGCGGCGAGAAACGCGAGCTGACGATCATGTTCACCGATCTCGCGGGTTTCTCGACGTTTTCCGAGAAGCTGGGCCCAGTCGAGCTGACCGCCCTGCTGAATGACTACCTCACCGAGATGACGGACATCATCATGGAGGAAGGCGGCACGCTCGACAAGTACGAGGGCGATGCGATCATCGCGTTCTGGAACGCACCGCTGGCCCAATCAGACCACGCAGTCCGCGCCTGCCGGGCGGCAATGCGGTGCCAGCGCCGGCTCGCCGAGCTGCGCGACGTCTTTGCACAACGGACAGGGGCGATGTTGCGGATGAGAGTGGGTCTCAATACAGGCGACGTCGTCGTCGGCAACATGGGCTCCCGCAAGCGATTCAACTACACGATTCTGGGCGACGCCGCGAACCTGGCCTCCCGCCTGGAAGGCGCAAACAAGGCCTTCGGCACGGAGACCATGGTCTCGGCAAGCACGTGGCGGCAGGCCTCGTCCGCGTTCCAAGCCCGCAAGCTGGCGGACCTCCGCGTGGTGGGCCGCAAGACCGCCGTCGAGGTCTTCGAGCTGACGGGATTCGCAGCGGACTCCGCGCCGGCGGGTTGGGACACATTCGCCACCGGCCTGGCTCGTTTTCGCGAGGGCGACTTCGCAAGGGCCAAAGCGATTTTCGAGCAGTTGCCCGATGATCCGGCTGCAAGAAACTACCTTCAACGTTGTGCGACCCTGGCCACCCATCCGCCGGCGTCATGGGACGGGGTCTGGAACCTGACGGAGAAATGACGATGCGACTTTTCATCGGTGGAATGCGGGGAAGCCAGCCGGCCTTCGGGAGCGGCTTCGACGAGTTCGGCGGCGACACGACATCGCTGTTGCTGGTCGGATCGCAAGGCGAGCGGCTGGTCCTGGATGCAGGCACCGGGCTGCGAGCCGTCGCGGCGCAACTGGCACTGACCGAGCCAGGGAAGGTCACCGTGCTGTTCTCACACTATCACCTGGACCACCTGGCGGGCCTGACGATGAACCCGCTGTTCTACAAGCCGCAGTGGTCGTTCCGGCTCGTCGGGCCCACCTTCACCGACGGCGGCGTCCGCAGCGCGGTGACAGGCCTGCTGGCCCAGCCCTACTGGCCGATCTCCTGGAAACAGATGAACGCGAAGTTCGAGTTTGCCGAGTTCCCTGCCGCGGGAATCGAGGTCGGCGGTCTGCGCGTGCTGGGGTGTTCCGTGCCCCATCCCGGCGGGTGTCTGTCCTATCGGATCGACGACGCCAACGGCAAGGCGTCCGTGGTCTTTGCGACAGACATCGAGTGGCGAAAACGCACCGCTGACGACGAGCAGGCGTTTATGACGATGTGCTCGACACCCAGGCCTGCGGACCTGCTCATCATCGACGCTCATTTCGCAGAAGCGGAAAAGGACGCATTCGCTGGGTGGGGGCACAGTTGCCGGGAGGACGACCTGGCAATCGCTCAGGCGGCAGGTATCCCGCGGGTGTTGCTCGGCCATCACGCGCCAAATGCCGACGACAACACGCTGCGTGCCGTCGAAGAACAAGTGAAGAACCTCTCGCCCGATGCAATCCTCGCGCGGGCTGGACAATGGTTGACGATCTGTGACTGAGGAATCGCCATGCTCGAATATCTTCAATCGCTGACCACGTACATCGATCGCGTGGTAATCGCGGTGGCGTCGGGGGCCTCCGCGAAGGCAGCATCTCTCACGGCGGCCGCGGATCCCAATCAGGTGTCCGCGACACAGGGAATGCCCCTGTCGGAGTTGCTGCCCTATATCCAACTCGGAGTGGGCGGGATCGTCGTCCTGCTCGTTGCCTACATCGTGACTCTGCCACTGCGTCGTCGTTATGTCCCCTCCGACGGCGTGGATTCCACACATTACACCGGCCGGCACTTCCTGGGCGCGATCTTCAGTTATGTCGCGTTTCCGCTGGCCGTGATGGCGATCACCATCCCCCTGGTGTTCCTGCTCAAACGCGGCAGGCCGACCTGGTCGAACTACGATCACCCCTGGCTGCTCTTCTGGAGCCTCTATGCCGGCGTAAGGCTCGTGGAAGGCCTGCTCGTCGAGGGGTTCGCGCAGCTCGGCCGGCCGTGTCCGTTGAGCCGGATGACCCGCGGCATCCTCCGCCTGATGTTTATGGTCGGCATCGCGTTCATGGTGATTCGATACCAGATGGGCAAGCAAATCGGCGTGCTGCTGACCTCGACGGCCATTGTTACCGGCGTCATCGGCTTCGCGATGCAGGGCGTCCTGGGCAATCTCCTGGCGGGCATGTCCCTCCACGCCTGCCGATCCACGGGCGTCGGCGATTGGATCGAAGTGGATGGGACCGTCGGACAAGTGCTCCTGGTGAGCTGGCGGGAGACGAGGCTCCGCACTACCGGGGGCCACATCGTAATCGTCCCCAACGGCAAGCTCGCCGATACGACAATCCGCAATTTTTCCTCGCCTACGAAACTGCGCCGACACGAGGTTTCGGTCTCCGCCAGTTACGGCGACGCCCCGGGCGACGTGATCGCCGCCTTGATCGAAGCTGCCGACAGCGTGCCCAGGGTCGAGAAGCATCCCGCCCCGGACGCGTACATCACCGGCTTCAAGGACTTCTGTATCGACTATGTGCTGCGTTTCTGGACAAAGCATTACGAGCTGCGCACGCCGGCGGAAGGCGACGTGATGCGGATGATTTGGTACAAGTTCCAGCGTCGGGGGATCGAGATCCCCTTCCCCATGAGCGGCCGACTGCTCGACAATTTCATGCAGGCGGTCCACGCCCAGCGATTCGAGAAACCACTGCAATCGGAGATCGAACGCAACGTGGACGACCTGCTCGGCAGCGACTTCGGGCGAAAGCTCCTCGCCGATTCCGAGGGCGCCTGCCTGCTGGGCCGCGACGAGCTCAAGGGAATTGCCAGGGACGTCAGGCGCACCCGGTACACCCACGGCGAAACCCTCATGCGCCAGAACGAACAGGGCGAATCGTTCTACGTCCTCGTGCAGGGAACGGTCAAGGGCAGCATCGCCGATTCCGACACGGCCCGCCCGATCGAGTTCGAACTCCAGCCCGGCGCGCTGTTCGGCGAGATGAGTCTCCTGACCGGCCTGCCTCGCAGCGCGACCATGACTGCCGTGACCGATTGCGAGCTGCTCGAATTCAATCGAGATGCCTTCGCGCACCTGCTGTCGTTGCGGGAGGAGATCCCGCGAGTCCTGTCCGACCTGGCGGCTTCCCGCACAGCCAAGAACGCCGAGGCGATGGAAAAACTCCGCTCCAACGCGACTGC
>CAZDTD010000130.1:3282-10267 GCA_964507995.1 uncultured Pirellulales bacterium | reverse complement strand
GAGGTCGTCGCCGGCGCACAACCGCAGACTAAAGAGCCCGTCGTCTCTCGCGTCCCCTGCCAGGTCGGTATGAAAAGCCTGGTGGAGGGCCCGCTGATCGCACAGGCCGTAGAGGACCCAGTCCAGCGAACTTCCGCACGCCTTCAACAGCCAGGCAGGAAGCGCGGCACCGCCGAGCAAGAGTCCTCTGGTCAGGATATTGACGCAGTGGTTCGTCTTCTCGGAGGCAGTCAGAATGAGCCGGTCCTTCGCCCGCGTGGTCGCGACGTAGAGAATCCGCATCTCTTCGGCCAGGCCCGCGGCGAGCTTTTTCTCCGCGATGATCTGATGACCCAGCGACTTGAGCTTCGTATTCGATTGCGGATCGATCACCTGCAGGCCCAGCGTGTCCCGCACGTCGAGGACCATGTCGGCCCGGACGTCCTGCATATTGAACGGCGTCTCCAGTTCGGTCAGGAAGACCACCGGGAACTCCAGTCCCTTGCTCTTGTGGACGCTGAGGATTCGAACGGCGTCGTCCGCCGCCATGCCCGGCTGGGCGGGCGTCCAGTCCTGCCCCGATTCCTGGAGCTTCTCGACGAACGCGACGAACCGCGTCAGCGAGGCGATCCCCGCGCTGCTGGCGAAGCCCTCGAATTCGATGGCCCGGTCGTGCAGCTTGAGCAGGTTCGCCCGGCGGGCCTGCCCGTTCGGCAGGGCCAGGACAAACGACAGGTATCGCGTCTCGTGGTAGATTCGCCAGAGCAGGTCGGCCAGACTGCCGCGTCGAGCGACGGCGCGCCACTGCTGGAGCTTCTCCACGGCCCGGCCGAGCCGGTCCTTCAACTCCGCCTTCGGGCCGGTGCGGCGGTACTGCGTGACGCATGCGTGGAATCCGCGTGTCATCGCGTTCGTGCGTCCGTGGAGTCGAATGCGGGCCAGGTCGGTGTCCGTAAAGTGGAACAGCGGACTTCGCAGTGCCGCCGCCAGCTCGATGTCACGCTGTGGATTGTCGAGGACCTTCAGCAGGCACAGCACATCGCTGATCTCGGTCGCCTCGAAGTAGCCGGCGGTCGCGTCGCAGTTGACCGGAATCCCGGCCAGGCGGAAGATCTCGACGTAGTCGTTGGCCTTCCTGGCCAGCGAGCGCATGAGAACGACGATGTCGCCGTACCGGACGTCGCGCATCGAGCCCGTTCGAGAATCGCGGATCTGCGCCGCCGGCCGGCCCGGCCGGGCGCCCACCAGTTCCTCGATCCGCCCGGCGACCAGCATGGCCTGCCGCTGGCGCGATGTGATGGAATCTATGGTCTCTTCCGACTCGCCTGCAGCGACGTCATCGCTTTGTGTTTTCTCGTCCAGGATGTGCAACTCGACGACCGGCTCGCCGCCGACGGAGGGCTGCGTCGCGGCTGCATCCTCCGGCGGCCGCAACCGGGCGGCCTCGTCGTAGTCCATGTCGGCTACGGCCGACGTCATGATCCGACCGAACAGACGATTGACAAAATCCAGGATCCCTGCGACCGAGCGGAAGTTGCGGTTCAAATCGACCCGCTGCCCTTCCGACGGGCTCGCGGGCTCGACGGCCGCCGAGGCCAGGCGCTCGAGGAAGATCCCCGGCTCGGCGCCCCGCCAGCCGTAGATGCTCTGCTTGACGTCGCCGACGCCGAAGACGTTGTCGCCCGAGGTCAACGCGTCCAGGATCGCCTGCTGAACCGGGTTGACGTCCTGGTACTCGTCCACAAAGATGTGCCGGTACCGTCCGCGGAGGGCCAGCGCCGTCTGCGAGGGCGGGCGGACGCCGTCCGCCTGTTCCTCCTGCGTCAGCAGGCGCAACGCTTCATGCTCCAGGTCGGAAAAATCCAGACCGTTCAGCGCCCGTTTGCGGGCAGTGTACAACTCGTGGAACCTTCGAACCAGCTCGATCAGAATGTTCGTCTGCACGCCGGCCGAGCGGCCCACGAGGTCGAAATACCGCGGGTTCAGCACCGCCAGGTCCCGCAGTGCGTCGAAGTCCGCCAGCGCCTTCGTCCGCAGGTCTTTGACGATCTCGCCGAGGGCTTCGGGGAACCCCTTCAGCGCAGGCGCCCTGGGCTTCTCGAACTCGCGAATCATCCGGGCGCACGAGTCCCAATGCCCAGACCGCAGTTGTTGCAGACAGGTTTCGACCGGCTCGATGACCTGCTCGCGCAGCGCGTTGCCCCATTTGCCGTCCGTGGACTGCGACTCGTACATCCGCAGCGAACTGCGAAGCTGGGACACGATGGCGTCGAGACGATCCGCGACAAACCGCTGCTGGATGCGGCCCAGCTCGCCGCCCTGCGGATCGACGGAATCGGCCAGCCGGCAGGCCCGCCGACACCAGAGGTCCCGCGACACGACGCCGTCGAGAAAGTTGTCGAGGGACAGAATGCCCGCGAGAAATCCCTCGTTCTCGCGAAGGTCGCGGCGGCGAAGCAGCGCAGGCAGCCTTTCGACGAGGTGCGGCTGCTCCCACGCCCAGTTCACCGTCTCCTCCATGACCTCGGCCTTGAGCAGCAGGGCCTCGTCGGCGTCGACCACCCGGAAGGACGGGTCCAGCGACAACTCGTGGAAGTGCTCGGTGATGAGCCGCTTGCAGAACGCGTGGATCGTGCTGATATCCGCGGCCTGCAGGAGCGTCAACTGCCGGACGAGGCGAGGGTCCCGCGTCTGATGAAACGCATCGCGAAGCCGCCGGGCGATTCGCGACCGCATCTCCTCGGCGGCCGCTTCCGTGAACGTCAGAACGAGCAGGCTCCGGACATCGGGACAGGCGGAGGCGTCCGCGACGAGATCGACGCAGCGGCCCGACAGGACCGCGGTTTTGCCTGTGCCGGCGGAGGCCGCGACGAAGACGTTCCCCCCTCGGGCGGCAATCGCCTTCGCCTGTTGATCGGTCCACTGGATGGTCTTTTCGCTCGTCATTGTCCCCCTGCCTTGCCGATGACGTCGAGCTTGCCTTGGGACGCCAGGAAATGGTAGTCGTTGATCTGCCAGTCGAACCGGCAGACCGCCTTGTAGTCGCAGTTCGCGCAGGCTGCTTTGGTCCCGATGCGATACGGATGCACGTCGATCCGACCCGCGAAGATTTCCTCTGCCAGCGCGACGATCTTGCCGCGGGCGTACTCCAGCACGGCGGCGAACTCAGCCGGCCGGAGCGCACCGCTGATCGGGTACCGGCCGTATGGACCGTCCTTTACGGTGACGCTGAAGTTGTAGAATGGACTCCAGCCCGAATCGACAGACGCATCCAGACTGTCGGCGTATTCGCCGTTGAACAGGCCGTAGGCCTTGCGACCGAAGCGATCCGTCTGTTGTCCCAGGTCTCGCAGCGAGGCGCTGTCGGGCGGCCGCGAGATGGGGACGCAGAAGGCCCCTGCCACCGCCTCGGCCCACGCGGTCCCGGTCTCGCGAAGGGCCAGCAGGTAGATCGGAAGCTGCAAATCCAGGCCGTGGTGGAACTCGGGCCAACTGAACTTCGCGCCGGAGACGCCGCTCTTGTAGTCGATCACGAGCGCGACATTGCGGCCCTCGATCCGCGCGACGTCCAGCCGGTCGATCTTGCCACGCAGCGAAAGCGCCCGGTCGTTCGACAGCTTCAACGAGAACCGACCCAGGTTCTCCTGCACATCGGGGATGTCGCCAAAGGCCGCTTCGGACAGGACCGGGCGAAAGGAACCCGCCCGAATCATTCGAGCGTACTCTCCGACGGCCTCTTCCAGCACATCGGCGGCCTGGCTGATGATGAACGCGTTGTGGCCGGAGCGCTGCACGAAACTCGCGATGAAGGGATCGCGGAGAACGCAGTCCTCGATCCGCGCGCGCAGCACTTCGATCAGGCGGGACGGATCGACGGTCCCCAGGTTGGAGCCCTCGGCGACGAGCTGCTTGTGCAGCGCGTCCAGGACGCGGTGATAGAACTGCCCGAGGTCCAACGGTTTGAGCCGGAACTCGCGCCGGACCTCCAGGGACAGCGTGTGACGAGCGAAATACTGGTAGGGACAGGCCGCAAACGTCTCAAGCTGCGTGGCCGAGCCCTTCAGATTGCCTGCGAAGAGTTCCGCCACGACGCAGTCGTTCAGGACGGCTCGATTGTCGTATTGCAGCGCGGCCGTCACGGCGTTCGCACAGGGCGCAAGCGCGTCATCGGACCGCATCGCGTGCAGCAGGCCGACGGGACGCTCGTTCGTCTGCGCCGCGGGACCGAAGACGTCCCGACCGAGCCGGGCACACAACGATTCCGAAAGCTCCGATTCCGTGCAGATCTCCGCGAGGTCGCCGGAGACATCGCGGGCCGATTCCTCCTCCAGGTCGCTGAACAGCATCTGCAGGTCGTCCACGAGATCGGATCGCACGATCTGGCTGCCCCGGGCGTCGAGGCTCGGGTAGCTGATGTGAAGAAACGCCGAGGGACGCGTGAAGGCGATGTAGGCCAGGTAGCGGCGCTGGGCCAGAGACTGCGCGGGACCCGGCGCCAGGTGGAAGTCCGCCGCCTCGGCGGCCTCGCGATCCGCGTCCGTGAGCAGGCCGGGACCGGGGACCGGGATCGGGAAATTCTTCTGCGTGGCCCCGAGCAGGAAGACCGCCTTCAGATTCGGATGCCGGCTTCGCTCGATGGAGCCGACGAGCACCTGGTCCAGGCTCGGCGGGATGAACGCCAGCGTGATCTGCGAGAAGGCCGCCTGCAGGATTCCGAGGGCGTCCGGCGCCGTCAGCTCATCGCGTCCGAACACCTCGGAGAACTCGTCGAGCACGTCCACGAGCCGGTCGAAGAACTGCCGATGCTCGTCCGCGGCGGTCAGATCGCCTGCGGCCAGCGATTCGTCGATCCATCGGGCCACCGTTCGACGAACCTGCAACGAGTCGAGAAGTTTCCAGATCGCCCGCACGATGGCGCCAGGCGACGTCTTCGTATGGACATCGCCCTCGGGACACAGGGCCTTCCTCAGATCGAGGAGCGGTCGAACGATCTGGTCCCGCGCCGTGTTGACGGCCCGCTCGTCGAAGATCGCGCCCTCGGGCGGCTGGCGTCGCCAGGGGTCCGCGTCCAGCCAGTCCCGGCCCATGACGCCGAACGCCAGGCAGTAGTTCTCCAGCGCGTCGATGCGAGATGCGTCGATCGGGACCAGGCCCGTCTTGAGATAGGCGAACACCTCGCCATGCGGAAAGCCGCCGATCACCGTCTGCAGGGCCGTGCAGATCAGCTCGACCACCGGATGCTGATTGAGCGGCTTGCGCTGGTCGATGAAGAACGGAATTCCGTAGTCCTCCAAGTACGCACGGACGTAGTGCTCGTACTGGCCCAGATCGGAGGCGACGACCGCGATGTCACGGTATCGAAAGCCCTTCGTTCGCACGAGATGGACGATCTGCCGGGCCGCCCACTGGGTCTCGGCTCGCAGGTTCGGAGCAGCCACGAGCCGGATGTCCCCTGCGGCTTTGGCCTTGCGGGCCCCGAGGCAAAAGAGGTTCTGCTCGACGTGCGCCAGGGCCGGACACGCCGCAAAGCGGCCCACATGATGGAGCACGAGCGGCCTGTCCAGCTTGATCCTCGCTTCCGCGAGTCGTTCGAGCATCTCGCGATACGTATCGGCTGTGGGCTCGAAAAGACCCGCCCGGTCGGATGTCCCAGGGTTCGACGCGCCGACGCCCACTTCGGCCGGATCGAGGCAGAGCGCCACGCTGGCGCGATCGACCGCCTTGAGCACCTCGACCAGCAGGGCCATCTCGCCGCCGGTGAAGGAGGCGAAGCCGTCCACCCACAGATGGGCCCCCTGGACGATTTCCGCCCGCGCGACGGCCTTGCAGGCCGCTGCGATCTGGGCGTCGGTATCGACGAACCGATCCTGCAACGACTCCGCGTACCTGCGAAAGACCAGACCGACATCCGCGAATTTCAGCGACGAGAATCGACGGCTCGCGTCGTGGGCAGGCTGGAGGTTGTCCCCTCCTGCCTGCGGCCTGCAGTCTCCAGTCCCCAGCCTTTGGAGCAATCCGTCCACCTCGTCCGGCCCCTGGGCGTACTTGTGCAGTTCCGTGATTGTATTCGCCATTTCGCGGGCGAATCCCGGCTGCAACGCGGAGCCGCCGAAGATCTGGAGCTTGTCCAGGTTGTCACGGAGGATCTTGTGGACCATCATCTGCCGGCCGATCTGCGAGACGGCGGGCCTGGCCGTATTCTGGCCCAACAGGAGGAATTGGAGCCGGTCAAAAGAGAGGATGTGCAGACGGTGGTAGCCCTGGACCCGCGGATCGCTCAGGATCGCCCGCTCCGCCTGGTACGTGGCCTGCTCGGGCACGAGGAACAGCAGCGGCCTGTCAGACGGCTCCTGCAGCGCATCGGCGATCGCGCGAACACAATGGCTCGTCTTGCCTGTCCCGCTGCGTCCCAGAATGAATTGAACCGCCATCGTAATGTCCCCTTGGCCTTCCTATTGTTGCCTGATCATCCATTCAAGATGGCGCCATTTCACCCTTCGATAGAGCTTCAACAGGCGGTCTCCCACGGGAGGATCAAGCCATCGGATATAGGCTATCTTGCCTCGGTAGTGCTCTCGTGGCAAGACGCTATCTTCCACAAATGAGTTTGCTCTTCTTGATCTTGAAACCATTGCCCCGATTCTGATCGCGTGCCCGTCGGGATAGGAGTGCCCATTTCGCCTGCGTGACGGAATCCCTTTCTGAGTATGGCACACGCGGGCTCATCCCTCGACATCCTGCTGCCAGTCCCTTGGAGTGAGCGGACGCTCTCGCTGGGCATTACCCCATCGGCCGGAACCTCCGAACGGTTCGAAGGTCCCGCCTCTACTATGGACGGGCCCGACTGCCTTGCCGCCATGCTTCCGCCTTCGTCATCTTCTGAGGGCGATCCCGTACCCGCTGAAGCGAGGGCTCGCCGACCGTCAGATGCAGATACCGTCTCTGGCGATCGTAGCGCTCTCGATCATAACGAAACGTGTAACCGTCGAATTTGTTTCGGATTTCG
>CAZDTD010000130.1:0-3182 GCA_964507995.1 uncultured Pirellulales bacterium | reverse complement strand
TCCTGTCAGGCTTCTTCGACCACCTTGAATCCCATGAGACTGCCGAGGTTTCGGATGCTCTGCATGTGGTCGCCGAAGAAGACGACGCGGTGCAGCAGGGTCATGACGCCACCCTGGACGACGCCGGCGCCCCAGTTGTGGAACATGCTGTCGGCGTCTTTCACCTTCGTCCAGAACTGGGTCCGGCAGCCCAGCTCGTCGTGCGTCACCTTGAAGATCTCGCCGGTCGAGATCACCATCGTGTCGAGGTTGACGAACTTGGCGCACGTGACTTTTTGGCCGATGGGCATCTCGACGTCGAGGGCGACGCCCTTGTCGCTGTCCGTTTGCGTACGGATCGAGAACGGCAGTCGCTTGCCGGCCGGTCCCGCCATCTTCGTACTGCAGGTACAATGGAAGTGGATCAATGCGTTGCTGGCCGTGTCGAAGACCGGATCGCTGATGAATCCCGGAATGCCGAACGCATACCCGAACAAGAGCATGGTCAGCGTCGAGTCCATGTCGCCCTCGCAGGCGCCGACGAGGCCCTGGTCACCCAGCTTGCTGAACGCGAAACACCCTTTGGCCGGTTCGCCCATGCAGTTGGAACTGGTGACGGCGCAGGCTCCCTTCTCGATCATGAGGTTCTTGACCGCCAGGTAGAACCGGGCGGAGTTGACGATCTCCTCCCGGGTGGGTTCGACAATTCGTTTGGCCGGCTTGATCCAGTATCGCTCCGCCTCGGTCTCGGCGTCCGTCAAGGGGACCGCCTGATGGGCCTTGAGGGTCTCCTCGACGCTGACTGGAATCATCTCGGCGCCAAGCCTGGCCTTGACCTGCTCGGCGGAACATGCGGCATCGGAGCCCACCGGCCCGCGAATGACCAGGATGCGGGTCCTGGCCATGTGCGATTTCACGCGGAGCAGGCGGGCCGCTCTTTCCAGTTCGCTCCAGTCGCTGGAGGGCAGGAGGATGACTCGTTTGCCCTGCTTCTGCCAGATGGGGAAGTACATCCAGCCGTGGCCGCTGAAGGGTTGCGAGAAGACCGCCGTGGGCAGTCCGGCGTCCACGATCTTGGTCATCGCCTGGAGCGGGGCATCGCCGCCGTGGCCGCAGAGGTGGAACAACAGCACGGCGTCCGCCTCTTTCAGCTTCGGCAGGACCTCGTCCCCCATCGTATCGGCCACGAGGTCGCCGCCGATGAACTGGACGTCGCCGAGTTTGTATTCGATGTTGGCGAGGTAGCGATTGAATTTGTCGATCTCGTCCGTCGGCCGGGACAGATAGATCCCGCCCGTGCGTCCGATGAACACCTTGTAGATCTTGACCGGTGGCATCTTCGGAGGCCAGCTCGTTTCCTGGTCCTGGGCCGCCGCAAATTGTGTCCCCAGCAGCACCGCCCCCGCCGCACTCACGCCCAGAAACTCTCGTCGATTCATCTGCTCACTCACGGTTGTCACTCCTTACAGGCCACACGGGCCCCGATTCAGATTGCTCAACCACCCGCCAGTGAACCAGCGGAACATGGGTACATTGTGTCAAATCCGTCGGCCGACTTCCACCGTTTTCCCGATTTTCCGATTGAAACTTGCCCCCGGCCCGGCCACGATGAAGACCCGATGGAACGCATTCGAAAATGCCTGGAGTACGTTGAATGAAAACCGAGGTTCGTGCATTGCGGCGAATCGCCCTGCTGTTGCTGCTGTTGGCGTCGCCGGCTGTCTCATCGCAGTCGCTTGCGTCGGAAGGACCCACCACAGCGACTGTTCGTTACATGGTCGTCGTCACCGGCGGCGAGCTGCTCGCAGGCGCCTATGCGGACGGCCACACGTTCTTCATCACGAAGACCCTGCGGCCGCTGGGCCTTCATTGCGTCGGCTCGATGTGCGTCGACGACAGACCGGCGGACCTTCAGGAAGCCCTGCGATTTGCGACGAGCCGGGCGACACTGGTGATCGTCACAGGCGGCCTCGGGCCAACGGACAACGACATCACCCGCCAAGCCCTGCGGGATTTCACCGGGATTCCCCTCCGCGAACATCCGGACGTGCTGGCCGATATGGCGAGCCGGTTCAATATCCCGCCGAAAGAGCTGCGTGCGAATCTGCGACGCCAGACGATGACGCCGGAAAAAGGCACGTATCTCAAGAACGCCGGCGGCACGGCGGTTGGCCTGGTCTTCGAGATGAATAGCCGCGTGATCGTCGCTCTGCCGGGCCCGCCGCGAGAGTTGCAGCCAATGGTTCGAGATGAATTGCGGCCCTACTTGAGCAGGCGTTTCGGCACACACCTGCCTGGCGCATCGATCACCTTGCGGTTCGTGGGATTGGGGCAATCCCAGATCGATCAGATGCTCAAGGACCACGTCCGGCTGCCGGCCGACATCGCGACCAATTCCCAATTCGAGGGCGGCCGGGTCGATTTCACGTTCTCCCTGCCCGAGGACACGGTTGAGAATCGGGCACAACTCAAGGAACTGGGCGACCGGATCGCCGAGCATCTGGGCGACTGGCTCTACGCGCGGGACGAGACCACTTCGCTGGAGACGTGCGTGATGAGACTGCTGGAGGCAAGAGGCGAGACTTTGGCGCTGGCCGAGGCCGACAGCGGCGGATCGCTGGCTGCCGCCCTCAACGGGGTCGAGGGGACGCACCAGGCCCTCATCGGAGCGTACGTCGCGCCGACAACGGACCGGCTCCACCAGATGCTGGGCGGCCATCGGCACGCAGACGCAGCGCGGGAACACATGGACGACGTCGAACAGTTGGCCCGCGAGGCCGCCGCGACGGCCGACAGTCAATGGGTCATCGCGACCGGCGAATCCCGACGCGACGACCAGGGCAACTGGTTCGTTCCGGTCGCCTTCCGATTCCCCGATGGCCACGTCGAAAGCCGCCAGTTCCGTCTCTCGGGCACAAGTGAAGCCGCGAGGGCCAGGCTGGTAACCGATGTGCTGGACCAGTTGCGCCGCAAGCTGCAATGACCACTCGTCCACCGGATGCACGACGGTAGTTGCCGAGATGAATCGAATTGGTGAGCGAAGTCCCCCCGTTACGCGGTCCACTGTAATCCGGTGGGCTGCGAGGCGGACGTTTCTTCGTAGGTTGGGCGTCCTCGCCCGACTCTCTTAGACGAGCGGGGACGCTCGTCCCACGAAGAGCCGAGTCTCCGCAGATGGCACAGCACCCACCCAATCGGAATGG
>CAZDTD010000129.1:0-10325 GCA_964507995.1 uncultured Pirellulales bacterium | reverse complement strand
GGGTATCCAGTTGGCCCCTTCCCAGAAGCCCCACATCAGGATGCCCTCGACCGCGGGATGGGCGAAACAGACGCGATAGTAGTCCACGATGGCCTTCGCCTTGGCCCGTTCCTCTTCGTCGGTCAGGCGGGCGTCGCGCCGGCCATAGTGTTTCGACCGCTGGCCGGGGAAGTTGAACTCCGTGACGCGGATGGGCAGTTTGAACTCGCCGAGCCGGTCCAGCGAAGCCCGCAGGACGGCCGGGTCGAAGGAATCGCCGTGCAGATGGCCTTGCACGCCGATCCCGCCGATGGGCACGCCCTGGTCGAGCAGCGTACGGATCTGGGCTGCGTAGTCGTCCACGCGGTTGCCCGTCAGGATGTCGTAGTCGTTGAGATAGAGCGTCGCCTGCGGATCCTCCTGGCGGACCCAGGCAACCATGTCCCGCGTGATGTCCGGGCCGAGCCGGTCCTCGTAGAAGTTCCCGTGGATCATCTCGTTGTTCAGGTCGTACTCGGCAAACCGTCCTTTGTATCGGCGTCCGATATCGCGAGCGCGGGCTTCGAGCGTCTTGCGGAGCGTCGCGTCGTCCATTTCTTTGAGCCACGGTTGCACGCGGTTGGGAATGCCCCAGAAGATGTTGTGCCCGCGAAGTGGGATTTCGTGCTCATCGGTCCATTGGAGAATGGCGTCCGTGATCGAGTAATCCACCTGCCCCTGGCGAACCTCCATCGCGTGCCATTTCAACGCGTTCTCCGTTACCGCGGCGTTGAAGTTCTCCAGGAACACCTGCTTGTACTTCGCCGCCTCGGCGGGGTCGTACCATTCCGTGAAGACCTGGCTGGCCAGCGCTGCGCCGAACCAGAACTCGTGGCGCAACTGCTCGACGCGGACCTCCGCGCCGGGCGACGCCTCTACGACGAGCGTGCCCGTACGAACCGTGCGGATCGCCTCATCCAGGTCATCCGCACGGACCGCCGGAACGCTAACCAGACAACCGAGCACTACTGCAAGAAGTGGAACAACGTGAATACGCATGGGAACCCGCCCTTTCAAAGCGACAATTGCCGTGCAGCGATGGCGTACATAAGCCTTCATCCGTGGAATCGTATTCGACCGCCAGCTCGGCGTCAACCGCCCAAGGACCATTTGGGCAGCCAGGACCGCAGGGAGGCCTGCATGCGCAACGGTTATACTTGACTCCATGACTCCACAAGGGTAGAATTCCGCGTGTCGTCGGAAATCGAACGTTCTATGAGTGTACCGCTGAAGGAGCCTGGCATGAAGAGTAGGTCGTTCTATCCGAGGTGGTCGTGTGCTGCGATCGCAGTGGCGGTCGCAGCAGTCGTCGGCGTGCAACCGGTGTTCGGCATCGGCCAGCCCCGTGTGCAGGGAGACAACCCGCAGCCCCCCGCCGGCGGACAGACGCCCGAGGGCGAAACCCTGGCCAAAGACGTGATCGCCAGGATGGACGAGGCCTACTACCAACTGTGGGATGACCAGGTGACCGGCTTCGACGCGGTCTACGACGTGAACGAGGACAGTCAGAAGCTCGGATCCCTCCAGGTCGTCTTCCACGTGGACGCCAACGGCGGGCACTTCACCTCGAAGCTCCAGGAGGAGACGGCCACTTCGGAGACGATGTACAGGTATTTTGAGAACGCCTGGCTGGAATCCCTGTTCAAGTCATTCCCCACTGAAAAGGGCAGCGCCTTCCAGAACCAGGACGCATTCACCGTCTTCTACAAGGACCCGCAGGAGTCCATCCGTTCGCGAACCCTGTCAATCGCCGGGGACTATCACCTGGGTCACATATATGAGGCCGGAACGGACCTGAGTCAGAACAACCTCTCCTACACGGTCCAGACCATCGACGGCAAGTACTTCGTCGAGTCACTCAAGCGGGATTTTGCCTCGGTCATGCCTCCGAATCGAGGCCGGCTGTTCCTCGCTTATCTGTACACCTATGCCCGTCAGGACGGCGTGCCCTTCATCAAGGCGCTTCATATCGACTCCAATTCTCAGTCCGGGGGGACGACGACCGAGTCCCAATGGGACTTCACGCTCAAGACTGCCACGATCAAGAAGACCCCGGCGCCGACTCCGGTTGCAACCACCACGCCGGCGGACACAGGTCGTGTCGCTGACGCCACGCCCGAGCGTCCCAAGAAGCCCAACAAGATGACTACCCAGTGGGACGAGTTGTCCCAGGAGGTCATCGCTGGCATCTGCCGCTCGAACATCGACTTCGGCGCGATGCCGACGTTCGCCCGCAGTCTGCGGTGCGATATCGACGTCCGCATCACTTCCAACCTCTTTCAGCCTGCCACAGGCACGTTGAACTACTGGTGGGAGGACAGCGACGACAACGGGCTGCTGATCGGCGATGAGATCCAGATCGAAATTGCCTACGTGTCGAATCCCGCCATGCGGGTGATGATGCAGGCGATTCAGCGTTCGTTGATCATGCAGACCGCCACCGCGGGCGCGAACGTCTTCCGCGATCACTTCATCAAGACCGTCAAGATCGCCGAAGGCTACAAGATGAAGCTCGTCCCCACGGAGAAGGGCAAGCCCGTCAACCCCGAGGCCAGGAACGACAAGGACAATCTCCTCGCCAATCGGGGCTACGATGCTCTATACCTTACGGTCAGTCCGGACTTCTGCGTGCAGCGGATGCGCGCGGTCAACGAGGGCGCGGACACCGAAATGGCGCTGAACGTCGAGCACCAGAAGATCGCCAATCTGTGGGCCGCCAACCGGTACTACCGGGAGGTCGTCCGCACGGGAAAATCCGTGAGCACCGAGGACATGCGATGTGAGTACACCCTGATCGACGGGTTCCCCACGATGAAGAAGCTGACCATCACCGTGTCGATGCTGACCGGCCAGAACACCATGTCCATGAAGCAGGAGTACACCGTTCGCAACTGCACGATCGCCTGGCGGCCCGCACCTCTGGATTTCAGCAAGTTCGTCGGTGGCGAGGACGACGAAGCCCTGTTCAAGGACAAGCCCAAGAAACCGGTCCAGGATGAGGACGCCGCACTGTTCCGCTGAGGCCGACGCCAAGGAGAGACGCGCCCATGTCCGACCGGAACGTACGACGAATGGGGCAACCGCCGATGTCCCGCCGGCAATGGCGTCCCGCGCGTAGCGCCGACCAGGAGTAGCTCAGAACTCCAGCAACTTCAGGACATCCTCGATGACACCCTCCTTGGTCACCTTATGCCCCGGTCCGGCGGAATCGTCAAAGACCAGCCATTCCTTCTTTGCCTGGATGGGCAGCGAGAGCTTGTAGGGCTGGCATTTCCCGAGGGCAGCCACCGCCCGGCGGGCACCCTCGTAGAGTGCCTGGCGAGTTTCGTCGAAGGGATACAGCTCCGCCGATTCCCTCGCAATGCCCCGCTTCGTCGCTACCGTGACGCAGTCCGGCCCGAAGAACTTCGTCGCCTCCCGGCACGTCGCCTCGTCGCCGGTCACCAGGATGGTCGGGACGTTGTAGCACCCTGCGAGGGTCGCACACTGGGCCAGTTCGCCCGATTCGACCCCGTTGTACCAGTAGCGGTTCTCCGAGCGGGACGACTGGGTGTGACAGAGCACGCCGTCGGGCGTTCCCATCATCGCGTGGGCGCCCAGTTGGACCATGCCGGCGAACGAGCCATCCAGACCGGTGAGCGGACCGGGACGCGGCGTGCCCGTGATGTACTTGGCGCCGGGTTCCATCAGGTGCGGGACAAACGCCTGTGACCCGTGCCCGTCCAAGACGACAATGTCGGTCGCGCCGCCCGCCCGCAGGCCGCGGACGACCGCCGCGATGTCGCCCATGAGGTACTCCTTGGCCGTCTCGCCGAGCGGATTGCCCGCCTCGCGGGTCTGGGCGAACTTATACACGCCGCTGGCCCCTTCCAGATCGGTGACGATATAGATGCGAAGCTGGGTTCCGGCCCACGCGGGGATAGACCAGACCAGCACCAGCAGCCAGCCCACAAGGCCACTGAACACATTCCACCGTTTCCGACCCTGCCCCCTCGTTGACCTCGGTCGATTCTGCAAATCGCCCACCGCTCGAACCTCCATGATTCTGGTCCATTGCACAGACAAGCTGAAACAGGCAGACTGTATCGTCAGGTGGCCGGCACTTTCAAGTCCCATTTTTCCTGGAAAATCGGCGTCCTGTCGATCGGTCGTGGCCTCGCCCGCTATGGCTTCCAGAGTATCAGGTTGTCGATGTCGAGCCGCCCGTCACCCGGCGGAACCGAAGTCTCTCGCCCCCCGACGCCGATGCTCACTTTCCCGACCCGGGTGAGATCGACGCCAGCAAAATCGGTGAGAGGGATCCGCCAAGGCGTCCATTCCGTGACGTTCACAGCCCCGGGGTCCGGATTGACCACGGTAGCGGATGCGCCGTTGGCATCCTCGACGACCACGTACAGGTCATCGGGACTGTTGCCGGGATGGTTATAGCCGATCTCGGCTGTCTGCCAGGAGCCCGAGACATAGCCGGTCGTCTGCATGTCGGAAAAGACCGCTGTCGCGAGCACGCCGTTGGTGTGACTGCACAGAGCCATGCCGATGTAGATCGTCGTCGGCATAGAGATGGTCGTCGGGTTGGTGGTTTGATAACTCGTGACCTCTTCGTTATCGGATTGTTGAATCCAATTCACGCCGTCCGGCGAATGGCAGGCCGTGAATTGATCGCCCTTGCGCTCCAGTTTGACCCAGTATGGGGTCGAAATAGCCCGGACGGGGCTGTGCGCCGTGAGGCACACGCCTGTTCCGTTCGTCGGGCGAGTCTGGAGGGCCCGCCTGCCGTCCGGCGTGATGTACATGGCGGCGTGCGCAGAGTCGCGAGCAAGGCTTTCCCGGATCATCACGCCACACTTGGCCCACTCGTGGCTGTAGCTGACGCTCACGACCTGGACTGCAATCGAACCATCCCCATCGAGCCGTTTGAATACATAGCGGAACTGGTCATTGTTGCTCCAGATGTCGTCGCCGACGGCCGTCAGGGTGAATACCCCCGGAGGACACTCCTGGAATGTCACAACATCTCCCTTGATGAGCAGGCTCAACGCGTCGGCCATGCAGGCGGTCCAATCCTGTGGGGGCCAGAACACCCGTGAGACCTCGCTGTAGAACGGCGCTCCGGCGTTGTCATAGACCAGAGACATGCTCCGGTTGCCGCTGATTGGATTATCCCGATGACGGGACGAGTCGATCCAACAACCGACCACGGACCCGGTGCCGTTGACCGCGCCGTCGATCCACGTTTCCTCGATGCGGCTGCCCTCGTCGTCCGTGTAGCTCTCGAAGTCGTCGATCACCACCGAGCCCGACACGGAAAACGTCCAGACTCGGCCCTTGTGAACGGTTGCGCCATCCGCCTGAACCTCATCGATCCGCCAGAAGTACCGGCCGGGCGAGTCCACCAGCTCAGCCACCGAGAAACAGGTTTCGGCCTGCCGGCCCCAATACACCGGCGAATTCACATCCGCGGCCCCCACCGCATTCACATCCGTACCAAGGTAGATGTCGTGCATCGCGGCAGCCTCTCCCGCAGACCAGCTCAGGTCGTTTACATCATGAATATCGATCGCGCCACGGTGCACGGGCTTCGGGTCCTGGGCCAACAGAGGATCGTAGAGCACGACATCCTCGATCTCCTCCTGGCTTAAAGCCCGATTGTAGACCCGGACCTCGTCGACGGAGCCCGTGAAGAACCAAGGGCCACCGGCGTGTCGGCTGATCTTCAGGGTGGCGGACTCGGGAAATGGGACCCCTCGGGCCTCCGGATTCGCTGTGATCAGTTCGCCATTCACATAGGCATTGAGCGATGCGCCGTCGAACGTCGCCGCCAAGTGATGCCATTGGTTGGCGGAGAGCGCCCCGAAACTGGCGGGATGCCAGGTGTCTCCGATGCGAAGCGCAGCGGTCCCCTGGAATCGGCGGTCGTCGTGATCCCAGTTGAACTGATAGTTGGACTCGCGGTGGACCGGGCCCCCCACATCCGCCTGTGCAGGCGCTCGCGGACTTGTCACCCAGGCGGTCACCGTCCACTGAGACAAGTCTTCCCGGTAGTTGGTGTCGACATAGTCGTCTACGCCGTCAAGCTCAAGGGCAAGCCCCGCGCAACCGGGCGCCCACGACGGCTGGCCATACGCAACGCCGTGGCGACCCCAGCCGGAGGAATCCAGCACTGCGCCGGAACTCAGACCGTCCAGCTTCCACCAACCCATGAGATTGGGATCTGCCCCCCGCGCGACCTGGACCATTCCAACAGTCAGCACCATCAGGACTGGACCTATAGGAATGAATCGTTTCATGCTATCGCCCCTTTCCATCTTCACTTACTCCGCCTTCTTGAGAACCATGGGAGGCCCGCCGGCGCTGTGCCAACTCCCCTGGGTGTAGATCGTTACCCTCTCTACGATCAGACTCCCTTTGCCGGGACGCGCCTTGTAGACGTCGTCCGCCCCCCACTCGTTCTTGTCTTTGATGTCTATGATGATCTCATTCGTAGCCGGGAACCACACGCCCTCTACCGTCGCGAAGGCTTTGGCTGCTTCCGGGGCCGGGTCGCGTCCGAATCGATCGCCCATCGTGACCTGGCACGTCCCATCGGGCCGGATCTCCATGGCCTGGATATCCCCTCGCATGGGGCCAGTCCATCGACCCAGGAAGGCCGCTTCTGGAACCGGCTCGACCAGAACGTCCTCAACTCCCGCCAGCTCGCCAATGCCCAGGCGTTTGATCACCGCCTTGGCGGTATCAACGACCTGTCTCGCCAGCGAGGCGCTCGCCTGGTCGTACTCCACGCGGAACGTCAACGGGACATTCCTCGGCATCAGGAGACGCCACAAAATATGTTGTTCGAGGTCATTCGGGGCAACCGTACCCGTAACGAGAAACCCGGGGCCTCCGTCCGGTCGCAGGATGGCATGCGTGTAGAACGCCGTGATTTTGCCCTGCCGGAGGAAGAACGTGGATTTGCCTGAGCCTGTGAACGAGATTCGTTCCAGACGCATTTCCGTTTCCATTTGGGAGTGGGTTTCCATCGCCACAGCAATCATCTTGTTGCGAAGATCCCTGGCTTGGCCCTCTGTTTCCGAATCGTACTGAATCTGAAACAGCATTGGCAGACTTTCCTTGTCCTGCAATCTCTTTCGGACATATTCCAGGGTCTCTTTCTCGGAGAGGAATCCCACCAGAGTCCAGCGCCGAGCCGACCAGAAGTCAGAGAACGGTTGCAGCCCGTTGAGAACATACACACGATCACCGATCGGTTGCAGGGAGATCCACCCTCGAAGGGCTGCTATCGGCTGTTCTGCCAAAGGAAGCTTGGGGAGGACCCCGGTCGTCTCCCTGAGGTTCGCTAGTTCCGTCGTCCGTTTGGATTCCAGTTCCACCTTCGCCAACAGCAGTTCACCCCGGATCTCGGGGAGTTTGGCTGATTCGGCTTTCCGCGCGACCTCCGCGATCTGCTGGTCCAGCAGCCTGATCTGCGCATAGCTTTGCGTGACTTTCCGGAGGATTTCGAGCGTCTGTTCCCCCTTGGCCTTCCGGTTCTCCAGGGCCAGTCGAATGAGATCTCCCAACTCCGGGTCTTCCTCCCTCTGAACACGGGTCATGACACTGGGCGTCTCGCTTTGTGCCGCCGCGACGACCGCCGGGAGGCTCAGGCAAAGAACGCACAACAACCTCTTGAACTGTCCATTCTTCATGTTTCAATCTCCCCAAACCTGTGCAAGGATTTGATTCACGCTCTGAACCGACGGGTCCGGGCCCGGCGACTCCATCGGCTCCACACTCTCTTGGCAATTCCCAACAGTCCCGGCGGACACGACCAACTGCACAATCCGACCTTCCGCAACGATTGTGTCAGCAGGCAGGAGCCTGCGCGCCCGCTCGACGGCACGAGCCATGCGATCTTCCATCCCCAACTGTCCAAAAAACCGTGCCGCATCCAGCCACACGATCACGTCACTTGGCACGGCCACGGTCTCGGCTCCGCTCGCGACAACCGGGTGCGTCGCCTCCTGGGGCAAAGCCGGAGGCACAGACCCGCGCCCGAGCAGGAACGAAACCGCAGCAATCACCACGGCGGCTGCGGAGACCGCCGCCCCGCGCCACATGTGGACAGTCCTGCGATGGTGGGTCAGGGCCGCCGTGGAATCCAGCAGCACTTTGGCTCGGAGTATCCGACCGGGCGGATCACCCGAAAAGGCCTGTTCGAGAATTTCGTCTGTGTTCCGGGTGTCCATATCCGTATCCCCTGCTATGTTTTATTCTGCATCTGTTCATACACCCGGGCGAATCGGTCCCTGGCCCTCCGCAGAAGGGACTCGATCGCCTCGACGCTCCCGCCATTGGCTGAGGCCATCTCTCTCATGGTGAGCTGTCTGAGATACTTGTCTTCCAATGCCCGGCGGTACTCACCCGGCAATCGGGCCAAGGCCTCGTGTACCCACAGGTCCGGCTCCTCGCCGCCCGATGGGTCGCAACCCTCCCGGTCCGGCAGCGATTCGTGCCGCCGGCGTCGGCGTTCCTTGGCTTGGAGCGTCATGTAGCGATTCCTGGCAATCCCGAGCAACCACGCCCGAAAGGCCCCCTCCTGCGGACGAAAGCCACCGATCCGCTGCGCTGCGCAGACAAACGTCTGCTGGGCGGTTTCCTCGGCCAGTTCCCGCCGGCCCGCGGTCAGCGCGAGGCAGAACCGGTATACGGCGTCGAAGTGTAACTCAAACAACTCCCGCCACGCCGATTCACTGCCCCTTTGGGCCGCACAAATCATCGCTGTCTCTGGCTCCAATCCCACTCGTTCACCGCTCAAGAGCCGCCTGAATCGATCCCGTTACTGCCTTCTATTCTCTGCACGCGAGAAGAATCCGTCGCAATCTCATACCCAGGCGATCATTTTATCCTCATTTCATCCATTCACCCCACATTTTTCGGATCCCCGCGAGGAGGCCGGTTTTCAACCACAGGGTTTGCCTCCGCGTGGGACGTATGGTAGAATTGTGCATCCGTGACGGACACATAAGAATCGAAGGTGAAGTGAAGTCCGTTGGTCGAACATCTGTAGCCGGATGGCTATCCGTCTCAGCCGGCTGACAACAAGTCGTGGACCACGAATTGAACAGGAGGCAGACCATGCATTCTCGTGAGGGCGTCGGGAGATTGGCAACCATCGTGATCTGTGTGCTGGCTACAGGCGTGCTATGGGCTCCGGCGTCTCTCCGGGCCGGACAGTCGGGCGATCTGGTCCGACAGATCGAAGCGAAACTGTCGAGCGTGCAGCGGCAGACCGTGACAAGCCCCAGCCAAGCCGAGAAGGACCTGCTCGCGGCCCGTGACCTGCTGGGCCAACTGAAAGAGGCCTCCGCCGGCCAGGAAAAGTTGCCCGCCCTCCAGAAGCGATTCGACGACCTCAAGGGAAAGCTGGAGAAACGCCTCGGCCGGCCCGTCGGCGACAGCGACGAGGCCCCCAAGCAGGAGGCGCCCCCCGCGCCGTCACAGTCCCCGGTTTCCAACCTGCCCAGCGCCGTCGTCTCGCAACTGAAGAAGCTCGACACCGCATTGACCGCTGCAGTCGCGTCGCTGGAGAAAAACCAACTCCAGACAGCAAACCGCCGGCTCGATGAAGCCAAGAAAGTGATGAACGAGATCCAGAGCCGATACGGGACAAAGATCCCTGCCGGCAACGAGCAGATGAAGACCGCCACCGAACGTCTGAACGCAGTGGCTGCGAAGGTGTCGGACGCCAATGCGAATGCTGCGGAGATCGCCGCGGCCGAGGCGGCCGCGAAGGAGAAGAGGGAGGCCCAGTCCAAGGAGTGGAAGGAGAAGTTCGCTCCATTCTTCGACTACAAGAGCGATCTGTACCTGCGGATGGGGTCGGAGTTCAACAATGCCTCGCCCGAAGACCAGCAGAAGGCCTGCCAGGCCTATGGCAAGGCCAACGAACTGATACCCGCCTACCAGGCGACCGAGTTCCCCAACGGCAAGACCCAGGAACTGGAATACCTCGAACAGAGGTTGATGGGATACGTGACAATCTACAACGAGGACGAGGCTCGCAGCAAGCAGGAGCAGTCCTGCCGCAAATGGGTGGACGCATTCCGGCCGTATGTGGAGGTCGGCGCAGGCAGTCCGAAATACCTCGTCGTCGGCGTGACGGTCGATCAGGACGAGATCGGCAAGCGTGCCGCCCTGCTGGAGGAGGCCAAGACCCTCTGGCAGAGCTACGAAGGGGGTGGCGAGTTTCCACACGGCAAGAGCCGCGAACTGCTTGCGCTCGAAGAGCAGATGCAACAGCGACTGGCGGAGATGCCTGAAGCGCTGCG
>CAZDTD010000128.1:0-10332 GCA_964507995.1 uncultured Pirellulales bacterium | reverse complement strand
TTGTCGCAGGAATGACAGGGTCGATTCGCAAGGCTTGAGAGTAGCCACCTACAAACATGAATCGCACCCGTCAACTGGTGCGTGATACGCACCCTACGGCCCAAACCAAATGTCCCGATTGGCCTGAACGAATTCATCGTCGGTCAGGTGCGGGTATTGGTGGACGATGTGGTCGATCTGATCGGCCTGACCGGGGGACAGACGGTCGGCCGGGTCCAAGGTCCCAATGTGGCTCATCAGACCCTGGCGTTGCAGGACGTAGGAAATGCCCAGGATACAGCCGGCGAAGGCGTGGTCGGCGTCGAAGATCGCCTTGTTCGCGAGTGTCATCTGGCCGGCCAGCGTGAGGATCTCCATCGGGACATCGCCTCCGGCGCTGCGAATCCGCTTGATCCGGTCCAGGTGCTCGACCGCCCGCTTCGTCCAACAGGCCCACTGGCCCAGGAGCCCCCCCGCCAGGGACAGGGCAACGTCGCCCCGCGGGGTTCGGAAGACGTATCGCGTCGCCAGATCGATCAGGATGTTGTCGTCGTTGCCGGTGTAGAGGGCGATTTCGCCGGCCCGGCCGGACTGCGCGACCGCCTCCAGGACATCCAGCGTCTGGTACCGGTTGAACGGAGCGATCTTGACCGCCCGCACGTTCGGGATCTGCACGAGGCGGAACCAGAATTCCTTGGGCAGCGTCATCCCGCTGATCGCGCTCTGGAGGTAGAATCCCATGATCGGAATGATTTCCGCGACCTGACGGGCGTGGTCAATGAGGTCGTCGACGGACCCGCCCCGCAGCGCAGTCAACGAGAGCAGACCGAGGGAATAGCCGAGATCGGCCGCCAGCTTGGCCTCGCTCACGGCTTGGGCGGTACGGCCCACCAGACCCGCGATCATAACTGGCGGCTCGACGACCGTGAACTCGGCAGCAGTCCGAATCGCCAGTTCCAGCACAGGCCGGTAGAGACCCACCTTCGGATCGTGAATGGCGAACTGGGTCGTGTGAACGCCCACAGCCAGCCCCCCTGCTCCGGCGGCCAGATAGTAACGGGTCAATGCCCGCTGACAACGTTCGTCCAGCTTGTTCTCGGGAGTGAGGGCCAGTGGATGGGCCGGGATCACACAGCCTTGCCGCAGCTTCTCAAAGACGTTCGGCCCAGTCATCGAAAACCCTTTCAGAACCGACCATCGCGGACGTTGTACTTCGTGGGCTTGTTCAGGACCGGCTTTCCCGCGGCCACCCATGTCGCGATGCGGTCGATCATCTCGTCCAGGTTCACTGTGGGCCCGCCGAACCGTTCGACGCACTTCGATGCGTTGGACAGCAGCGCAGTGGCCGCCTCCTGCGAGGCGAATCGGGGCTCCTTGCCCAATACGCGGCCGATCCGCTCGGCCAAGTCGCGAACCCCGAGGGTTTCCGGCCCTGTGACATTCAGAATGGCAGGCGGGCTCGACGCGAGGCCCAGGGCCTGGACGATGTAGTCGTTCGCGTCGCCCTGCCAGATCAGATTGACGGAGCCCATCGTCAGATCGATCGGCTCACCATGCAGAATCTTGAGCGTCAGATCGACCAGGATGCCGTATCGCGGCTCGTTCGCGTAGTTCAGGCGGATCAGGGTCACAGGCGTGCCGAAACACGTCGAGAAGTACGTGAAGATCCGCTCCCGGGCGAGACATGACTGGGCGTACTCGCCGAGGGGACCCGGGACATCGTCCTCCTTCGACCCGCCGGCGCGGGGATCGACGAACGGGTAGACGTTGCCCGTCGAGAGGGCGACGATCCGCGAGCGGTTGTACTGCCGGGCGACAAGGGCGGGCACGTAGGCGTTCATCGCCCAGGTCAACGGCTGATTGCCCACGGCGCCGAACTTCATGCCGGCCAGAAAGAACACATTGGGCACATCGGGCAGCCGGGCGTAGGCGGATTCATCCAGCAGATCGGCCTCGACGATCTCGATGCCACAGGCCGCGATGCGGTCGCGGATCCCCGCATCGCCGAACCGGGAGACGGCGTAGATCGTCTTGTCCGGAGCGCCCTTCTTGACCATCATCGCCAGCGTAGGTCCCATCTTGCCGCCGGCCCCGAGGATCGCCACATCCCCCGGCGTCCGGGCCAGCGCCTCGCGCGCTCCGGCCGTGGGCTCACTGAGCAAATCCTCCAACCCGCCTTCGTCTATATGCGACAAATCAGCCATAGTCGAATGATCTCCCAAATAGACCCGGTGTCACCTGTACCGCATACCGACGGAAATGTCAAGCGACCATACAAGATTGACATTCACGTGGGCGGGTTCCATAATCACGTGGGCTTTGTCGCCGGAACGACCGGCAGACACATTTTCGGGAGTTCTGCCATGACCTACACAACCGTCACCTCGGCCGTCGTGCTCGTTCTTGTTGTCACATCCTCCCTGCGGGCGGCGGGCCCAACGCGAGATTTCTCCCCGAACCCACAGGAACAGCAGTTGCCCAGAGCCATGCACTCGCAGATGGCCGAACTGCCACGCATCACCGTGGGCAACCGTGATGCGGAACTGATCGGCGACGACAACCGCGTCCTGCAAGCGGGGATCGATTACGTCGCCGGCTTCGGGGGCGGCGTGGTCGAAATCGGCAAAGGCGAGTACCTCATGCGAGATTCGCTGCACCTTCGCTCGAACGTGACCGTTCGCGGGGTCAAAGGCAAGACCATCCTGCGAAAAGCGGCCAGCGTCGTCTCGGCCCTGGCCCTCGACGGCGACTTCGGCGAGGAGCAGATCACGATCCGCGCCCCCAGCGGATTCGCCGTCGGTTGCGGCGTGGCTGTTTGGGACAAAAACGCGGGCGGATTTCACACGACCGTCGCCCGCATCATCGGGCAAACCGGCAACACGTTCGCCATCGACAAGCCGCTGATGGCCGACTGCATGGTTGCCAACGACGCCCAGGCGGCCACCGTGTTCCCGGTCATCAGCGTGTACGACGCCGAGGGCGTGCGGATCGAGGACCTCGTCATCGACGGGAACAGGCAGGAGAACGTCCCGCTCAACGGATGCCGCGGCGCAGGCATCTTTCTCTACCGGGCGTTTGGGACCGTCATCCGCGGCTGCCTCGTGCGGAACTACAATGGCGACGGCATCAGCTTCCAGCAATCCAACGACGTCACGGTCGCCGACTGCATCAGCGAAGAAAACGCAGCTCTCGGGCTTCATCCCGGCAGCGGCTCGCAACGACCGACGATCCGGCGCTGCATCGCCCGCCGCAACGGAACCGATGGCCTGTTCCTCTGCTGGCGGGTTCGTCACGGCCTGTTCGAGGACAACCTCCTGGAAGAAAACGGCCAGTTCGGGATTTCCATCGGGCACAAAGATTCCGACAACCTGTTCCAACGCAATACGTGCCGTTTGAACGAGCAGAACGGTCTGTTCTTCCGCAACGAGTCGGTCGGCATGGCCCCCCACCGCAACCGATTCGAAGGCAACACCCTCGAGAACAACGGCGGTTCCGAGATCCGCATCCGTGGCGAGGTCAACGAACTGGCGTTCGTGAGCAACACGATCCACGACCAGAGGGAGGACCAATCCGTGGGGATTCTCATCGAGGAGAATGTGGGACCGGTGCTTCTGCAGAACAACACAATCGAGACGGAACAACAGATCGAAGACAAGCGACCACTGGACCGCAGGTAAGAGATCCCGATTGAGCGGACTCTGCTCTGTCACCCCCGCGAAGACGGGGGGCCAGAATTATCCGTCAGGTTCGTGGATTCCCGCTTTCGCGGGAATGACATCGGCGGCAACCTCTGGACACAGGAGTGTATCGAAGAAACTCCAAGGAGAAGAACATGGAATCCGTGAATCGTCGAACGTTCCTGAAGGGTTCGCTAAGCGCCGCGGCGATGGCCGCCGTGTTGCCTCAGCAGGCGAGTCACGCCGCAAACGACAAGATCATCCTCGGCGTCATGGGCGTGGGAGGCCGAGGCCGGCAGGTGGCCCAGATGTTCGCTGCAAGACCCGATGTCGAGGTCGCCTGGCTCTGCGATCCGGACAGCAGACGGCTCGGGCCTGCCAGGCAGGCCATTGAGCAGGCCCAGGGCAAGGCACCCCAGACGGCGCAGGATTTCCGGCGGATTCTCGACGACAAGAACGTCGATGCCCTGCTCAACGCGACGCCCGATCACTGGCACGCGCTGGGCACGATCCTGGCCTGCCAGGCCGGCAAGGACGTCTACGTGGAAAAGCCGCTCGCCCACAACGTCTGGGAGGGACGCAAGATGATCGAGGCCGCCCGCAAGTACAAGCGGGTCGTCCAGGTCGGCATGCAGACGCGAAGCGCCCCCTACACCCGCGAGGCGGTCGAGCAGATCAAAAGCGACAAGCTCGGCGACGTGCACATGATCCGCGTCTTCAACATGATGCAACATCCCATGATGGCCAAGGGTTCCGAGCAGCCGGTCCCGGATGGTTTCGATTACGACCTGTGGTGCGGCCCGGCGCCGAAACTGCCCTACAACCCCAGGAGGTCGTGGCTCAACCAGTGGGAGTACAGTTGTGGTCCGATCCCGGGCGACGCGATCCACCAGCTCGACCTGGCGAGGATGCTCTTCGGAGACAAGCCCTATCCCGACATGATCTCCTACACTGGCGGCGTCAAGGCCCTCCGCGACGGGCGGACGATCCCGGATACGCAGATCGCCCTCTACGAATACGGCGACTTCACGCTCGTCTTCGAGGCGGCGCTCTGGACGCCGTACATGAAGAAGATCGCGATGAACATCCGCGACGGCGACCTGTTCCCCGACTGGCCATTCTGCGCCACGAGGATCGAGGTCCTCGGGACGAAGGGTTTCATGTACCTCGGCCGTCACGGCGGAGGCTGGCAAATCTTCGACTCCGACGACAAGGTGATCGAGTCCCGCTATGGCCGACAAGGCGACAAGTGGCACCAGGACAACTTCGTCCAGTGCATCCGCACACGCCAGCAGCCCAACGCCGACGTCGAGCAGGGACACTATTCGGCTCTGCTGTGTCACCTGGCCAACATCTCGGGCCTCGTCGGCAACCAGAAGCTCCGCTTCGACCCGAAGACCGAGACGTTCGTCGATGCACCCGACGCCAACAAGCACCTGAAGCGAACCTATCGCGAACCCTGGGTAATCCCCGAGGAAGTCTGAGGGCGAAGAATTCCAAGCACGAAATTCGAAACTCGAAATCCGAAACAAACCCAAAACTCGAAATTCAAATGACAGAAATGCTGTCGCCGGCCGGTGTGGAACCGTTTTGAGTTTTGGGTTTTGGTGATTCGAATTTGTTTCGGATTTCGAGATTCGATATTCGGATTTCTCTTTCAGCGTCGGACTGCGTTCTGCTGCCTGGCGTCTTCCAGGACCGAGGCCAGATCGACCTTTGCGCCGTTGATGGCCTTGGACTTGTCCGCCGCGGTCATGAAGGCGAGGATCTCGATGGTTTCGTCGGACGAGATCGGGGCCTGGCCCGTCTTGAAGAACTTCACGATCTCATCGACCAGATAACCGTAGCCCTCGTAGCCCTTCTCGCTGCGGACGATCCCCTTGGAGCCGTAGACCAGGGCGCCGTAGTCGTGTCTGCCCGCCCGCAGGCCACGGAACGTGCCGATCCGCCCATCTTTCCAGACGCCCACGACCAGTTCGTAGTCCTTTGTCTGGGCCCGCTGGACCGTCTGGCAGCCCGGCCCCATGATGGTGTAGAGGATTTCCACGCCGTGGATGCCGTACCAGTACAGATCGGGGTGATGTTCATCCAGACTGCACGGGCTGAACGCGTCGCAACCGAGGACCTGGCCGACATCCTCCCGGTTCTCCATGCCGGCGATGCACGGGCCAAAACGCAGCGACGAGCTGGACCAGCACGGCACGTTGTTCTCCTTCGCCAGTCGGACGATCTCCAGGCCATCCGCCAGATTGCCCGCCATCGGCTTATCGATGAAGACGGGCTTCTTCGCCGCGATCACTGGCCTGACCTGCTCCAGGTGCGGCCGGCCATCCACGCTCTCCAGCAGGACGCCGTCCACCTTGCTGCAAAGCTCCTCGATGCTGCCGACGATCTCGACGCCGAACTTCTCTTTGAGGGTCTTTGTGTATTCGGGCACCCGGCCGATGGACGACTCGATGTCCGGCGAGCCGCCGGGATAGCCCGCGACCACCTTGCAGCCGTAATTTTTGGCGGGATTGTGGAGCAGTTCGGTGAATGCAGTGACGTGCGAGGTGTCCAGCCCGATGATCCCGATTCGAAACGGCGCGCTCTCCTGCGCCGCCCAGAGCGACCCAACCATCAGGCAAACCACTGCGACAATCCCAAGGCTTTTGCGAAGCATCGTTCCAACCTCCCTTCGATACCACATTGCATGGTCCAGCCGTCGGGGACCCATCTCCAGGCATCTCCGAGGGCCACAGCCCGACAGTATACCACAGCCAGGCCCCATGTCACGGCCCACGTTCACCCGCAACAGGGCAAATCGAGAATCGCTTGAGGGTGTCTGTTCGTGCGTCATCGCAAGCCGAGGGCCGGAATTCCCTTTTCCAGACCCGAAGATTCCTGCGGCACAAAACTGCCTCCTTATCGGACCCGGCAGCAAACATGTGGCGGCGTCTGAGCCGATCTGGTAATCTCCTGTTCGGCTCTGGTCGAAGAACAGAGTAGGGTACGATTCATGTTGAACGGTTACGTCCATCCTGATTACGCCAGATCTCTGGCCGAGTACGGGACGCCTCAGGAATTGCCTCGCTGTGGGGGGTGGATTCTCAAACGAACAATTCCGGGTACGCCGTACCACGACGCCATGGGGTGTTACCCCTTGTTCGCGTGCCGGGACTGGTCCGCGTTGAAGGCTGACATCGACGATCTGGCGTCGGATCTGGTATCCGTCTGCCTCGTGCCCGATCCCTTCGGACAATACACCCTGGACGAACTCCGCGAGTGTTTTCCGGACAAGTTCGTCCCGTTCAAGGAGCATTACGTTCTCGACTTGGAGGACGATCTGAACGAGATCATCAATGGCAAGACAAGAAAGACGATCCGAGCCGCCTTACGCCATCTGGCCGTGGAACTGTGCGACCATCCGATGGAGCATCTCGATGAGTGGGTAAAGACCTACGGTTATCTGATCGAGAAGCACCAGCTCTCCGGAATCCACAAGTTTTCGCGGGAGTCGTTCGCCCTGCAGATGACCATCCCGGGTTTCCATCTGTTTCGCGCCCTGCACGAGAACCGCGTCGAAGCGATGGCCTCGTCGTATATCCAAGGCGACGTCGTCTACGGCCATCTGCTGGGGGTCAGCCCGCTCGGCTACAAACTGAACGCGCTGTATGCGATCTTCTGGGCGTCGATCCAACACTTTCTCGGGAAAGCCCGGTGGATGGATTTTGGAGGTCTCGCAGGCACACAGAGTCGCGCCGAGAGCGGAATGGCGAGCTTCAAACAGAAGTGGTCCTCGACGAGAAGAACCACCTATCTCTGCGGACGCATCTTCAATCAGAAACGCTACGATGAGATCGTACGGATCAAAGGCATCCCCCAGACAGACTACTTCCCGGCTTATCGCGTCGGAGAATTCCGTACTGCGCCCCCCGTCAGGCCTCTCGCCAAACAAAAACACTGACACGACGTCGATTCCGACGCGGAGTCCCCGCCGACAGATCGTCACGCATCCTCGTTGAACATCCTCTTCGTGCGCAGGATGTGGTGGTAGTGTTGCGCGAAACGGTGGGCCTCGTCGCGTACGTATTGCAGGAGCTTGCGGACCGGCGAGTTCGCCGGCAGCCTCAAGGGCGTCGTGCAGCCTTCGAGGTAGATTTCCTCCTCGCGTTTGGCCAGGGAGGCCATCTTCGTGTGCGGCATCTCCAGATCCGACTCCCCCGCCGCGACCGCCTCGGCGATCATGCCCTTCAAAGCGGCCTCGGCCGCGTGCAGGTGGCCCAAACCGCCATCGATGAGGATCAAGTCGGGCCAGAGTTCCTCGCCTCGCAGGGCATACTTGTACCGACGGCGGACCACCTCGGCAATCATCGCATAGTCGTCGATGCCTTTGACGGTCTTGATCCGGAATCGCCGGTAGCCGTTCTTGAAGGGCCGGCCGTCGATGAATTTCACGAGTGAGCCGACCGCTTCGGCCCCGCTGATGTTGGCGATGTCCATGCCCTCGATAATGCGAACCTGGCCGGACGTCTGGAGGATATCGCGAAGTTTGACGAGTCCCTCGGTCGGATCGGCCGCGAAGACCTCCGGCTGGACGTGCTCGTCCGGCGTGCCCCGCTGGTCCAGGCTCTCGATCAGCCGGATGCGGTCGCGGAGCATCGCGGCCTGCTCGTATTCCAGCCGCTTCGAAGCCTCGGTCATCTGCTCGTACATCTCACGCAGCACCACAGAACGCTTCGAACGCAGGAAACGGACGAGGTCCCGGACGATCTTGCGGTAGTCGGCCTTCTCAATCCGAGCCCCACACGGGGCTGTACACTGGCGGATGCTGTGCAGCAGGCACGGGCGAAAGAAACGACGTTTCGGGTCGTCCGCGTCGATCTCCAGGCTGCACGTGCGGAACTTGAAGACCTTCTGCATTTCGACGAGCACCGCCCGCAGGTCGCGAACGTTCGTGAACGGACCGAACAGAATCGTGCCCTTCTCCTGCGGTTTTCGGGTGATGTAGACGCCGGGAAAATCCTCGCGGGCGCGAATCTCCAGGTAGGGGAACGTCTTGTCATCCAGCAGGTCCATGTTGTACGGCGGGCGGATGTCCTTGATCAGCCGGGCTTCCTTGAGCATCGCGTCGACTTCGCTCTGGGCTTCGAGATAATCCACCGTGTGGACTCGATTGACCATCTCGACGATGTACGGACCTCGGGAGGCTTCGAGATTGCTGCCCGGCTGAAAGTAACTGGCCACGCGGGACCGCAGGTTCTTGGCCTTGCCAATGTAAAGCACAGCGTCATTGGGTCCCTTCATGAAGTACAGACCGGGTCCCGTCGGGAACTCCTTGATCCGTTCTCGAATCTCCTCGATTCTGCTGTTTTCGTCGCTGTTCACCGTCCGACCCGACTCATCAACTCAAGACCACCCGCCAACGGGCGGTCGCCCATATGATATCGACAAGAATCGGCTTTGTTCATTTCGGGAAATAAAATACTTGGCAGCGGGAATTTGCACCGCTATACTCCCTGACTTGTTCGGAAATAGTCAGTGTGGGTTTCTTGGGTCGTTTTTGAGATGATTCTGACGCAGATACTACAGCCAACGTGTGTTAAAGTCCCGTTGGAAGGTAAAGACAAAGACGCCGCCATCACGGAACTGGTGGACATGCTCGACAAGAACAAGCTGATCCAGAACCGCCAGACGGTCCTGGACGCTGTTTTCACGCGGGAACGGACGCGAAGCACCGGGATCGGCGCGGGCATCGCCATCCCACACGGCAAGTGCAATGCCGTCAAGGAGCTGGTGATGGCGCTGGGCATTGCCCCGGACCCGATCGACTTCGAGAGCGTCGACGGCAAACCGGTCTCCATCGTCATCCTGCTGGTCTCTCCGCAGGACCAGACGGGCCCTCACATTCAGGCCCTGGCGAGGATCAGCCGGCTCATGTTGGACGGGGACTTCAAGATCGCCCTGGAAAAAGCGCCCTCCTCCGAAGCCGCCTACGCACTCGTCAGCGAACGAGAGACGAAGTAGGATTTGCCATTGCCTCAGTTCTTCTCCCACAGGATCAGGCCCAGTTCGAATGGGCTGCTCTGATCGGGGTGATTGGGCAGAATCCGCACAGCCACGCCGTGCTGTCCTGTGGCGCGGCACTCCATTCGGCCGGTGAACCAGTGTTCGCCGTTGTCACCCGCCCGTTGCTCGTACGCCATCGGAATCGCCATTCCTTCCCGAATGTTGCCCCAGGAATCCGTTGGGCCATGGTACAGCTCGACGCTCACGTCGCCGGGCTGAATCCGCCCGAGGTTGACCAGGGCTCGCACGGTAAGTTCCGTCCCCACCTTGAGTTGCGGCTGCCGCGGGTTCAATTGCTCGCCGCCGTTGCCGTTGGCGGCGCTCATGGTGACCTGGCGGACCGCGAACTGGGACCACGCCTGTCGAATCTCAGATTTCCACCGGGCGAACGATTTGGCCTCGTTCATGGCGTCAGAGGTTAAATTGCGGTATCGCGTTGCGGCGGGACAATAGAACCGCCGAGTGTACTCGGCCAGCATCCGATGCGTGTTGAATCGAGGGGCCACCCACTTGACGCAGGCCTTCATTCTCTGAATCCAGGCCCGAGGCAGGTCGTCCGCCGACCGGCTGTAAAACAGGGGCACGATCTCGTTCTCCAGCACGTTGTACAGCGCGTGGGATTCGACCG
>CAZDTD010000127.1:0-10414 GCA_964507995.1 uncultured Pirellulales bacterium | reverse complement strand
CCAGCCGGCTGGTCGCCAGCCGATCCGTCCAGAAGCCGTCTTCGACGTGAACCTGATTGAAGGGCACTGGGGCAACGTTATAGTCCCGTTCCAGCGGGGTTTGCTGATCTTGAGCCGCGCAAAGGCCCATGCACAGACTGCACAGGAGGATTATCATGAGTGGGGTGAAGGGGATTCGTTTGTTCCGATCTCTCATGGGTTGCTCCATTTTCAAAAATCATCGTCGAGTTGTTTTGGCGGTCCATGATACTCCATCGTCGCCGCAGGTCAACTGTCGATGCGGTCTCATTCGAGCCCTGGGCGACAGGCTCAGCAGGATCAATCGCTGCACACGAGAGCGAAATATCTTATGCAAACTGCCCATCTTGCCTATTTTCTCCTTGACGAGATCTGGCAAACGAATAATCTAAGGGCTTTCGGGTATCCCAGTTTTCAGTCAGGTGATAGAGAAAGACAAGGAGGTTGGGTCGTGAGAGTGAGCTCATTCATTGTCGGCGCAGTGGCCCTTTGGGCTGTGACCGCACAGGCAGGCGAGCTCGATACCCACAAGTGGCCTTGCAGCAAAATCCCCCAGGCAGTGACGACGATCCCGGTCTTGATGGACATCCAGCCGTGGGTGCGGATCAAGGACTTGGACAAGCTCGTGATCTACATGATGCGTCGAACCGCCAATACATACGAAGGGTGTGTCGACGTAGTGTGCGAGGCTCGCACCGCTGTGAACGTCAGCGTGGAGTTCGTATCGAACGGCGTCGTTCCCGGTGAGTATTCCTGTTCGGCCACCCCGGCGGAACTCGCTCCGCCCAGCGGGACTGTGACTGTTTGCGTGAGGCTCAAGACGGAGGTTCCACCGCCGGCGACGAACGTGCAGGTAGGGGCCGTTGTCTTTCGAGTTACGCCCAAAGCATAGCCGCAATTTGAAAAACTCCGGCCGCGGTCTCGTGCGAACCGAACGCAGACGATGGGGGGCTACGCGAGGGGTTTGCCGCCGTTGATTTCCTCGTAGGCGGTGATGTACTTGGCGACCATGTTTTCGAGGCTCCACGTCTGCCTCGCTTCCTTCATGATCCTCCTCATCTGCTTGTCCCACTCTCTCGCGTGCTCGCGGAAATACCTGTGGTGTCGGATGGCGGCTTCGAGGCCCCAGATCAGGCCGTTTGCATCGTAGTCGCGGAAGAGGACGCCATTGCCGCGGTCCATCGGCGCGCCCCAAGCGCGAAGGTTCAGCGGGATGATCTTGTCGCTGTAACCGCCGGTGTCGCGGTTGGTAGCGGTGGCGCCGTAGATGTTTCCGACGACATCGATCTGGCCGAAGGGCTCGTAGAGCGACGCGCCGAAGACATCGCTTGCGGCGGCGTAGCCGAGTGTGCTGAGGTCCTGATTGAACCGATGGTAGCAGATCGTCCCGCGTGAGGCAAATGCGATCCGGCCCATCACACTGGTGTGCCAGGTATCGCCGCCGACGGGGTCTCCGATCACGGCGATTTGGACGCCCGGATGGGCGTCCACGATCCTCTGAGCCACCTTTTCGAGCAGATCGACGCCCTTCTGCATGGGGTCCAGTCGGGACGGCCAGTACAAGAGAATCGCGTCGGCGTCCACGCGAAGGCCCGTTTTCTGTTGGAATTTGACGAGGTTGGCCCGCTTGGCCTCAATGACGCTGCTGTCCGTCGGCCCGTATCGCTTCGCCAGGCCGGGCTTGTCGACTTCGGGGTTCTCCTCCTGGTTCTCCGGGTATACGTCGGGAGAGATGCCGTTGGGGATTACGTGCGTGTCGTGGCCCCAGTAACGCACCTTCGTCTCCTGACGCACGCTCAGGGGCACGACCGGGTCCCAGAGGAAGTAGTCGCCGACGATTTCCTTGAGAAACTTCTCGCCGACGTAACTGACCTTCGATGCGTTGCGGATCGCGGTGGCCTGGCAATCGACGGTCTTCTCGCGAGTATCCAGGGACAGGTACAGTTTCGGCCCGAGGGCCTGCATGTTCACGCCGTAGTACATGTCGAGCGGCACATAGCCGGTGTGCGTGTTGTGAACCGTGTGCAGGATGGGCATGCCCCGCAGATTCGCGTAGGCAGGGATAATCCCGCCGGCCATCCAATCGTTGGTGTGCAGGATGGCCCTGCCTTCATAGGCGCTGCGGATTTCCTTGATGTACGTGTTGACGATCTGCCTTTGGAACTCCGCGGCGTTGGCCAACGGCGAGCCGTCGTAGGCGCTGCGATACCCTTCATAGATCGCCGAACTGACCAGGTGGATGTTCTCGGGATTCAGGTGGTGGCGCGTCTGGGTCCATTCGGCTTCGCTGAGCCCGGCCTCCTCGCGGAACCTGCGGCTCAGGTTCAAGGTCACCAGGTGCACGGGGATTCGACGCTCGGAGAGCCCCTTGCACAGGGCGGAGATGACCTCGCCCAGCCCGCCGCTCTTGCCCGACACGTACTTCGCGAACTGGCCCATCCCTTCCGAGGGGAGCCGGCCCGTCTCGGGAGTGACGATCACCACAGGGGTCCGCGTGCTCTTCTTGAGAATGTTGAAGCTTCGGATTGCGTGGAACAGGTCGTCGATCGCGTGCGTCAGCGCATAGGCGGCGGTGCCGACCGAATCGTAGGGACTCGTGGGATCGCCTGTGAACTCGCGGTTGCTTTCGTTCTCCCGAAGGTACTGCAGGTGGTCCGAGGTGGTCAGATAGCGGAACCTGCGGACGAGGTCGCCGCCGGCGCGTTTGGCCTCGTTTTCGAGACGCTCGATGTTCCGGAAGAGCACCCACTGGGCATTGGATGGCGGAACCCCGGGTTGGCCCGACATCGTCGCGGGAAGCGAATCCGTTGGATCGGGGCAGTCCACCATGGGGCAGTCGGTGATCTGGAACCACTCGGCGATTTCGGTCGGATTGGCGGGTACGATATCCGTGCGCGTCGTAACCTCATCCGCCAGAGTCGTCCAGAACGCGATCATATTGTCGTACGCGGGGGTCCCCGTCTCCGCGTGCGGGAAATCGCTGAAGAGCACCATGACCTCGCCGCCGGCGTCATGGACCCAATCGGCGTACTGCTGAGCCGCGGTGGCGGCGCCGTTGAGGTCCTCGGTCAGCTTGCGGCTCAGAGCCGTGTTTCGCGGCAGGACCGCCAGCTTGCGGGGCCGGCCTTTGCGGCCGATCGCCCGGTGCACCTCGCTGCCGCGGATCGGCACGCGCGTTCGCACGTCAACCGTCTTCTCGGTCGGCTCGCACAGGATCGCTTTGAAACCCATGTCGGCGACGATGTTCGCGACCTCGTTGTTGTACGAGAGGGCCGTGTTGGCGAACGCGGTTGGCTTCGTCCCCAGGATGTCGTGCATCTTCTGCCGATGCAGCGAAACTTGCTCTTTGAATTCCGTCTTGCGAGGATCGGCAAAGAACGAGGCGTATGAGTAGTAGTATGGCTGTTCGAGAAACTCGACCTGGTGCGTGTCGCCGCCCAGGTGCAGCAACTCTTTGAGGGCGTTCAGGATCTGGGGTTCGTAGAGTTCCGCCTGTTCGAGGAACGTGCCGGAGGGGCTCAGGCAAATCTTGAAGTCATAATGCGCCCGGACAAGGTCCGAGAACATTTGGATCGTGGGCAGGTAGCACCTTGCCGCCTTCCGTGTGAAGATCTCCCGATTCTTCTCATCCCAGAAAAGCGTGGTTCCGTCCGGGTGAAGCCGGAACGGCTGGTGCAATTGGAAACACAGCGTCAACAGAGGCATTCCACTGACTCCCAGGCTGCGCTTCTGCCATCGAAGCGGAGAACGCCCAACTTCCCAAGATCCATCTTCTTCTCTGATGCACTTCCGCCCCACAGGACATAACGAACCGATGAAACCCATCTGTCCGTGAACTGGCGTAGATCGCAGGCGTGCAGATTACCCGATTCCCAGGCGCATGGGAAGTCCTTTCTTGCGGCAACCACGCAAAAAGTACCAGTCTCGTGTCGCCATTTCTTATGGGACCCTTGACGGGACAATGGGCGAAGGGTGGGACACAACAGGACGCAGCCTGGTTCCGGCCTCCGTCTTCCGTCCCTGGTGTTCTGCCCGCCTGTCAGACGTGGTCTGGATCCGGATGCACCCACGGACTGCGATATGGCCGGGCCAGCAGGCGGTTCGCCTCGTCGTCGCCGACGACCCGGCCCTTCTCAGGGTCCCACGTCAGGGATCGACCGAGCTTGCACGACAGGTTCGCCAGGATGCAGGCGCCAGCCGTGATGTAGCCCTGTTCGATGTTGGACGCAGGCTGCTCGCGGGAATCGACGCAATCGAGGAAGTTCCGCCAGTGCCGGCGCATGGGGGCCGCGACGTGGCGTTCCAAGTCCTTCTCGGTCTCGTCCTCCGGGTACTTGTCGTACTCGTAGAGCGCTTTGCCTTCGAGCGGCTGGCCCTGGCCCTGCGGAATGAATTTGTACTTGTGCACGTCGGCCTTGAGCGTGCCCTTGTCGCCGTAGATGAAACCCGCCCAGGGGAATTCCGGGTCCGGCGCAGCGCCCCACGTCCGATGCGTCCACACGACGGGCACGTCGCCGAAGTCGAACGTCGCGGTCTGCGTGTCGCTGATGTTGGCCTTGCTGTCCTTGTTTAGGAGGATGCCTCCGGTGGAGCTGATCCGCGTCGCAGGACCCAGGTCGAGCAGCCAGCGGACCATGTCGAGCATGTGTACGCACATGTCGCCGATGATGCCGTTGCCATATTCCATGAAGGCCCGCCAGCCGCGGGGGTGATTGATCGGGCAGTACGGTCGCATCGGCGCAGGACCCGTCCACATCTCGTAGTCCAGATTCTCCGGCGGCGGACAGTCGGCCGGGTTGCTGCGATTCCGCATGTGGTAATAGCAGCAGATTTCGACGTAGGCGACCTTGCCGAGCAGGCCCTCTTTGATGACGCGCTCTTTGGCCTCGATCAGGTGCGGCGTGTTGCGCCGTTGCATGTTCACCTGGACGACCCGCTTGTACTTGCGGGCCGCTGCGAGCATGGCCTGCACCTCGACCACGTCCACGCTGACCGGCTTCTCCACGTAGACATCCGCGCCGGCCTTGCAGGCCGCGATCATCGGCAGCGCGTGCCAGTGGTCCGGCGTCGCAATGTGCACGATGTCAAGCTGCTCCTGCTTGAGCATCTCGCGCCAGTCGCCGTACGTGCGGGGCGTCTTCTTCGACACTTGACGTGCGGCAATCATCTGGGCGGCTTCCGCGAGCATCTGTTTATCCACGTCGCATACCGCGACCACCTCGACCGGCTCGATCTGGAGCAGGCGAAAGTGGGCGCTCTTGCCGTACCAGCCGGAGCCGATCAGCCCGACGCGACGCGTCTTCGTCTGGGCATAGACAGGCACGTAAGGCGTTGCGGCGGCAACGGCCAGTCCCGTGGTGGCAGCTCGTAGAAACTCGCGACGATCCATAGCGTTTCTCCATCAATTCTCGGACGCACTAACGACACGACCATTCACGCAGACAAGTATACCGCGAGGACGATGATTGGCAAATCGTCGCGCACAGGACCAGGGAAGTCACCCAGGAGGCAGAGACGATATGCGACATGCCGAGGTAGTGAATCCTGCGGTCATTCCGACGGGGTATAACCCAGCTTGCCCCAGGCGGCTTTCTGCAACCGGTGGATGTCGTTATTGCCGGCCTGCGCCGCGGCGAAACCGCCTTCGCCGCGACCGTACTTGAGAGTCCGATTGTCCTCCCACTTCCAGTACTCGGCGTGCCCATCTGCGAAGTTGAAGTTGGTGCCAGCGCCGTGGCGGATTGGCGGCGCGTCCCACCAGGATTCCTGGTTGTAGAAGATCGTCCAACTCTGCGTGCTCGTCTTGCCCTCATCGACGTAGACCGCCCGCTCGCCCGGTCGCTTGATCTGGGTCTTCTTGCGGATGTATCGCTCTTTGGGCGCGCCGATCGCCGTGCTGCCCATCGCGCCGTTCATGGCGTCGACGATGGCATAGGTGTTCACCTCGCCGCGGATGCCGGTGGGACATTTATAGAGCGACAGTTGCTTGATGTAAGGCCACATCGCGCCATCCTTGATCCCCTTGGTGCACTTGTCCACATCGTTCCTCCAATCGTCGTGGAAGTACAGCCAGCAGGGCTCCGTCGTGTCCGAATGTCCCTCCGTGTTCTCGACGGTGCAGGCGTTGACGATGCTCTGATCGTTCTCGTCGGCGTACATGACCCAGCAGATGCCGAACTGTTTGACGTTGTTCAGGCACACGGCCCGCTTGCCCTGCTCCCTCGCTCGCTGCATGGCCGGCATCAGGATGGCCATCAGGATCGCAATGATCGCGACGACAACGAGCAACTCGATGAGTGTGAACGCTTTTCTTCGCATGGGCGCTGCTCCTATCCTCTTTTCACCGCACCTGTCCCAATCCGAACCGGCCAGATGCCCGACCCGGATACAATCGACTCATCCAGCGACAACTTCCCATTCTTTCCATTCTACCATGTTGACCTCTGGATGGCGAGACAATACAATTCTGAAGTTCGGACATTTCCACAGGATCGTCCATTCGTGAAGGAGAACGAAAATGAGACCATTCATTGCGTGTGCAGTAGCGGTTCTGCTCTGGTCCGGCGCCGAGGCCTTCGCGCAGGCCGGCGGACAAGGCAAGGGCAAGAATCAGACACAGGTCAAACAGAACACCTCGAAGGCGGAGAACGCCCAGAAGGATGCGCAGAAGGACGCGAAGGATCTCACCGGGGCGGCCCAGAAAGAAGCCGGCAAGGCCGGCGAGACCGTCAAGAGACGACGGGAAGGCGCCGCTGCGTCAAGGTCCAGGCAAGGCGGTCCCGCGGACAAGGACGCCAACCGTTCCGCCGACGTTGTGGAAAAGGGCAAGACGCTGGGCAAGGAACACGCCAAACAGGCCCAGGCGTTCCAGAAACAGATCCGGCACGAGGACGCCAAGCACATGGAACGTCACGCCCGGCTGATGCGGATTCGCGAGCTGGCCGCTCAGAAGGGCGATGCGGAGATGGTCGCCCGGGTGGAGAAGCTGATGGAAAAGGAACAGCAGAACTACAGCCGCAAGGTGCAGCGCATGCAGGAACAACCGCAGGCTGCGCAGCAGGCGCCCGCCGGGGCGAAACCGAGCCCTGCGCCGGAGAGCAAGCCGGATTCGAACCAGGGACCGCAGGCCGCTCCGAATGCCGAGAAAGAGAAGACCAACCAGGGGCCGTCGAAGTAGATCGACGGGACAAATCAAATGAGGACCGCCGGACCGATTCGGGCCGGCGCGAGGTTTGGGGATAAACTCATGTTGCGAAATACGATAATCAGCGTGATCGTCGGAATCTTTTGCATGGCGATCCTGGCCGGGTGCTCGAAGAAGACGGAGCCGACGCCGGCGGCGGCCCCGCAGGAACAGACCAAGACGGCCGCCGAGTACAAGGCCGAGGCCGACAAGCAGATCACGGAACAGAACGTTGACCAGGAACTCGACAAGATCGAGCAGGAAGTCAGCGCCGAGACCGACGCCAATCAGACGTGACCGTACCGACGGAAGGGTCTGTCTTGAACAAAACAAAAGGACCTGGGCTGGAACCGGGAGATCTCTCCCGCTCGCAGCCCAGGTCCTTCATTCTGCTTTGCTGTATCCGATTCGATCAGGGCTTGGCGTCCTGATCGCTCGTTTGCCCCTTGGCTTTGTATTCCTCCAGCCGGGCTTTCTCGCTGTCGAGCCAGCTCTGCGGCAATCGCTGCCCGACGAGCGGCTCGGCCTTCTCGATGGCCTTTTGCTGCATACCGATGGCCTCGTCCATCTTGCCGATTTTGGAGAGCGTCTCGGCATAAAGCGAGAGGATCGTGGGATTGTCCTGCTCGGCGGCCTTGGCCTTGCCCATCGCTACGGCTACGAGCGCATAATCCGGGCTCTTCAGATTGCTCCCCTGCTGCCTCAGAATGAAAGCCGCGTTGAAGGCGTGGAAGGGGTTCTTCTCGATGCTGCCATTCTCCACCAGGGTCCGCAGATAGGCGAAACCCGCCGCTTCGTCGAGTTGCAGCAACGAGCGGAATTTCACCGGCATCAGGTCCTCTTCCATCTCCGGCTGGACCGCAATCGCCTTGTCAATCGCCTCGATCACCGCCTTGTTGTCCTTGGCCTGCAGGGCGGCGCGAATCGGGGCCTCCAGCTTGCCTCGCTCCTGCTGCTTTCGCCATTCGATTTCCTGTCGCCTGGCCTCCGCCTGAACGTCCCACGTGCCCGCGACGACTTCGTCGAGCACCGAGTCCATCGTCGCCGGATGTCCGATCCAGGCGATCTTCCCGTCCCGACCGACGAGGAACGCGCACGGAATCCCGTTCCTGTCAGCAGCGGTCATCCACGTCGTCGCCATGGTTTTGTCGATCCCGTCGGCGGCTACGTTGTAATCCATCTGGTCGCCCATCTCCTTGACGAAGGGCTCCACGAGGGCAAAGATCGCCTCGTTGGTCTGTTCCTGTGGTCGCTCCCAGACGTCGACGCCGATGAAGGTGACCTTCCCTGCGTGCTTGTGCGCCAGCTCCGTCAGATGGGGAATCGTCCTCCGACACGGGCCGCACCACGTCGCCCAGAACTCCAGAACGTAGATCTTGCCCGCCTCCAGCTTCTCGACCGGCGTCCCCTTGAACCACTTGGCGACCTTGAGCTCCGGCGCCGGCAGGCCGACCCGCAGCGCAGGCAGCGGCGCCTCGGCAACAGCCTCGGTCTGGGCCTGCGCCGGTTGCGGCTTCACCTTCGCGGCGGGCGCCGCATTGGGCTCCTTGGCCCCCGACTGTGCAACCGCTGCGCTCGAAAGACCGAATATCGCCAGAATCAGACCCGCTCCGATGCACTTCAATGTCATGAGACACACTCCTTCCACAGGTTTCGTCGATAACGAATCACGCCGGTAATTATAGTTCCACGCCCGCGCGGGCAAAAGACAAATCACGGGTGTGCAATGGATTGGGGTGTGCCCAGATTTTCTGGCAGACGCAGGATGCTCAAGCAACCGGGAGAGGTTGCCATCCCGCGGGCACAATGCAGGCCCGAAGCGGGCCTGCTTGGGGAGTTTTGCGCTTTGAGGCCTCCAGCATGGAACACGAGCGAAATGCTCGGGTCAGAGGGTGCGCAACACCTCGACTGCTGGAGGCCCCAATGCGATAACCTCCCGCCGCACAGCGGCGGACTCCGGATCCGTCCGTTCCTTCCTCCGTCCATCGGGAGGAACCGCCCGGCTGCCAGGAGAATTAGTCACACCCTCATTCTTCCTTGCCACGGTGGTTGGGGACGACTCCGGATTCCGCCGCGGCGGAAAAAGGGCAGGTCGGGCCTGCTTTGAGGGGGAAAAATCTTCGTGGCGAGCTGGACGCGCAACGGCCCTTCGGTCCGTGGCCGCCCTTGCGTCGCGAGGCCATCCTGGCCTCGCCTGCCCCGATGTTGCGTGCTCCCCTGCGAAGAGCAAGGGCAAGATGCCCTCGCCACAGAACCGAAAGATTTCGTTGAAGAATAGAGGCCCGACCTGCCCTTTTCCGACGCGTCACTCCAAGTGGAAGATGCCCTTACGGGCACACTGATATGGAACGACTTTTGTCAAAGGGTTTCTTCGGGATTTCATTCTTCTTTTTTAAGGCGTTGGGTGCCATGCCCACGCTCGCGTGGGCATGTCTTGTCGGGGCCCAGCCGGCCACGGCAGTTGTGGATGACTCCGGATTCCGCCGCCCCGAGGGCGGCGGGAGTTTGCCGCATTGGAGCCACCAGTAGCAGGCGTGCTTCGCACACCCGAAAGCGAGCGTCTCGCTCGCGTACACGCCCCAGGCCCCAAAGCGCAAAACTCCCCATGCAGTCTTCGTAGGGTGCGTACTACGCACCATCTTTCCATACACCCGATGGTTGATTGGTGCGTGATACGCACCCTACTCGCTGCGCAGCGACGGCGGGTCTCGCGAGATCGCGACCGTCGGACAAGCCGGCTGCTCCCGGCGCGCCGGACAACCTGCCCTGCCCGGCGAGAGCCGGTCGTTCCCTATCTTCTACGAACGGCCCTTTGCTCGGGATGGCTGAACGACATGTCCGCGCTTGCGTGGACAGGTCTTGTCCGGCGCCCGGCGCCTTGAAACGTCTCGGCCAGTGGAGCGTTGCCGCCTTCAAACCGACCACCCATGGCACGGTCACAACGCTCTGTGACAACGGGATTTACGACATCACCAAGAGGGCAAGCGACCAACAGACGGCCAACGCCAGACCAACAGGCGACCAACGCGCGGCCACTAACAAGAATGAAAAGAAAGAGAAGAATGAAAAGAACTATTCTCCGCACTCTGACGAGTGGCGATTTGCTGAATTGTTTGAATCGCAACGCCTCTGTTTTTCCTACCCGCAGGCGGGACCGAGGGTTATAATAAACTCCGCTATGGAGAGAATCGCTTACAGGATCATCGATGCGAA
>CAZDTD010000126.1:0-10564 GCA_964507995.1 uncultured Pirellulales bacterium | reverse complement strand
ACAACCTTATTATACAGCTTCTGTTGGCCATGATCTGCATGCCTTGGTCCAATCGGTTCTGCACTAACAGTAAGATCGGGCGGGGTGCCCCCCGAGATGCCTCACAGCTCGAAAATACACATTATCGAACATAAATACGACAAAGTCAAGGAATGTGTTGCACCTTTTTTCACGTCTCCAGACACCTCACACTCAACAACTGCGACATAGTGTAAAGTTAATTGTACATCTATGGCCGAAAAAAAGGTGGACATTTCTCTAATTATACAGCCCTGCCGCAACCATAGAATTCGTAAGACACTGTTAGGCCATGCCTTACGTAGACACATGCAAAGAACTGCGGAGCGCGTGCAAGTTTTGCACAGGAGGAGGAGTAACCCGGACTTTTCACGGGCATGACAGGGTCCAGATCGCACGAAAAGAGCAAAGCCCCGCGGTGCGGAGGGAGAGAAGCGAGATTACGCGGGGCTTTGTGATGTACGCATTTCGTCGTTTTCTGAGCGGCCGCAAAAGCGACCCCGGTTGCCCGTCACACATCCTTACGCATGTTGCCGTGCCGAGTTCAAATCGACGCGATGAAAATCCCGCATCGGGTCACACGTATCCGAGAACAGAATGTTCCTTGCCAGTTTCACAGAACAAAGCGCCGGCACGCCTGTAAATTAAGTCGTTAACCCTGATGAATGTCTCCCATCGCGGAGAAAAGCCGGTGAGGCCAGGACGACGCCGAGAGAAAGGAGCCATGATGAACATCTTTCAATTCGCAATGGACAAGGAAAAGTACAGCGAACTGTACTACCGCGATCTGGCGGAGCGAACAAAGAACACCGGACTCAGGAACATCCTGACAATGCTGGCCGATGAAGAGGTGAGCCACTACCACACCGTCGAGCAGATGAAGGCTGGCATCCCCAAAGGCAAGGCGAACACACGAGTTCTGAGCAATGCCAAGAGGATCCTTGAGAAAATGAAGAAGGACGGCGAGAAGTTCGACTTTCACATAAGCGAGGCAGACCTCTACGGCAAGGCCGTCCGAATCGAGGAAGAGAGCAAACGCTTCTATCAGACCAAGGCGGCGGAAGTCAAGGACCCCACCCAGAAGAAGATTCTGGAGCAACTGGCCCAAGAGGAAGACAAGCACCTGATGCTGATGGAGAACCTGCGAAGCTTCGTTTCCCGCCCGGAGACCTACTTGGAGGACGCCGAGTTCTCGCATTTCGAGGACTATGTCGATGGGGAGTTTTGAGAATCCCCCTCTGTCACAGTCCGCCGCGAGGAGGGATTTCGCGTTTTTTTTCTTGCCGCCATAGGCCCCGCGAGATAGCATGGGTCCCAGTCCACACAAGAGACACCCAGAGTCACCCATCGCCCATGAAGGAGCTTTGTATATGCGCGGGGGCGATGATCAATACAGGGGACTTCGGAATTATCGAACCCGATGGCCTTGTCCGCTGTAACGAAGGTGTTTTTTTGTTTCGTTGGCCAAAATGGAGATCTTAAGGAGAAGAATCATGGGACTGCTGTCAGAATTCAAGGAGTTCGCCGTAAAGGGAAACGCTCTGGACATGGCTGTGGGCATTATTATCGGAGCAGCCTTCAACAAGATTGTCAGTTCCCTGGTCAATGACCTCATCATGCCGCCGATCGGGATGCTCCTGGGCGGCGTGGATTTCAAGAACCTGCAACTGACCTTAAAGGAAGCGACCACGTCGGCGACGGGCGAGGTGATCCCCGCCGTAGCTATGCGGTACGGCCTGTTCATCAACACAGTCATTGATTTTCTGATCGTCGCCTTCACCATCTTCATGGTCATTCGAACGATCAACCGCCTCTCGAACATGCGAAAGCCGGCCGCAGCATAGACTCGCATCACACGGTTGCGTTCGCGGTCTCGCGAAGTAGCAAGCAAACGGATTAGTGACTACCAAACAAAAGGACGGAACCATGAGAAACCGTAGGGGAGACCGTTTCTGGAAAGGCATTGCCTCCCTCTTTATTGTGCTTGCAGGAACAACTTCGAGCCTTGCCGCTGCCGGAGGGGATCCGAACGCCGCATCCGAGCCGGCTTTCGACCTGAGCAATCTCAACGTGAGCACCCTTCAGGAGATTCTGACCAAGGTGTACACACTCTTGGCGGAATACGGCCTGAAAATCGTCGGCTCGGTCTTGATCTTCCTGGTCGGCCGCTGGGTGGCCCGACTGATCACCAAGCTCGCCAGCAAGGCCATGACGCGGGCAAAGATGGATGAAACCCTCGTGCGGTTCATAGATAGCCTGTGTTACCTGGGCCTGCTCACCTTCGTCGTCATCGCCGCCCTTTCGAATCTGGGGGTCCAGACCGCCTCGTTCGTGGCCATCGTCGGAGCCGCAGGTCTCGCGGTGGGCTTGGCGTTACAGGGTTCTCTGTCCAATTTCGCTTCCGGCGTGTTGATGCTCATCTTCAAACCCATCCGCGTCGGCGACTACGTCGAGGCCGGCGGCGCCCAAGGCAGCGTCAAGGAGATCGGCATCTTCACCACGGTCCTGAACTCACCCGACAACGTGCGGATCATTGTGCCCAATGCCCAGGTCACGGGCAGCACGATCAAAAACTACACGATCAACGGCACTCGCCGACTGGACCTGGTCTTCGGTGTGTCCTACGAGGACGACCTGAGGAAGGCCAGACAGGTCATCGAGCAGGTCTTGGCGGCGGACAGCCGCATTCTGCCCGATCCGGCGCCGGTCGTGGCGGTCTCTGCCCTGGCCGACAGCAGCGTGAACTTCGTCGTCCGCCCCTGGGTCACCGTCGCGGACTACTGGCCGGCGCACTTCGATCTGACGGAGAAGATCAAAGTGGCCCTCGAAGAGAATGGCCTAAGCATTCCCTTCCCCCAGCATGATATCCATATCAAGCAGGGTGGCATCGCGTCGAGTGGAAATTAACAGAGCCTTTGAGAATCCAAGACGCGAACGCGACGCGTCCCGAAGATTCGCGGAATCATGGTAAGGAGAAAGATCATGCGGAAACTTATTTTGTCGACACTTGCCGTCTGCCTGTGGCTGGGCGCGACCCTTCACGCCGATCAGGTGACGCTGAAGAACGGCGACCGGCTGACCGGCAAGATTGTCAATATGGGCGACGGAAAACTGGTCGTAGATACCGAGCAGGCCGGACAGATCACAGTCCCCATGGGGAATGTCGCGACGTTCCAGAGCGACGCGGCCCTTGCCATCCACATGAAGGACGGCACCGTGCTCAACCAGCCGGCCGTCGCGGCCGGGCCGGACCAGTTTGCGATTGCCGAGGGTACAGCCGTGCGTCCCCAGACGTTCGCATTGGCCGATGTGGCGTCGATCAACCCGCCGCCGAAGCCCGAGCCGAAGTGGACCGGCAGCATTTCCGGCGCCGTGACCTCAACGCACGGGAACACGAAATCCGAGGCGGTCAGCGCCAACATCAGCGTCATGCGACGATCGGAGAAGGACCGGACCACCGCCGGAGCGGACTACGGTAAAAGCAAGCAAACGGACCGAGATCGGGACCCCGTCACCGGCGAGAAGGAAGAGAGAACCACCGAAGACTGGTGGCGGGCCAGGGCCCAGTACGACTACTTCTTCACGAAGAAATTCTTCGGGTTCATCAACGGCCGCTATGAGAAAGACGCGGTCGCCGACCTGGATCGACGCGTCGTGGTCGGCGGCGGTGCCGGTTATCAGTGGATTGAGACGGACCGGACCAACTTCTCCACGAACCTCGGTCTTGCCTCGCTCTATGAGAAGTTCGACGTGGACCCTCCGGCGGACGACAGCAACAGCCAGATCTCCGCTCAACTCGGATACAACCTGGACCACAAGATCACGAACACCCTCCGATTCGTTCACGATCTGACCTACTATCCGAGCCTGGAGCAGTTCTCCGACTACTACCTGACCACGACCGCGGAACTGCGCGCCAATCTGACCAAGACGATGTTCGCGAACTTCCGGGTTATCTTCAACTACGATGAGAGTCCCGCGCCGGGCCAGGGCAGCACCGATGTCAAGTACATCCTCGGCGTCGGCATAACGTTTTAATCACGGCGTCGCACAACGCGGCGAGAACTGCGGCGGGTCCGCGGATCACGCGGCAGGGCGCAGGGAGTCGATGGTTCGCTTTGATGGTGTTCTGGTGTCCGAACTGACTTCGCAATCGAAAGATCGAGCAGAAGAAGGGAAGGAGCAACACTATGAAGACACATGTAGGCGCATCATTCGTCCTGATCCTGTTCCTCGCAGGCGTCCTCTTGCCGGGCTGCAAGTCCACGGAGACCGCCGAACCGGAGACCGCCGTGACGCCCCAGCCGGCGGCGACCGTCCAACCCACAACTCCTGTTCGGCCTGCGGCCGCGCCGAAACCGGCTGCGGCCGCAGGCCGATGCGGGGCCTGTCAGGCTTCACGAACGTACCCGGCAAACGACGTGATCCGCCTGGACATGCAGATGCCCGCCGAGATCGCTCTGAATGCGACGTTCGACCACACCATCAAGGTCACGAATCTGTCGGACATGATGGTCAGCAACGTGGCGATCACGGAGTACCTGCCCAGGAATTTCAAGTTCGTCCAATCCGATCTTCCGCCACGGACCGAAGGCGACAAACTGATCTGGACATTGGACTCGCTTGACGCAAACGCGAGCCGGCAGATCACGATCGCAGGCGTAGCCACCTCCGGCGACTGCCTCACGAATTGCGCGACGGTCACCTTCCTCCTGCCCGCGTGCGCCGGCGCCGAAGTGGTGGAACCGAAGCTCAAGCTCACCAAAACGGCGCCCAAAGAGGCGATCCTGTGCGATCCGATCCCCATCAAACTCACCGTTGCGAACACCGGCACCGGCGCCGTCCCGGGAGTCCGGGTCGTGGATACCCTGCCTCCCGGCATGACGACGACGGACGGAAAGACGGAGATCGTCTTCAATGCCGGAACGCTGGCCGCCGGACAATCGAAAGACTTTTCGGCAACGCTCAAGGCGTCCAAGACCGGCGCCTATATCAACAAGGCCACCGCCACCTCCAGCAGCGGGCTGAAGACCGAGGTGACCACCGAGACCATCGTCCGACAGCCCGTGCTGGCGATCACCAAGACGGGACCGGCCAGACCCATCTACATGGGACGTCCGGTCACCTATGAGATCACAGTCACCAGCAAGGGCGACACTCCCGCGACCAATGTCGTGCTGGAGGACACGATCCCGCAGGGCGTTCAGAGCGTGAAACCCTCCGCCGGCGGGACGGTGTCGGGCTCGAAGGTGGTCTGGCAGTTGGGCACGATGGCCGCCAATTCGTCCAAGAAGGTCGGCGTGACGTACACGCCCGTGACAGCAGGGACCCTGTCCAACACCGCCACAGCGGTCGGCGCCTGCGCGGACGCCGTGACCGCCTCCGCCAAGACCACCGTCATCGGGATCGCCGCCGTGCTGCTGGAAGTCGTTGACACGGACGACCCGGTCCTGCTCGGCGACGAAACGACGTACATCATCACCGCAACCAACCAGGGCGGCATCGCCAGCACAAACGTCCAGATCACCGCCACCTGGGAGGATGCCTATCAGTACATTTCCTCTTCCGGAGACACGAGAGGAACCGTGGCAGGCAATGTGGTCACGTTCGCACCGTTGCCCAGCCTTCCCGCAAAAGCAAAGGCGACCTGGAAGGTGGTCGTCCGAGCCGTCAAGGCGGGAGACATACGCTTCAAAGTCGCCATGAACACGGCGGAGTTGGGCCGTCCTGTCGAAGAAACGGAAGCAACTCAGTCTTATGAGTAAGCTCCTCGTCGGAGCCGATTGCTGACAGAATCGAGTGTCACAACCACACAGGGTCGGTCGGGCTCGCCCGGTCACACGAGCCCGACCTGTCCTTCTGTGTCCGGCTGTCCGAATGAGGCACGGGACAGGGAGAGAGGATCCGTCGGGACCAGGGGGACGGGAGTCGGTCCATGTCGCGGACCTCATGTTCTTTCGGTGGATTCGTACGCACCTTCTGACTCGTGTTTCGTGAATGCGGTTGACGCTCGATGAGCCTGGAGTCTTTGACTGGAAACAGTTTAGAACCTCAAAGGAAAGGAGTTGCAACAATGGCACAGTACAAGATCGAAGATGTCGAGGGGATTGGTCCGGCGTACGGCGAGAAACTCCGCAGCGCCAGCGTGAAGAACACGGATGAACTGCTGTCCGCGGGAAAAACGAAGAAAGGGCGAGCCGACCTTGCCCAGAAGACAGGGATCAACGAATCCCTGATTCTCAAGTGGGTGAACATGGTCGATCTGTATCGCATCAACGGCATCGGATCGGAGTTCTCGGAACTCCTCGAAGCCTCCGGCGTGGACACGGTCAAGGAACTCAAGCACCGCGTCGCGGCCAATCTCGTCACGAAGATGACTGAAGTGAACACGGAAAAGAGCCTCACGCGCCGCGTTCCGACGGAAAGCGTCGTTGCCGATTGGATCGAACAGGCCAAGACACTGCCCGCCGCGGTGGAGTACTGACCGACGAGGCGAGCGAAGACAAGGAATGCGGAAAGGAAGACACAATGGAAGGTCTGCTACCGTTGATAATCCAGTTGGTGAGCGGCGCGGTGGGTGGGAATGTGGCAGGCGGTTTGATGAAGCAGTTTTCGCTGGGGACGCTCGGCAATTCCATTGCCGGCATCCTGGGCGGCGGGATCGGCGGTCAACTGCTCGGTCTGCTCGGCGTAGCGACCGGCAGCGGCGGAATGGATCTTGGCAGCATCGTGGGCAGCATCGCAGGCGGTGGCGTCGGCGGCGGCGTCTTGATGGCGATCATCGGCGTTATCCGCAACGCAATGGGCAAGTCCTCCTCCCGCTGATTCCTCCGGCAGGGAAGAGCCGGTATCATTGGAGGCTCTGCGAGGCTGATGAGGTCTGTGCCCTGCCAACGAGGACCTCCTGCAGATCGGTCTCCAGGCGGGTCAGAATCTCCATGAGGCTCCGGTTCAACGCGTCAATGAAATCGTCGGTGGCGCTGCTCGATACAGGAGCCGTCGCCCGGTAGGTTTCCGAGAAAACGACCTTCTCCTGTCCGCCGGCATTCTCCAGGAGAAAAACCCGGATCTCCATCACCGCCGAGGGAGTGGTCTCGTCCGCGAAGTCGCCGTAGAGAGCGGTCACGTTTCCTTCGAGCGTATAGGTCGGTACGATCCGGCTGCCCACCGGCAACACGGTCTGGAACAGTCCCGAATCGGCCAGCCAGTCCCGTGTCCTGTCCGCAATCATGGTGCCGGGAGGAACCAGGAACTGGCGATAATAGTCCGCTTCGTACTTGAATTCGCCCAGCCGGTAGACCAGATTCTTGGTCATGAAAGCGGCGTCGATGCTGAACCGATGGACTTCGAGCGAGCCGTCGGCGACCGGCTGGACCGGGCCGCCCTGCCGAACCGCTTCGAGAATGAAGTGCTGCTCGTTGCGATCGGAGCTGCCGGCACATCCGCCTGCGAATGAAGCGACTGCGAGAAGGCAGGAAGTGGAGAAGGTCAGAAAGCGGGAAGGTCGGATTGCGCGGTTCGCGATCCGACGTTGTCCCCTGTTGTTCCTGTGCGCTGCGGCGACGCTTCGACTGCGGATCATTTTAACACCTCCGATTCGCGGGGCGGGTTGCTGAACAGGAGTTCCGAAGGACGCTCCTGGAGGTTCAATATCAGATCGTTGAGGTTGTCCATGGTCTCCCGCAACTGAGCCAGGATGACCTGGACCTCGGGTCGTTCGGCGGCGAGCAGGTTGTTCACCTGCGAGAGGGTCTGCCCGAGCCGGGCCATCACTTCCGGCACGTTCGTCCCGCCAGCGAATCCCTCCGGCGGCGACAGGAGACTCTGTAGATGCTTGTTCGTCGCGCGAAGCTCCGCGAGCAGGCCCACGGCCTCCCCGCTCAGGGCCGGCACGTTCGCATCGGCCACCGAGCGGTTCAACGTGTTCAGGAGCCGCTCGATGTCCGCGTTGAGCTGCGCCGCGTCCAGGGCGGCCAGCTTGCGGTCCGCCGTGGTCAGCACGGCGCGCATCTGCCGGCTCAGCTCGGGGACGTTCGCGTCCGCCACCGCCTGGTTGAGCGAGTTCAGCACGTCCAGGATCGACGCATCGATCTGCTCCACGTTCAGGGCCTCCAGCTTCTGGCGGGCCACCTGCATCGCGGCGCGGGCCTCCAGGCTCATGGCCGACAGGTTGATCTCAGTGATCGCCGTGTTCAACGTGGCGAACAGGTCCTCCAGCGAACCGGCGAGCCCCACGACGTCGATCGCCTGCAATTGCGTGAGGACCTTGTCGATCGAGTCCTTGATCGTGGTCAGCTCGCTCGGCGCAGACGGGACAAGGGGATACTTCGACGTCCACGGCACCTCCTCCACGGGAAACCGGTTCGGATCGAAGTAGTTCATTTCGAGAAAAGCCTGGCCCGTGAGGATGTTCGAGGTGATTCGCACGCGGGCCCCGCGCGCGACCATCTGCTCCAGGGCCTCCTGGGCCTGTCCGGCGGAAAACTCGGGCATCTTCGACCGGGGCGTCGCAATGACGACGCGGACATAGAGGCCATAAGGCGAGATGCCTCCCTCGACGGTGGGCAACTGGTACGTGTTGCCCACGAAGCCGATCTCCTTGACCTTGCCCATGCGAACGCCGCGAAACTCGACGGGCGAGCCCACGCTCAGGCCGGTGATGGACTCGGCGAAGTACGACTCGAAGAACAGCTCATCCTGCGCCAGCAGGCCGGAGCCGAAGATTACGACGGCCGCGACGATCAGGCCCGCCGCGACCAGGACGAAAATCCCGATCTTGAAATAATGAGGTTTTGCATCCATCCTTGTACGCCCATTCAACTCTTCAATTGTGGAAGCGTAAAAGTGTCGAAGCGGCGACCTTCTGCGCTTCCACACGTCCACGCATTCACGCTTCTCCCTTTTCCGACCGACGATGGAAGAACTGCCGGACCATCGGGTGTTCGCTCTTGTCGCGAAGGTCCTGCGGCCGGCCCTCCGCGATAATCGTCTGGGTCTCCTTGTCCACCAGGATCGCCCGATCCGCCACCGCGAAGATGCTCGGCAGCTCGTGCGTCACGATCACGAACGTCACGCCCAGGCTCCGCGACAGGTCCAGGATCAGATCGTCGAGCTGGGCCGAGGTGATCGGGTCGAGGCCCGCCGACGGCTCGTCGAGGAACAGGATCTTCGGGTCCAGGGCCAGCGCCCGGGCGATGGCGGCGCGTTTGCGCATGCCGCCGCTGAGTTCGGCCGGCATCTTGTAGGCCGCCGCCTGCAAGCCGACCGCCTTGAGCTTCATCTGGGCGATCATCTCGACCGCCTCGCCGGGCAGGTCGGTGAATTCCTCCAGGACGAGGGCCACATTCGACACGACCGTCATCGATCCGAACAGGGCGCCGCTCTGATAGGCCACGCCGATCTTGCGGAGCACGTCGAGCCATTCCAGTCCCTGGGCCGTGACGATGTCGGTCCCGTCGATCAGGACGCTTCCGCCGAGCGGCTTCTTGAGGCCGATCATGTGCTTGAGCAGCGTGCTCTTGCCCGATCCCGAGCCGCCCAGGATGGTGAAGACCTCCCCCGCCCGGACGTCGAAGTTGATGTCCCGGAGGACGACCGTGCCGTCGTAGCCGGCCGTCAAGTTCCTCACCTGGATGATCGGTTCACTATCCATTCAGATTCCCAGGAAGTAGTACGCGACCGCGAACACCCCGTCGGCGACGATGATCGCGATGATCCCGCTGACGACCGCGCGGGTGGCGGAATCGCCGACCGCGCTGGGGCCTGTGCCCGTCTGCAAGCCGCGAAGACAGCCGAGTCCGGCGATCAGGGTTCCGAACACGAGCGTCTTGACCAGGCCGCCGAAGAAGTCGCCCAGAGTCGCTGCGGCGCGGACCCGCTCGATGTACGTCGTGACGGACACGTCCCAGGTGCCCATCACCACGCCGCAGCCGATCAGGCCGAAGAGGTGATTGAACATCGTCAACAGAGGCAGGATGCACACCGCCGCGATGATGCGAGGCAGCACCAGGAACTGCACCGGGTCCAGGCCCATCGTGACCAGGGCGTCGATCTCTTCGTTCACTTTCATCGTGCCCAGCTCGGCGGCGAAGGCCGATCCGCTCCGGCTGGCCAGGACAAACGCGGTGATCAGCGGACCCAGCTCGCGGAACAGGACAATCACGACCAGATCGGCGACGAAGACCTCCACGCCGAACGCCTCCATGGCCGCCGCGGATTGAAACGCCAGGATCAACCCGATGAGAAAGCCCAGCAGGGCCGTGATGCCGACCGCGTTGACGCCCGCTTTCTCGGCCATCAGGAACACCTCCCGCCAGCGGATCGTGCGAGGATGAAGGAGGGTCTTGAACAGCTTCACGACGATCTCGCCCGTGAAACCGACCTGGTCCGCGAAATCGCCGGCCAGTTCGGCGGCCCACTTGCCGGCGTTGTCGATGGCGTTCTTCACGGCCCCCGGCGGCTGGGGCGGCGCAACGAGATGGTCCGTCTCGAACAGGCCGATCAGCGGCTGGAACTGGGACGGCAGGTCGCGGATCTCGAACCCGCC
>CAZDTD010000125.1:0-10823 GCA_964507995.1 uncultured Pirellulales bacterium | reverse complement strand
ATCAATGAATTACTCCCACTCGATGGTGGCGGGGGGCTTGCTGGAGATGTCGTAGACGACGCGGTTGACGCCTCGGACCTCGTTGATGATCCGGCTGGAGATCGTGCCCAGGACCTCGTGCGGGATTCGGGAGAAGTCGGCGGTCATGAAGTCGGTCGTCTCCACCGCGCGGATCGCGACCACGTTCTCGTAGCTCCGCTCGTCGCCCATGACGCCCACCGTCGAGACCGGGACCAGGACCGCCAGGGCCTGCGAGATCTTGCGATACAGGCCTGCGGCCTTGATCTCATCGAGCAGGATCTCATCCGCTGCCCGGAGCACCTCCAGACGCTTGGGCGTGACCTCGCCGATCACGCGAACCGCCAGGCCGGGGCCGGGGAACGGGTGTCGCCAGACGATGTCGTCGGGCAGGCCGAGGTATTCGCCGACCCGGCGGACCTCGTCCTTGAAGAGGTCCCGCAACGGCTCGACCAGCTCGAAGCCCAGCTCGGCGGGCAGGCCGCCGACGTTGTGATGGAGCTTGATGCTGGCGGCGGGATTTCCGTCCTTGGAGCCCGATTCGATCACGTCGGGATAGAGCGTGCCCTGGGCGAGGAACCGGGCGTTTTCGATCTTCTTCGCTTCGGATTTGAAGGCGTTGATGAACTCGGCGCCGATGATTTTCCGCTTCTTCTGCGGCTCGGTGACGCCTGCGAGCCCGTCGAGGAACTGTTTCGACCAGTCGACGACGCGGAGGTCCATGCCGAAGTGGTCGCGGAAGGTCGCGACGATGCCCTCCCGCTCGTTCCGTCGGAGCAGGCCGTTATCGACGAGGATGCAGACGAGCTGATCGCCGACGGCCTGGTGGATCAGGGAGGCGACGACGGAGGAATCGACGCCTCCGCTGAGGCCGCAGATGACTTGGTCGTCGCCGACCTGCTTGCGGATGGCCTTGACCGTCTGGGCGACGAAGTCGCTCATCTTCCAGTCGCCGGTGCAGCCGCAGATGTTATAGAGAAAATTCTTCAGGACGATCTCGCCCTTGGGCGTGTGGCTGACCTCGGGGTGGAACTGGACTCCGAAGAACGGTTTGGTTTGATGCCGCACGGCGGCATGCGGGCAGGTCTTCGTCGACGCCAGTGTGACGAATCCTTCACTGAGGTTGCCGACCTGATCGCCGTGGCTGGCCCAGATGGGCGTCTCGTCGGGCAGGTTGGCCAGCAGGCCGCTCCTGTCCCGGATCATCAGGATGGCCCGGCCGTATTCGCGGCTCTTGGCGGGGATGACCTTCGCGCCGAGGATCTGGCAACCGAGCTGCATGCCGTAGCAGATGCCAAGGATTGGTACGCCCAGGTCGAAGATTCGCTCGTCGCATCGCGGGGCGTCCGGCTGGTACACGCTGGCCGGACCGCCTGAGAGGATGATGCCCTTGAGCGGCATCTTGGCGAGTTCTTCGGCAGAGACGCCGGCCGGGCAAATGCGGGAGTAGACGTTCTGCTCGCGCACCCGGCGGGCGATCAACTGGCCGTACTGGCTGCCGAAATCCAGAATGGCGATCATTTCGCGGATCATGAAAACAACCTTATGAAACGAAAGAGAAGAGGACCTGGTTAACCGGATCGACCGCATTGCCCCAAGGACTTCTTGTTGTCAATCAGGTCCTTTGGGTTTCTTCGTCCTGTCAGTCTTCGAACGGGAGGCTGGCCGAATAATTCGGGGCTTCCTTGGTGATCTGGATGTCGTGCGGGTGCGACTCGTTCATCGAAGCGGAGGTCACGCGGACGAATTTGCCCTTGGCCATCAGGTCTGGAATGCTGCGAGCGCCGCAGTAGCCCATGCCGGCCCTCAGACCGCCGACGATCTGGTAGACGAAGTCGCTGAGCGTGCCGCGGTAAGGCACTCGGCCTTCGACGCCTTCCGGGACGAGCTTGCCGACCTCGGTCTTGCTGCTCTGGCCGTAGCGTTCGGCCGAACCTTTGACCATCGCGCCGAGCGAACCCATGCCGCGATATTCCTTGAACTGGCGGCCTTTGTAAATGACCAGTTGTCCGGGGCTTTCCTTGAGGCCTGCGAAGAGCGAGCCGATCATGACGCACGAAGCGCCGGCCGCGATGGCCTTTGTGATGTCGCCCGACTGGCGGATGCCGCCGTCGGCGATGACGGGAATTCCCTGCTTGGCGGCCGCTTCGGCACAGTCCATGATGGCGGTGACCTGGGGCACGCCCACGCCGGAGATGATCCGGGTCGTGCAGATGGCGCCGGGACCGATGCCGACCTTGACTGCGTCCACGCCGGCGTCGATCAGCTCTCTGGCTGCGTCGGCGGTTGCGATATTGCCCGCGACGACCTGGATCTTGAAGTCTTTTTTGATCTTGCGGACCGTGTCGATGACGTTTTGCGTGTGGCCGTGGGCGGTATCGACGCAGACGATGTCCACATCCGCCGCGATCAGGGCCTCGACCCGTTCATACTCGTGTACGCCCACGGCGGCTCCGACCCGCAGGCGGCCTCGGCCGTCCCTGGCGGCTCGCGGGTACTGTTGCACGCGGTCGATGTCCCGCATCGTGATCAGGCCGGCCAATTCACCCTTGCTGTTGACCAGCAGGAGCTTCTCGACCTTGCGGTACCGCAGGATCTCTTTGGCCTGTTCGAGGCTCGTTCCGGCCGGGCCGGTGACGAGGTTTGCCTTGGTCATGACGGAGTCGATCTCGACGTCGTAGTCTTTGAGAAACTTGAGGTCCCGGCGGGTCAGGATGCCGACCAGCTTCTTGCCCTTGACGATCGGGATGCCCGAGACGTTCTGCTCGCTCATCAGCTCCTGGGCGCGTCGGACGGGCTCCTTGGGCGAAAGCGTGACCGGGTCGAGAATGACGCCGTGCTCGGATCGCTTGACCTTGGAGACTTCGCGTCTTTGGGCCTCGATCGAGAGGTTCTTGTGGATGATGCCGATGCCGCCTTCCTGGGCCAGTGCGATGGCCAGGGCGGACTCGGTGACGGTGTCCATGGCCGCCGAGATGATCGGGATGTTGATTGTGATGTTCTGTGTAAGGTTCGTGCTCGTGTCGGCCTGATTGGGCACGAAATCGCTCTTACACGGGATCAGGAGAACATCATCAAATGTAATGCCTTCGGCGACGATTTTGCTGCTATTCATCTGCGACTCCAACAACGCTTCCGCTTCAGTCGTTTCTTAAACGTGGTACTATACTTATGGGCCCCTGTGGTCGTCAAACGATTTCGAAAGGATGCTTGGCCGGGAGAGGCAATTTGCCGGCCATTATCCTCCGAACAGAGAACCGAATACGATAGTATATATGGCAAGCCCTGGGAGTGCTCAGGGTTTGTCGGAATCAATCGGAATTGGGAAACAGTTTTGGAGGATACGGCATGAAAGCAGCGTTGACGAGGAATCCGTTCCTCGCCGTAGTTGCCATCGTCGCTCTGGCCGCGGGAACTGCTCTTCTGGCAGGTTATGTGGATAAGCCGAGCCAGACGACTGCGGTTACGCCCGATGGCAAGTGCATGGATTGCCCCAGGGAAGGGACCCCGGCGTGCTGCAAGGTGGCAGGAAGTTGCCAGGGACACGAGGCTGATAAAGCGGCAAGTGCCTGTAATAAAAGCACTTGTAGCGATGCGGCTTCGTCCGGGTGCAGCGGAGCCAAGTCAGAGACTTCCTGTTGCCCCGGTGGCGGTTGCGCCGGGCAGACCCAGGGCTCCTGCTCAGCAGGAGGGTGTGCAGATACGAAGTGATGTGATCGAGGAATAACCCTAACCCAGTACTTGGTCGGTTCTCTGTCTCGCGTGATTGGATAAGTGGGGGGAGAACCGCGAGCAGACAACTGACGTGCCAGCCATTCCAAGCCCGCTCAAGGCAAGAGCGGACCTGGTGGCTGGCTTTTTTTCTGCGCCTGAGGGGAGTTCTTCTGCTTGGAGTTCCGCGTTTACGCGGTCCTGAGTCGCCCTGAAGGCGGTGCTCCGAGCGGTCGTATACTCCGAATCGCTCCCCCACGCCGGTCCTGACGCGATAAAATACCCACAAGCCGCGCCCATTTCTGTGGTCCGGGCGCATCTTTGTAGTGAAAACTGTGCTTGTGAACACGATCTTTCTTCTGGCTGATGGGCAGATCCTGTGGAGAACAGGCCTGATAATGTGCTGGTCGAGCAGGCAGCGAGGGGCGACGGCGACAGCTTCACGGAACTATGTCGTCGCTACTACGGCCCGATGGTGGCGATCGGCCACGCGATCCTTGGCGACCGGCATCTGGCGGAGGATGCCGTCCAGGAGGCGTTCGCCAAGGCCGCAGTGCATTTGCCGAAGCTTCGCAAGGCGGACCAGTTCGGCTGCTGGCTGGCGGCGATCTGTCGCAATGAGGCCAGGAGCCTCGCCCGGACCCGTCGCACGTCTCGCCGCGACGGCGAAGCGCCGGTGCAGAAGACGCCCGCAGGTGGGGATGAGACCGGCGAAGTGGTAAAGGCTGCGTTGAATCAACTGCCGGCGGAGGCTCGGGAGGTGATCTTCCTGCGGTTCTACGATGGCCTGTCCTACGACCGGATCTCGGCGGTTCTGGGGATCTCCGAGCAGGCGATCAACGGTCGGCTCAGACGAGCCAAACAGAAACTGGCGGAACATCTGCGCCGCTATGGTTTTATTGATTTTTGAATGGACAAATGCAACCGGTATTGTCACCCCCGCGAAAGCGGGGGTCCAGGAACATCGTGAAAAAGCCTGGATTCCCGCTTTCGTGGGAATGACAGAGTCGGTTCCGTGTTTCGATTGGCCATTCAACCATCAATAACGAGGTGGACCTATGAGCGAACGAAGAGACGAGCAATGGCTCGATGACCAGCTCCAACGAACGGTTGCCGGCAGCACGCCGGCATTCGATGCCGAGGCATGGAAGCGAAAGCACGCCGAAGCCTACAATGCGTTGACTGCTCGTGTGCGAAAGACGCCGGACGCAGGTGGGCCAGTGCGTCGGCGGGTGCATTGGATCGTCGGCGGGTTGGCCGCCGCAGCGGCGGTTCTCATTGGTGTGACTGTCTTGCGGACATGGGCGCCGCAGGATCGGCAGGAGTCGTCTCCAGGCGTTTCCGTGGAGGCTGCCTCGCCGGCGAGCATCGTCAGTATGATCTCCCTGCGAATGGCGTACCGTAAGGGGGGGGAAGAGGCCCTGAATCGACAGCTTGATATGGCGCTGGACCAGTTGGGACCGCGGCTCAACGGGCCTGCAACGCTGCGTGTTGTTTGGGATCTGGATGGTTGAAGAATGAAGGGATCGAAATATGCGAATGAATTCTGACAAAGGGGCCACGGGTTTGGCCCTGCTCCTCCTCGTATCGTTGTGGACGCCTCGGGCCCGGGCCATTCCGCCGGACCCCGACAATGCGGCGCTGCTGTACTATCAGGCGTTGTTGATCCACCATGAGCCCGACGAGGCGATCTCGGATGTTTATGAAGCGTTTGTGAAAGGGGAGACCGAACCGACGGATGAGATAAGGGGGTATGTCCATGGCTCGCGTGCGGCGCTCGACTATGCGTTGCTGGGGGCGCGGGTGGAATCGTGTGACTGGGGCCTTCCGTATTCGAAGGGATTCTCGCTGCTGCTGTCCCATATGTCCCAACTTCGGTCTCTGTGCAGACTTGTGATCGCGGACGCCCGGCTCCTGGCCTCCCAGGGGGATTATCCGATGGCCCTTGATCGCTGTCTGGGCGTGCAGCGCATTGCTGAGCACATCGGTGACGACACGTTGATTTCCTATCTGGTGGCAATGGGAATGCGAAACCTGGAATATGCCTGCGTGAGGGATGTCATGGGTCTGGCCTGCAATGACGGCAAGATGTTGCGGCGGATCGGAGATGAGGTGACAAAGCCCCCGAAACGCGAGATTTCTGCAATCAGGCCGCTGGGAATGGAGAGGGAGATCGTGACGAATCTGATGCGCACAGACCACGTCGAGGAACTCGTCCAGGTCGTGGCCGACGATCTCGGAAAGAAGAAACTGGCAAAGAAGATCGCCGCTGTTGATGAGACGACCCTCGACAAGAACAGACATCTGTACTCGGATCGCGTTCAAGCCATGTTGAATGTCTTGGGCTCCTCCCTTCCCTACGATCGGGTTTACTCAGAACTGAAGCAACTGGGGGAGGGCCTCGACGCGAACGATCCGGCCTCGGCTCTGGCAAGCGCGTTTGTGCCGTCGTTGGCCGGGGTGTACAGTACGAAGATCAGAACTGAAGCCTGCGCCAATGCGATCCGGGCCGGCGTTGAAATCTACCTGCAGCGAATTCAATCTGGACAATTGCCGGTCGGCATACCCGCCGGACTGCCCAGGGACCCGTTCAGCGGCCGGGATTTTCAGTACAAGCGTATGGACAGTGGTTTTATCCTTCGCTGTCAGGGGAAGGACCTGGACAAGAACACATTCCAGGAATACCGATTCATGGTGAAATGAGTCGTGTGTGTTTGAGATAAAGAACGCAAGCCGGGTATGGCAACCCCGCTTTCCCTGCTTGTTGGAAAAAGACTCGGGCCGCTGTGCCGGCGAGAGCACAGCGGCCCGAAGAAATCGTACGGATCTGTCGATTCTACGGTCAGAGGTCCAGCGGAGAGATGTATTCGCCCTTGGCGGCCTTGAGGGCCTCCAGGCGTTTCCGCTGCTCGGCCATTTCCCTCTTCATGGCCTCCGGCGTGTCCTGGACTGTGGCGTAGATCTTCTCCATGCGGTCGAGCTTGGCCAGCAGTTCGGGGATGCGGACCTTGAACTGCTCGACGTAGTCCTGCTCGGTGTAGTCCTTGTTACGGACCTGTTTGAAGAGCCTCTTGAGGTCCTCGTACTTCGGGATCAGGCCATAGGCCGCGTCGATGGCCTCGGCCTCGCCGTGGATGCGCAGCTCCATCCACTTGACCCACACGGCCTTGTCGAGCATGCCGTTGAGGTACTTGCCGTCCTTTCGCAGGAAGTAGTTGGTCCCGAAGACCTTTGGCCGTTTGATGTCTTTCGCGAAGTCCAGGTTGTTCTGGAGATATTTTCCGACGGACATGGACAAGAAGTCCATGTTGCTCATGACGTTCCACTTGCGAACGCCCTGGGCGCCGGTGGTCGCGGCGGTGGTTTCGGATTCCAGCATCGCGCCCATCGTGCAGATGCCGTGGTCCCAGCTATAAGCCTCGCGCACGGGCACGTTGATATCGCTGTCGCGACCGCCGTAGATGATTCCGCCGACGGGCAAACCCTTCGGATTGTCCCAGTTCGGATCCAGATTCCTCAGGTCGCTGAGCCGAACGGTGTAGCGCGCGTTCTTGTGGCTGGGCGTGGTGGATTCGCCATTGGGGCCCTTCATGCCCTCCTTCCACTCGGTGCTCACGTAGTTCATCCCTTCGCCGGGGATGTCCTCGCCCATGCCGAGCCAGTAGGGTTTGCCATCCTTGACCAGGACATTGCCGAAGATGACCTCGCCTTCGCGATGCAGCACGTCCCAAATCACCGGGTCGCCGTCGGCGTTGACGTCCTGGATAATGCCGAAGATGCCGGACTCGACGTTGGCGGCGCGGAACTGGCCGTCAATGACGCGGAAATAGGCCAGGTCGTCGCCGACGATGTTCTCGCCGGGGATCATGGCTGTGGAGGTCTTGCCGCAGGCGGAAGGGTACGCGCCGCACAGATAGGTCTTGCGACCGGCCGGCCCGTTGGCTCGCATGATGAACATGTGCTCGGCCAGCCAGCCGTCGCGGTCGGCCTTGCGAATCGCCAGACGCAGGGAGAGCTTCTTGAGGCCCACCGTGTTGCCGGCGTACTGGGTATTCACCGAGTAGACCGTGTTCTGCGTGTAGTCGATGGAGACGCGGCTGCGTTTCTCGTCCGTGCAAGTCATTCGTTCGCAGACAGGGCCGGTGCAGTGGCGGAATTTGAAAAATTCAAAGTCCTTTGAGCCGTTTTGCCGCTTGAATTCCTCGTAGCCCTTGCGATACAGCAAGTCCTCGCTGTGGACGACGTAGGCGGAATCGGTGATCTGCAGGCACGGAATGGCGAAGACCGAGTTGGTGGAACCGAGACAGAAGAATCGCACGAGCATGGTTCGGCCCTTGTACGCGCCGCGATGGAAGCTCTCGATCTCCGCCATGCCGGTATCGCGGTCGATCTGTTTGAGCTTGGAATCCAGCGTTTCTCCTTTGGGGACGAGGTACTTGGTGACCTCAGGGTTTCGCCCCTGGTCCCAGTAGGCGTCGAAATGGACGGTGTGGCCGGCAATCGGCAGGGGCAACTCCTCTTTGTTGTCGATGGCCAGTTGCCTGCACCAGGCGACGTCGGCCTCCGAGTCATCGCCGACCCAGACCTTATCCGGTTTGCACAAATCGATGGCGTTTGCGACGAAAGCATTCACGTCAGTATTATGAAGGGCGGTGAGCTTCTTGAAGCTCGCATCGTCCATTTTGCTCTTCAGCAGGGCCTTTATATCCATTCATTCTCCTTTCTTGTTTCAGGAAAAACCGCAGCCTGCGATACGTCGCAGGACCCGGCCATGACATTCTGCACCCCGATGTGTGGCGGATCAAAGCAGGTACGCACCTGTACCCCTGAAGTTCATCGGGATATCCGCGGCGTTTCTGCAGTCTCCGCCACGCGTCCATACTTGGAGCACCGCAACATAATTAACCCCACCATCCTATGGACAGGTTTTCGGCTGTCAATTCTTTTTTTCTTTCGGATTTCGCTGAATTGGGGAGCCATTCCCGCAGCCAGGGGGTTGATCCGCCGGGGTGCATGTCCCTCGTGGGCGCCTGGGGCGTGGAGATTCCTTCGATAAAGGCGGTTGACAGGGTTCTCCCGCGCGTCCAGAATGGGCCGAACGCCTGTGTTGAGATGGGCGTTCTCGGCAATGGATTCCTTGACCAGCAGGAGGATTACGATGGTCGACAAGCAACCGGCGGCGCCAACGTCGCCCACAAACCCCCAAATCGAGAGAGACCGTCGAATGATCGTGGAGGCCCGGGCGAAAGGGCCCGGCGCGATGTTCAAGACGTTCGTCAAGCTCTCCGGTCCCGGCTGGCTCCAGAGCGGCATCACGGTCGGCGGCGTGTCCTTCGCGTCGAGCCTGTACCTGGGCGTGCTCTCCGGTTTCACCTTCCTGTGGCTCCAGCCCGTGGCGATGATCTGGGGCATCTTCATGCTGGCGGCCATCTCGTACATCACCCTGTCCACCGGCGAGCGTCCCCTGCGTGCCATCAACCAGCACGTCAGCCCGGTGCTCGGCTGGAGCTGGCTGCTGGCTTCGATGGCGGCCAACCTCGTGTGGTCCATGCCGCAGTTCAGCCTCGGGACCGCTGCGATTCAGCAGAACCTCCTGCCCAGTATCTTCGGCGGTCACGAAGGGAGTCTGCTTCAAGGCGATATGGCCCGTATCGTGGCCGTGTTGTTGTTCCTCGGCGTCTGCATCGTGGTTTCCATGTTCTACAGTCTCGGCGGCCGCGGCGTGAGGATCTTCGAGAACCTGATTCGGATCATCGTCAGCATGATCGTGCTGTGTTTCTTCGCGGTCGTCGTGAAACTGGCCATCGAAGGGGCCGTGAACTGGGGCGATGCGGCCGAGGGCCTCGTGCCGAGGCTGCGGATGCTCTTCAGGCCCGTCGAAAGTCTGACGCCGTATCTCCAGGCGGTGGGCGAGAACGGACGGGTCTTCTGGACCGACCTCATCACGACCCAGCAGCGGGGCGTCATCATCAGCGCGATCGCAGCGACGGTCGGGATCAACATGACGTTCATGTTCCCCTATTCGATGATGCGGCGGGGTTGGGACAAGGATTTCCGCGGCCTGGCTATCTTCGATCTGTCCACCGGCCTGTTCATCCCGTTCGTCCTGGCGACCGGCTTCGTCGTGATGGCCACCGCTTCCCAGTTCCACACCAAACCGGCGCCCGGCTTTGTGCCGGACGTGGAAGGGGGAGTCGTCAGCGTCGCCCCGGCGGCCAACCTGGTCGGGCCGTACCGGTCGCTGCTGGAGCAGCGGGTCGCTTCCGAGATCGGCAAGGAGGCGTTCGACAAGTTGCCTGCGGAGCAGCGTGCCTCGCGAGTGGATGCCCTTGCCTATGCCGACAAACGAATGGCGGCTATGCTGGTCAAGCGGGACAACTTCAACCTGGCGGACGCGTTGGCGCCCCTGACCGGCAAAGGCATTGCGCAGTACATCTTTGGCCTCGGCGTCATGGGCCTGGGCCTCAGTGCCGCGACGATCCTGATGTCCATCAACGGCCTGTGCTTCTGCGAGATGCTGGGCAAGGCCCCCGGCGGATGGACCCAGCGGATCGGCTCGCTCATGGTCTCCGTCGGTGCGATCGGGGCCATCTTCTGGAAGCAGCCCGCGCCCTGGCTGGCGATTGCGACCTCGGCGTTCTGCTCCGTGCTGTTGCCCATTGCCTACTTCACGTTCCTGCTGATGATGAACAGCAAGAGTCTGCTGGGGGACAGCATGCCGACGGGCGGCCGCCGCGTTCTCTGGAACGTTCTGATGGGGTTCGCCACGGCCGCGGGCACGTTCGTCTGTCTCTGGAGTCTGTGGCCGAGGATCGGCTGGTGGACGGTCGTCCTCATCGGAGCTTTCATCGGACTGAGTCTGGTCGTCCATGTGATGCGGATCGGCAAGGCAAAGACCTCGCCGGCCACCGCGTAGACGACTGCGACGGAATACATCCGAGCCCGGAGACAGACATCTCCGGGCTCGTTTTTTTTCGGTTCTTCACGGAATCATGGGGATCATCGGAACCATCGGAGCGGCACGCCTGAAGCGGTCGCGCCGGGTGAGTTTATCGCTTTGCGGCCTGTGGCTTGAATGCGAACGAGGCGTTCCT
>CAZDTD010000124.1:0-10911 GCA_964507995.1 uncultured Pirellulales bacterium | reverse complement strand
GAGCATCACCGAGCGAGCCCAGAAACGCGATCTCGACCGGAATATGAAGAAGTACCACAAATAGCTTCGTCGGGAGATGGGAGACCGGATAATGGATATGAAGGTAGCACACAACAGTCGGGGCGATACGAGGCAGCCACGTCAAGGCGCTCTCTTCAATGGCGTACCCAGTAGCAGACGATCACGTAAGCTGATTGCATTCGGGTGGTATGGCGGTAAGTACAGCCACCTAGACTGGTTATTGCCCCTCCTTCCGGAGTGCCACCACTACTGTGAACCTTTCGGGGGGTCAGGCGCAGTTCTACTGAACAGGCCGCCCGCTCCCGTGGAGACCTACAACGATATGGATGGAGAGGTAGTCAATTTCTTCCGAGTTCTCAGGAACCAAAAGGATGAGTTGCTCTACCAGATTGGAATGACGCCTTTCTCCAGAGAAGAGTTCCTTAAGGCTATCGAAACCAACGGCAACGGCGCACACCTGTCAGACGTTGAGAGGGCCAGGCGTTTCTTCATTCGAGCCCGCCAAGTGCGAACAGGATTGGCTCAGACTGCGTCCATCGGCCGATGGGCCAACTGTCTGAATACCAGTCGGGCAGGTATGGCAGGCGCGGTTTCCCGCTGGTTGGGCAGTGTGGAAGGGTTGGAATCCATTGCCTGTCGTCTTCTCCGTGTTCAAATCGAGCATGACACGGCGGTAAACATCATCAAGCGATACGACAGTCCAGAGACACTCTTCTACTGTGATCCACCCTATCCCCACGAATCTCGCGGTGACGCCAAGGCATACTCCTATGAAATGACTGATCAGGAACATGTGCAATTGAGTCGACTACTCCGCCAAGCAAAAGGCAAAGTGGCTGTGTCAGGTTATGAGTGTGATCTGATGGATGATCTCTACAAAGACTGGCAAGTACACAGGGACAAACCCAAGAAGGCTATGTCCATCAAGAAAGACCGGCAAGAAATACTCTGGACGAATTACTGAGACCTATGACCAGCGAACCTATTTCTCTCGTTGAAGAATGCCAAAGTTTTCTCCAATCCAGGTGGAAGGAAGTTAGCGCAGCGATGGAGTCTGGAAAGGCCGTCGATCCCATGCTTCCAGACCATGCAGATCTGAGGGATTCCATCGTGTGTTGCCTGACGAGTCAAACCAAGTCCTATCACTATGTTCTGCCAACACAAATCCTTGCTAAGTGTGTCGATCCCACCTTGGACTGCCACTCACTACAGGCGAGCTACAACAAGCCTGGGGCGTTTGATGCGCGCACGATCGCACACAAAGTGATCGTGCCGTTCGACCAACAGAACCACAAGGTCCTCGGTGGATCCGGAGAACCCTATGTGAACAACCCACTGCGTTGTCCTGCCGTTGTCGCAAAGTTCAGAAAACAACAGAAGAACAGAGATGATTGGGACAGACTGATTCGTGTATTGGATGCCGCTGAAGAGGCGAGAACCAAGGACTTCGTGAGAACCATTTTCGACCAGATTCTGGCTGAGATATACCGTTTGCTTGCCCATGTTCAAGTATCGTACCCCACGCCTAACCGTATCAGCCTAGCTCAGACCGTTCAAGTGATCAAGAAGTTCACGGCGGTCAAGTCGGGTGGCGACCGAGTTGAGGCCGTGTGCACAGCCCTTTTCAGGGCTATCGCAAGCAAATTCGGCTTGTTCAATGAAGTCTGCAGACAGAAGGTCAATGTCGCCGATGCCGTCTCCGGCATGGGGGCGGATATCGAATGTAAGCTCGAAGGGAAGGTAGTTCTTCTGGTCGAGGTCAAGGATCGTTCGCTCACACTGACCCAAATCAACGCCAAGCTCGACTTGGCGAGAGCCAAGAGGATATCGGAGATTCTATTCCTGGCCGAACAAGGGATTGCCCCAGATGAACAACACCAAGTGGAAGACCGAGTGAAGAACGAATTTGCCAGCGGCCAGAATGTGTACGTGTCGAATTTCGTGGATTTCTCCAGCGGAATCCTCGTCTTGTTGGGAGAAAAGGGACGCGTGCAATTGCTCGCATTAGTTGGCGAGGAACTGGACAGAGGGGGGTCTGACATAGTGCACAGGCGTGCGTGGGCGCAGTTGATGCGATCCATATAACATAGCACAAGATTGGAAATCGAACCACATCGGAGCACACATAGATGGCTGACGAACCGAAGAAACTCATCATCGACGAAGACTGGAAACAGCAGGCCCAGCGGGAAAAAGAGGTCATGGCCGCCAAGGAGAAGGAAGAGAAGAAGAAGGAAGCCGAAGAGCCCGAGGCCGGTCCCGGCGGGCCCCTGCCGGAGGGGAGCTTCGCGGCGCTGGTCAGCATGCTCACGACACAGGCCCTCTTCGCCCTGGGTTTGATCCGCGTAAGAGGCGAGGACGAGCGTGAGCCGGACCTGGAGATGGCCCGCTACAATATCGACATGCTGGAGGTCCTCGCGGAAAAGACCAAGGGGAACCTGACCCCCGAGGAACAGAAGATGCTCAAGGACACGCTCGGCGACCTGCGGATGGGCTTCGTCAGCGTGGCCAACCAGCTCGGCTCCAATCCCGCATAAGGACGACCCGTCTTGGCCAATATCCTCGACAAGATCATCGCCGACAAGCAGGAGGAGGTTCGAGAGCGGCAGTCGCGGACGCCCCTGAGGCAGCTCATGGAGCAGGTCGAGAAGCTGCCGCGATGCCGGAACTTCTACAAGGCGGTTACGAAGCAAAACGCGCGAGGCGTCAACGTGATCGCCGAGGTGAAGAAGGCGTCGCCTTCGGCCGGACTGATCCGCGAGGACTTCGATCCCGTGGCCGTCGCGCAGGTCTACGAACAGTGCGGAGCCGACGCGATCAGCGTCCTGACGGATGAAAAACACTTCCAGGGCCGGCTCGAATACGTCGCGCAGGTCAAGCAGGCGGTGTCCCTGCCGGTCCTGCGAAAGGACTTCATCATCGACCCCTGGCAGGTGTACGAATCGCGGGCGGCCGGAGCCGATGCGATCCTGCTGATCGCCGAGGCGCTGAAGCCGGGCCATCTGATGGATTTGCTGATCGCCGCCGGCGAATTGAGCCTGACCGTCCTGCTCGAGGTCCACGAAGCGGATTCCTTGCTGGCGGTTCGCAGCACAATCGGGTTCCCCAGGAAGGGCTACAGCGTCCTGGGGATCAACAATCGCGACCTGACCACGATGAACGTCGATCTGGGAACGACCGCCCGCCTGGCGACCCTGCTGGACGAGGGTTTTGAGCTGGTCTCCGAGAGCGGCATCAAGACCCGTGCCGACGTCGAGAAGCTCAAGTCCATCGGCGTGCGAGCCGTCCTCATCGGCCAGACCCTGTGCGAGCAGCCCGACATCGCGGCAAAATTCGCCGAGCTGTTCGGCTGACCTCCCTCGTCACCGGATTCCCGCAAGGCCTGCGATCAGGATGCGGACGCCGACCAGTCCCAGGGCGATGGCCAGGCCCCGCATAATCCATCGCCCATGGATGCGGGTGGACAACTTGGCCCCGACCTGCGCTCCGACGACGGCGCCCGCCGCGATCGCCAATACGCGGAACGCTTCCCCTTGTCCCAGGGTCCCGTCGATCACATGGATCGTCGTGGCGGTCAGGGACATGATGGCCAGGATGAAATGGCTGGTGGCGGTGGCGATGTGCACCGGGAAACCCAACAGGTTCACCATGGCCGGAACGTGGATGATGCCGCCGCCAATGCCGAGCATGCTCGAGGCCATGCCTACTGCAAAGCTCAGGGTCATGCCCAGCGTCAGATTGTACGCGTAGACGTGCCGCCTGCCTTCCGCATCGACGAGGGTTCGATGCATCGTGCCGGTCAGCCAGGGCCGCGGTTCGCTGCGGGCCAGCGTCCGGAGAAAGACGAAAAGTCCGCCAGCAAGCAGGAACAGGCCAAACGCGAGATTGAACACCTGACGGGGAACAAAGCGAATGGCCGCGGCGCCGGCAATCGCGCCGGGCACGCCCGGCAGCAGAAAGAGCGCGCCCGATTTGAAGTCCACCCGCTTCATCCTGGCGTACGAATAGGACCCGCTGGCCGCGTTGAAGAACACCACGGCCAGGGAGATGGCCGTCAGAGCGGCGGGATTCGTGTCGGGATAGGCCAGCAGCAGAATCGGCATGAGAATGAATCCGCCGCCGGCGCCGATCAGGGTACCGAATGCGCCAACCCCCAAGCCAAGCAGAACGAGCAGTGGATACACCATGCAGGACAATCTATGGGACGCTGCGGCGTGTGGCAAGAGCGAAGGCGTCCGTTTGACTTCATTCACGACCCCCCGTACAATGACGGCACGGTTGAAGAGTGGAACGCGGCGCGTAACGTGTCAGGATTGGGCGTCTGAGCACGCCCTTGAAACATCTTGGAGATTCGATTGGTGCGTATCGCTTTAGGACAGTTCAACGCGACAGTCGGCGATCTGGCCGGCAATGTGACGAAAATGAAGAAGATCTGGGCCGAGGCCATGGCGGCCGGCGCCGATCTGGTGGCCTTTCCGGAGATGGCGATCTGCGGCTATCCGCCGGAAGACCTGGTCTATAAAAAACAGTTCGTCGCGGACAACCGCACGGCGCTGGAGGAGTTGGCTCGCGCCTGCAACCGCGGGACGGTCGTCGTGGGCTTCGTGGCGAGGGCATCTTGCCCTTGCTCTTCGGATGGGAGCACGCATCAGGGGGACAGGCGAGGCCAAGATGGCCTCGCGACGCAAGGACAGGACGCCCTCGCCACGGGCGAGCCGGGCCTGTACAACGCAGCCGCGGTGATCCAGAAGGGCCGGATCGTGCACACCTATCGTAAGTGCTGCCTGCCCAACTACAGCGTGTTCGACGAGCAGCGGTACTTCCAGGCAGGCGACCGGCCTCTCGTGGTCAGCGTCAACGGCCTGCGGGTCGCAGTGACCATCTGCGAGGACCTTTGGCACACCCAGCGGCTGACCGATCTGCTCATGGGCGCCGGTCGGATTCACCTGCTGCTGAACATCTCCGCGTCGCCCTTCGACGTGGACAAGCTCTCCCTGCGAGGCGAGGTCATCGGCAGGTGCTCCGACGCCTTCGACTGCGCCGTCGCCTACTGCAACCTCATCGGCGGCCAGGACGAGCTGGTCTTCGACGGGCGGAGCACCCTGGCGGATTCCTCGGGCCGGATCGCGGCCCAGGCCAAGGCGTTCGACGAGGACCTGCTCATCGCGGATGTCCAGGAGGACAGCGAGGGCATTCAGGTGGTCCCGACGCAGCCGCCTGCGCCGCAGCCGGCGGACGCGGTCGAGGAGATCTACCAAGCCCTCGTGCTCGGCCTGCGGGACTACGTCCTGAAGAACGGATTCAAGCAGGTGATCCTCGGAATCAGCGGCGGGATCGATTCGGCCGTCACAGCCGCCATCGCGGTCGAGGCGCTGGGACCCGAGAACGTCCAGTGCGTGACCATGCCGTCGCGGTTCAACAGTCCCGAGACCATCGCGGACTCCCAGCTCGTCGCGGACAACCTGGGCTGCCCCCTGCTGGCGATCCCCATCGAGCCGATCCTGACGCAGTTCAGTCAGTCGCTCAAGGCCGACCCGCGGTGGACCGAGGGCGGCATCGCCTACGAGAACCTCCAGGCGCGGATTCGCGGCATGATCCTGATGTCCCTGAGCAACCAGGTGGGCGCGCTCGTCCTGACCACAGGCAATAAGAGCGAGGTCTCCGTCGGCTACAGCACGCTCTACGGCGACTCCGCCGGCGGGTTCGGCGTCATCAAGGACGTCCTCAAGACGACGATCTACCAACTGGCGGAGTACATCAACAAACGATTCGGGCGCGAGGTGATCCCGGTCGCGGTCATCCAGCGGATTCCCAGCGCGGAGCTTCGTCCCGACCAGAAGGACACGGACTCGCTGCCCGACTACGACGTGCTCGACCGGATCATCGCAGGCTACGTCGAGGAGGACCGGTCCGCCCGCGAGCTGGTGGAGTCGGGACTGCCCGCCGGGACGGTCGAGCGGGTGATCCGGATGATCGACCGCAACGAGTACAAAAGGAGGCAGTCGGCGCCGGGGGTGCGGATCACGCCGAAGGCGTTCGGCAAGGATCGTCGCCTGCCCATCACGAACCGCTACACGACCACAGTCACCAATCCAAAGAAATGACGATGTTGATTCTGAGAAAAGCATGGGAAGCAGTGCGCAAGCCGGAGGTGTGCGCGCCGCCCTATTACGTCCAGCTCGAAGTGACGACGCACTGCAATCTGGCCTGCTACATGTGCGTCCGAAATGAGGTGATCAAGCATCCGCAGCATCTGGCGTACGAGGATTTCGCCCGGACGTTCGACCGGATCAGGCCGCACAAGCTGGCCCTGTCCGGCGCGGGCGAGCCGCTGCTGCACCCGGACATCACGCGGATGATCGCCTATGCCCGCGCCCACGGCACGGCGGTCCAGATCCCGAGCAATGGCACTCTCCTGGGCCGGCAAGGAATGGCGCAGGCGATCGTCGAATCCGGTCTGAACATGCTGAAGATCTCCATCGACGCCGCGACCGCGCCGACGTACCAGGCCATCCGCCGACAGGATTGTTTCGACAAGATCGTTGATGGAGTCCGACAGCTCGCGGAACGAAAGAAAGAGAAGAACAGCCGGCTGCCCGAGGTCCGTTTCGACGTGGTGATCCTCAAGGAGAACTACGCGGAGATCCCGGACATCATCCGGCTGGCCCGCGATCTGGGGGTCGGCGTCGTCTTCTTCCGCGCCCTTCAGACCAAGGGGATCGGCAAGGAACGGGAGGAAGTCCTCGGCAAGGACGTGGATTTCGACTTGCTCCGCCGCAGGGTGCAGGAGGGGATCGCAGAAGCAGCCCGACTGGGCATTCGAACCAACCTGCGGGACATCGCCCGGGACTTCGAGAGCTACCACTCCATCTACCAGCGACAGGACGCGGCCATGTCCGACCAGGTCTGCCTGCTGCCCTGGCTGCAGTGCTTCATCTCGGTCCGGGGCGAACTGTCACCGTGCTGCGCGACCTACACGAACGAGAGCTTCTCCGCAGGCAACGTGTTCGAGCAGGATTTCGAGGCGGTCTGGAACGGTCCAAAGATGCAGTCGATCCGACGGCTGTTCCGAAGCAGGCAAAACCCGTTTGCGGTCTGCCGCGACTGCATTCCTCACAGCCTGCCGGTGTTGCTCAAGATGGGTTCGATGCTCCCTGGATTCGTGTCCAGGGCGCGACGACGGTAGAACGGCCTGCTTGAAACTTGCTTCCGAAAGGACCTTAACGAGATGCGCCGGGCCTGGTCGGGAGAAGGAACTGCCGCCAAGCCAGAAACGCCTTGCAGACAATTCCCGTGTAGATCAGACCGTTCATCAGAGGCGAATAGCTCCTGGCAAAGTGCTTTTTGTGGAACAGGTACATGGCGCGGTAGAACTCGATCGCGGCCTTGCGGCTGTTGTATTTGGTGGACTCGCCTTTATAGTGCACGATCTGGGCGTCGGGATGGTACATCACCGCCCATCCGGCCCGCTTGGCCCGCAGACACCAGTCGAGTTCTTCGCCGTACATGAAGAACCGCTCGTCCAGCAGGCCGATTTGCTCGACGACCTTCTTGCGAATCATCAGGAAGGCGCCCGAGACCGCGTCCACCTCGTGAGTCTGCTCGGGGTCCGCGTAGGTCATGTTGTACTCCGCCAAGACCCGGCTCTTCGGGAAGAGCCTGCTCAGACCGGCCAGGCGGAAAAAGGCCACTCGCGGCGTGGGAATGCTCCGTCGGCAGGCGAGTTGGAGCGTCCCGTCCCGGTTGAGCACCTTGCACCCGGCGATCCCCACCTTCGGGTGCGCCTCCATGAACTTCACCATCCGCTCGATGGCGTCCCCGATGATCACCGTATCGGGATTCAGCAGCAGAATGTAGTCCGACCGGCTCTGCGAGATCACCAGGTTGTTGGCCTTGGAGAACCCGACGTTGACAGGATTCTGGATCACCTGCACCTTCGGAAACCGTGACCTGAGCATCGGCACGCTGTTGTCATGCGAATTGTTATCCACCACCCAGATGTTCATGGGCGTGCCATTGGCCCCGGCGTAGACCGATTTCAGGCAGTCCTGGAGCAGTCTCTCCGTGTTGTAATTCACTATAACAATCGACAAAGCCATCAGACGTATCCGCGCCATGCATATCGGATGTGGCGAGCCCCTCTCTCGTGACTTCCTTGCGGCCATCACCCTGCACAAAGCGATTCAGTGCATATCGGGTCTTCCGAGCGGCCTGCGACGTCCATCGCCGGCATCCGACCGACCAGCCCAACTGTCCAAGCACTCGTATATGTGCTTCTGTTGCCGGGCTATTGTATCAACTGCAAACCGGCTCTCAACTGTTTTTCTGGCCTGATCAACCATGTTTCGAACCTCGTCCCGGGGCTTCGCCAGCACGGCCAGCACGGCATCCGCAATCGCACCGGCATCGCCCGGCGGTACGACGAGTCCCGTCCGACCCGAGTCCACGATCTCGCGAACGGCCCCGACGTCCGTCGCCACGACAGGGACTTTCATCGCCATCGCCTCCAGCAGGGCGACCGGGCAGGATTCCAGGATCGAAGGCAGCACAAACACATCCAGGGCCGCCAGCACCCTCGGAATGTCGTCGCGAAAACCCGCGAACACGACGCTCTGGGCCAGTCCGAGGCGGGCCGTCAACTGCTCGAGCCGGGCGCCCAGGCCCGCATCCGTATCGAGCCTGCGGCCGACCACGACGAAACGCGCATCGGGCAGGCGTTCAATGATCTTCGCGGCGGCTTCGATGAAGTACGCGTGTCCCTTGTACCGGTTCACGTTGCCGACGGCCCCGATGAGGGTACAATCCGCCGGCACGCCCAGTTCAGCCCGAATACGGGCTTGTTCGGCGGCGTCATAGGCCTCGGGAACCAGCCGACCGGTATCGACGGCCGAATACAGCACGGAGGTTTTGTCCCGCAATCGTGGATTGCCGGCCGTCCGTGACAGCCTGAGCCCTTCGCCCTGCACGATTACCCTGGAGGCCAACCGGGTCAACAGGGGAATGAGCAATCGCTTGAGAGGTCCGGGCAGATGGTCGTTGTAGTGCCAGACAATCGGGATCCCCGCCCAGCGGGCGGCCAGGGCCGGCACGAAGTTCGTCACGCCATCGACGTGGACGATCGCAACATTCTGAGAGCGAATGAGCCGGCGGATCCTGACCAGATTGTACGGCAGCGCACAACAGAACCGGACGAAGTTGAACAGCGAATGCCGACGAGTAATGCATTGAATGTTCCGGCGCCAGAAGGAGGCGAACCCCTCCGGCCGCCAGAAGTCACGGCTCTTTCGCCCGAACAGAAAGAGCGTTTCCACACCGAGCTGCCTCAGACGTTGCGCGGTGGTCTCTGCCAACCGGTGCGGCCCGCCGAACCGGTTGTCCAGGATGCAGTAAAGCACCCGAATCGGCTGCTTGTCGCCCGGAGTATCGTCCATTCCGCCATGGTAGCATCGATCCATCGCGGCGGCAAGAAGCGCAGACCGCGTCGCCGTCGCTGGGGTGCATGACCGTACTTGTATGCGTGCAATGGGGGTTCACAGAGCCCCTGAATTGTCATTCCCGCGAAAGCAGGAATCCAGTTCCTGGGATACGTCGCATACCCCGGCTCGTGGATTCCTGCTTTCGCAGGAATGACAGCGTCCGGCCCATGCGTCGTCGCCTTAGGGGGGGCCGCAAGAACGGTCATGCACTCCCGTCGCTGGGGCCTCACGTATTCGTCAGGTCCCGTCTCCGCCGAAGGTGGAAACCCGCCATGCCAAGACCCCACACCCCCAGGAGGACGGCCGCCGGGGCCGGGACACGCACCATGACAAACGAATCGCTGTCGCTGGCGTCCACCGCCGGGAGGATGCTCCCAACGTGTATGCCCACTCTCACGCTCCCGGAGGTTCCGTCGCCAATGGCGTCAATCAGATCCTGAAAGGTCTTTCCGGCCACGAGATCGTAGACAACCCCAAGATACTCGTCGGGGCCGATCTTGCCAGTTCCCCCATCGTCGAACTCGACCCACTCGGTGGTCTGGAAACCAGGGGTCAGTCTATTCCCGCCAGGGAAATTCCCATTGCCGTTGTCGCCGTACCTGAAGTCGACACCGAATTCGCCCGGCTCGATGAGCCCGGATATACGGCCAAGCTCGTCCGTGTCGTCGAAAAATATCCGCATGATGTTGCCGTCGTACGGGTCGGGAATGTCGTTGACGAATTTGAAAATCGCCTGATTTGAGCCGTCGCCATGGGGCGCAACCTCAACTGTCAACCCATCGGCGATATGGCCGCCCACGCCGGAATTGTTGGAGATGGGCTGGAAGTTATAGAGTTCCGCTCGCGTCTCGACGCCGAGCAACATCACCAGAACGACAGAAACCCTCAGAACACGCACGGCGATTGCTGCTTCGTCCCCTCGTCTCATCCGTGAAACCCCTTCACCAGTGGTTCGTCCCTGCAACACCCACGAATACAGAAACCGTATGGGCTTCCAGCCAACAGACAATATGACATGAGACGGCAGCCGGTTCAAACTTTTTTTCCGCCCACTTATCGGAAACTTGGGCAACTGCCACCTTGCCGCCAATCAGACGATCCGGGCATAAACATGGTTTTGCCCAAGAAGCTCGACACGCTCACACCGGTCTTGAGCCGCCTGAAATTGTCGTACACCCTCTTGTACGGGTGCGATTCATCTTTGTAGGTGGATACTCTCAAGCCTTGCGAATCGACCCTGTCATTCCTGCGACAAGCAGGAATCCAGGAACCTTGGGATTTGTCGCGTCTCGGGAAACTGGATTCCCGCTTGCGCGGGAATGACAGAGTCAACGTCGAACGACGCAACGCAGAGCAAAGCAAATTCTACCTACAAACGTGAACTGCACCCCTCTTGTACTCTTGCCGCGGGTTT
>CAZDTD010000123.1:1914-11241 GCA_964507995.1 uncultured Pirellulales bacterium | reverse complement strand
CGGGTCTCCAGCCGCAGACGCCGGAACTACTCGCTGCGATTCTTCTACGTCCTCGTCCTGACGATCTTCGTCGCAGTGGTCTGGCTGAGCTACATGGACATCCGGGGCAATGCGACGGTCCAGCAGGCCCTCATGGCCGAGGCGGGCAAGAGGATCATCACGAGGATCGTCGCGTTCCAGTTCGTCGCGATGCAACTCCTGGCGGTCATCATGCTCAGCAACGCGATCAGCGACGAGGTGTATCACCGCACGCTCGGGCTGCTCATGACGACGCCGATCAATGGACTCCAGATCGTGATGGGCAAGGTCCTGAGCCGGATGCTGCAACTCGTCGTGTTGCTGGCGATCACGCTGCCGATCCTGGCCATTGTCCGCGTGTTGGGCGGCGTCTCCTGGAACTACCTGCTGTCGAGCCTGTGCATCACGTTGACCGCGACCGTCTTTGCGGGCTCCCTGAGCCTGCTGATGTCCATCGAGAACCGGCGGACCTACGCGGTCATCATGCGAACGCTGTTCGTCCTGGTCAGCTTCTATTTCGTGCTGCCGCTGATGCTTGGGGCCATGTGGGGACGAGGATTCAGCGTGATGCCCATCGTCCAATCCCTTCACCGATCCATGCTTACGATCATCCTGGTCCACGTCAATCCGGTTGCAGGCCTTTCCATTGCGACGCTGGAAATGCTCGCGCCCGGCTGGCAGGCGATGCCGTATTCCTGGCCGCTCCAATGCGTCGCCATGCTGTTTCTATCGGCTCTGGTCCTGATGTGGGCGATGGTCATCGTCCGCAAGGTCGCGCTGCGTCAGGCCACCGGCCAGCTCGACGCATGGTTTCAGCCGAGGAGATGGAGGCCCAGGGCCCGCCGGTCGGCAACAGCCGTCGTCGAGGGTTGTCCACAGGGCACGATCAAGCGGGTACAGGGGCCGCCGGTTGTCTGGCGCGAGTTGCGAGCGCCTTTCATCGCCGGCGTGGACAATCGCAACAGCTACATCGGTCTGGTCATCACGCTCGTCGCGCTGCTCTTCACATACATCAGTTCCGCCCGGGCCGGCGTCCTTGACGAGAGTTTCGCCCACGGCGCCTACGTGGCGCTCTTCCTCTTTCTGGGTACGGTTGTCAACGCGGTCTTTGCGGCCACGCGGATCACGTCGGAGAAAGAATCGCAATCCTGGCTGCTGCTGCTGGCGACCCCCCTGAGCGACGGGGAGATCCTCTTCGGCAAGGCGGTCTCCGCGGTTCGTCGTTGCCTGCCGATCTGGTGCCTGCTCGCGGGCCACGTGTTGGTTTTCGTCGTCATCGGCTACATCCACCCCGTCGCGGTGATCCACCTGTTCCTGCTGGTCGCCTGGGTCTCGTGCTTTGTGACCACCGTGGGCCTGTACTTCAGCACGCGCTTTGCACGGACGACCTCCGCCATGGTGACGACGTTCGGCGTGATTCTCGGCCTGTGGGTGGTCTGTCCAATTTTGGCTGGCCTGTTGGCGACTGTATCGCCGCAGAGTAAACTGCCGGGCTTGTATTTGTGGACCCATCCGGCGGTTCAGGCCCAGGTCATCATGGCCGGCGCTGGCGGGCAGGAGAATGCCAGGAACTCGCTCCGCATGCTGGAATATGACGAACACCACGTCGTCTACCATGGCGGTGCGGGTCCGATGCGGGTGGGGTATACGACCTATATGTTATCGCTCGTCTCGGCTCTGTACGTCCTGGTGAGCCTGCTGTTCTTCTGGCGGGCGGAGCGACACCTCCGCCGCCGCGTGTTCATATGACGGATTGTGCGACCTGATGGCTGCCATCGTTTTGAATTGGATCGTGCGTGTGTTGAGCCTTACCTGGCTGACCGGTCCCATCTTCGACAAGGAGATGCGGGTCTCCAGCCGGCGGCGGCGCAACTACGTGCTTCGCTTTCTCTACATTGTGACCTTCACGCTTCTGCTGACGCTCCTCTGGGCCGAGTGGGTGCCGTACCACAGCACGTCGGCCTATCAGAGCTCGCGCATGGCGCGGGCCGGACAGGCCATTGTGGGCACCGTCCTGTGGTTCGAGTTCATCACGGCCCAGGTGATCGCCATCGTCATGCTCAGCACGTCGATCAGCGACGAAATCTACCATCGCACCCTGGGCGTCCTCATGACCACGCCCATCGGCAGCTTCCAGATCGTCATCGGCAAGCTGCTCAGCAGGCTCCTGCAATTGGTCCTGCTGCTGGCGATCTCGCTGCCATTATTGGCGATCGTGCGCGTCTTCGGCGGCGTGCCCTGGGACGTCCTCGTCGTCGGCCTGTGCGTGACGCTGACGACGACGCTGTTCGTCGGGGCGCTGAGCCTGTTCTTCTCGATCTTTACGCGACGCCCCTATGCGGCGATCCTCACGACGATTGTGGCGCTGGGATTTCTGTTCGCCTTGCTTCCGCTTCTCGTGGCGTTTCTCGTTTACTACCCTGCGGAACCGACGGCGGCCTTCCAATGCGGCGTGACCTATACCAATCCGTACGTGGTCATGGTCAAGCTCACGCAGTCGTTGTCCTGGGGGCGGGTCAACGCTCTGGCCGGGTGGCAAATGCACTGTGTCGCCATGCTGGGCGTTTCGTCCCTCGTGCTCCTGATGTCTGTGGCGCTTGTCAGGAGGGCTGCCCTGCGACAGGCGATGGGGCAGACCGGCCTGTGGTCGGGCCGATCCGCACGTGGGCCGGAACAGGATACGGCCGTCGGCCGGGTCCGGCGGGTCATAGGCCCGCCTGTGCTCTGGAAGGAGTGCCGCACCCCGCTGTTGGGAAAACACAAACTGCGAAGCATCGTCGTCGGGCTGCTGTTGGCCGGCGCACTGGCGATGACGTATCTGTTCTGCTACGCGGAACAAGACCTGGGCGACAAGGACACGCACGTGACGTACATCGTCGTCTATTTTGTGGTCGGGCTGCTGTTCACGACGGTTCTGCCGGCGACGTGCATCGCCTCCGAGAAGGAATCGCAGACCTGGCCGCTCCTGCTGGCCACGTCGATTGGCGAAGGGCAGATCCTTCTCGGCAAGTTCGGCGGGGTCCTGCGACGCTGCGCATTGGCGTGGTCCCTGCTGTTCCTGCACGTGCTGGTGTTCGCCGTCGTTGGCTACATCCATCCACTGGCGATCCTCCAATTGGGAATCGTTGTCGCATGGGTCGTCGTCTTCTTGTCTTGCACGGGCCTCTACTTCAGCGCCCGCTTCAAGCACGCGACCACCGCTGTGATCGCCAATATGACCCTGGCCGCGACGGTATGGGCGATTGTGCCGCTGGCGTGGGCCATCATTGGGGAGATCAACCATCTGGATAGCGTCCCGCTGGAAGCCTACCTGGATCTGAACCCGGTCGTGCATGCGATTGTCATCGCGATGGCGACGGCGCGCACGCACCGCCTGGGCGAATACGAGTGGATTCAGGGAGGGATGGGGGACGCGATGGCTGCGACCGGCTGGATCTTCCTGACAGCCTTCATTTATGGAGTGATCGGCTTGATTCTCGCCATCTGGACGGGGACACGCATCCGCCGCAATCCACTATAGGGGCATCCGGTTCCTCTGTCGAGGCGGTTTGCATGCTCCGTTGTCCGATCTGCGGGTGGGAGAAAGCGGCTGATGGGACTCGAACCCACAACATCTACCTTGGGAAGGTAGCACTCTACCATTGAGCTACAGCCGCAATGCCTTATTCAATCAAATAGGATTCTATGGACCGTCCGCGAGCCTGTCAACCGAAAAAAAACTGGCGGTTTGGGCTGCGAAACCACCTCCGCCTGCGGTATAATTGGAATAAGGCAGGCAAATGGATGTGTGTTTGGAGGAGCGTCCGACATGAGATCTCGCGTCGCAACGGTCATTGTCCTGGTTGGCGTCTTCTGTGCACTCGACTGGGGGCCAATTCCGGCGGTCCAGGCCGCGGCGGAGGCGCCTTTCCATCGCGGCGTGAACCTCACCGGATGGCTCCAGGCCGGCAGCGCCCGCGAGATCCAGTTCACCCAGTTCGCGAAGCAGGACCTCGTCAACATCAAAAGCTTGGGCTGCGACGTGATCCGCCTGCCCATCAACCTGCATTTCATGACCGACGGCGAGCCCAACTACACGATCGATCCGCTGTTCTTTTACTTCCTGGACCAGATCGTCGACTGGTGCGAGGAATTGGAGTTGCACCTGATCCTCGACAACCACACGTTCGACGTGGATTCCAGCACCGCGACGGATATCGATACGGTCCTGACTCCCGTCTGGACGCAGATGGCGGAGCACTACAAAGGCCGCTCGGCGTACCTCTACTACGAGGTGCTCAACGAGCCGCACGGGATCAGCGACAGCCGATGGTCCCAGATCCAGCAGCAGGTCGTCGCCGCCATTCGGGCGGTAGACCCGACCCGCACGATTGTCGTCACCGGCGCGGGCTGGGGCAGCTACAACAACCTCGAACGCGTCCCCCTCTACAGGCACGGTAACCTGATCTACAGCTTTCACTTCTACGATCCCTTCCTGTTCACCCACCAGGGGGCCAGTTGGACGAATCCCTCGATGGAGCCGCTGGCCGGCGTGCCGTTCCCATACGACGCAGGTCCCATCCCCGCGTGCCCGAGCGAATTGAAGGGGACCTGGATCGAGAGCAGCCTGGCGGCCTATCGAAACGACGGGACGATCGAGCGTGTCAAGGAACTCATCGATATCGCCGTGAAGTTCCGGGACGAACGAAAAGCGCCCGTCTTCTGCGGCGAGTTCGGCGTCTACCGAAAGAACAGCGACAACGACCAGCGGGTCGCCTGGTATCAGGTCGTCCGCGAGTATCTGGAGGCCAACGGGATTCCCTGGACGATCTGGGACTACCAGGGCGGCTTTGGCCTGTTCAACGCAGGATCGAACGAGCTGTTCGAGCACGATTTGAACGTGCCGATGGTCGAGGCCCTCGGCCTGACCGCGCCCGAACAGACGCCCTTCGTCCTCGCGCCGGACCTCGTGGGCTTCGACCTCTACACGGACTTTGTCGCGACAGGTATCTCGAATTCCGGCTACACGACCCAGGGGACCGTGGACTACTACTGCGATGTGGAACCGGCCGAAGGCACATACTGCATCTACTGTACCGGGCTCGCACGATACAACGCCATCGGATTCAACCTTCGCCCGGACAAGGATATGACCTTCCTCGTCGAGCATGGCAGTGCCCTCGACCTGTGGGTTCGAGGCGATGCGCCGGGAGCGAAGATCGAGCTGCGTTTCCTCGACACGAAGACCGACGATCCCGCAGATCACCCCTGGCGGATGGGCGTCGCTATTGACGGAAGCGTCGCGGCCTGGGACGGCCAGTGGCATCATGTGCAGATTCCGCTTGCGCATTTCAAAGATCGCGGATCGTGGGATGGGACCTGGTTCAACCCGCGAGGGGCCTTCGAGTGGTCGGCCGTGGACCGCTTCGAGATTGTCTCCGAATACCACGACTTCGTCGGGATGCAATTCTGGTTCGACGAGATCCGCGTGACGGACCCCACCGGCGTACGATAGCATCACCGACTCGCCCGGTTCTCGCAACGGGACCGTCGCAGCGGAACGCCGTTGCCCACTGTGAGACGGCAAGAACAGGGTGTTGTACGGGACTATCCCAAAGTCATTAGAAGCCGTAAGCGATCCTGAGTTGCTCATTTGTAGGCATCTGGCTGTAGTACTCGCCTCGCGGCCCCACGTACCAGCCGCCTTCGCGTGTCAGGCGAACAGAGGTCTGCGAACCGTTGGAGTTGGTGATCCATACGTTGATTACCGCGTCTTGAACGGGTGCTCCGGCACCGACGATGATAGTTGGCGCAGGGGTGACCACCACGTGTCTGACCACGGGCGTGGGCGCCACAATCGGTGCAATGTAAGGTTGGCCAAACCGGATCGTCCGGTGTCTCATTGGGGGGCCGAACGGAGGGTGATGCGGGATCGGCGGACAACGGTACGGAGCCATGATGGGCGGACCGATTCGCGTGCCCAATGCGATACCCAGACCCACGCGGGAACCCGAGTGAGAGAAGACGATCTGGGTATCCGCATGGAGCGCTGCCGTGAGCGACAGAACCACAATGAACGCAAGCAACGTCTGGAGGAGCGTATGTCGTGTCATTTTCGTATCCTTTCCGATTGTGTTCACATCCGTCTTTGCGGACCACCACGCCGGCCCTGAACGTCCGGCCGTGCGGGCCAACCATACCGTTCTACCTATTAGAGGCCGCCAACGCCTCTGTGGTAACGAAGTGCTGGCTCGCATTCCGGTGTCATTCGCATGGCCAAGTCGAGAATCCTGACACGCGCAGGCACGCTGTGTGTTGCACAAAGGGACCTCATATGGTATGAATGGAGTGTTGCGTCTCATGGAATCGATGATTTGGTCATAGGGAGGCCCTGTGACGGGATCAGGACAACATAAGGGGCACAAGCATGGAGCGGGTGGCAGCTCGACGCCGGAGAGGACGCGCCTTGTCCAGGAGAAACGCGGACTTACGCCACGGACACTCACCGGGCGACGGCTGTGGCGGATGCGATTGGTCGCGGTGATTGCCGCCCCGGCGGTGTTTCTCCTGCTGTTGGAAGGTGTCCTGGCCCTGTGTGTCGTTGGATATCCGACGTCGTTTTTTGTCCGAAGCGAACGGCCGGGTTTCCTCACCACGAACGCGCATTTCGGCTGGCACTATCAACAGGAGACGCTCTCCGAACCACAGCCGTGCATGATCCCGATAGACAAGCCACGCGATGGTATTCGTGTTCTCGTGCTCGGCGAATCTGCGGCGATGGGCACGCCCGATCCGTCCTTTGGGTTCGCTCGCATCCTGGAAGTCATGCTGGGCCGGTATTTCCCGGAGCGCTCGATCGAGGTCGTCAATGCAGCCATGCGAGGCATCAATTCACATGTCATCACGCAAATCTCCGGACAGTGTGCCCGGCTGGACTCCGACGTAGTTGTCCTGTATATCGGAAACAATGAATTCAACGGGCTTTACGGCCCCAAGACCTCGTTGAGCTTCCTGGGCAGACATCCGGCTCTGATTCCCGCTTTCCATTTCGTCAAGCAGACCCGCACCGGGCAACTGTTTCGCAGACTGCTCGGGGCGAATCCGGAGACGCGACAGGGCCACAAGGCCAAACGGGATCTCCGCTATTTCGACGATTGCCGCACGGCATTCGATGATCCGGGGAGGGACTGGGTGTATCGCAATTACCGGATGAATCTCTCGCGAATCTGTCGGCATGCGATGGATGCAGGGGCGGGTGTCGTCCTGTCCACGGTTGGCGTCAACCTGCGGGACTGTCCGCCGCTGGGCTCGCTGCACCGCGAGGATTTGACTGTGCCCGAACGGGAGCAGTGGGACCGCTTGTATCAGGAAGGCATCCGCTTGGAAACGGCGGGGGACTTCGAGCAGGCCATCTCCTGTTACCGGAGGGCAGCGGAGATCGACGATTCCTATGCGGAGCTGTGTTTTCGGATGGCCCGATGTTACCTCCGGGGCGGAGATTGTGACGTTGCTCGCCATGCGTTCGCTCTCGCGAGGGATCGCGACGCTCTGCAATTTCGGGCCGACTGTCGGATCAACGAAATCATTCGCGAGGTCGCTGCCAAGGGGGCCCGGCTCGTAGAGGCGGACAAGGCGCTGGCTGAGAGCGAACGGTGTCCCGATGGCATCCCCGGCGGAGAGTTCTTCTACGAGCACGTGCATCTGCGGTTCCCTGGGGATTACGAAGTCGCCCGGGCGATCCTGCCGGCGATTCTCGACTGCCTCCGCCAGCGGGGCATGACGCCGGCGGAATCGGCCGAGGTGCCCACGAGCGAGCAATGCGCCAGGATTCTGGCGTTCACACGCTGGGACGAGGTGAACACCGCAGCCGCAATGGCGAAGCTCACGGCCAATCCGCCTTTCACCGGGCAACTTGACCACGCCCGCAGGCAAGCCGAGGCGGAACGGGCGGTCGCGGCCGTGATGGATCGCGTGGATGAGCGGTTCGTCGACGACGTGATCGTTGCCTATCGGCAGGCGATTTCCGCCAGGCCAAAGGACTGGGTCCTGCAGTACAACCTGGGGACCTTTCTGCATCAGCTCGGACGACCCCAGGAGGCGGCGCCGTGCTTCGAGCAGGTCGTGCGGACGGTTCCTGATTTCGCCGCGTACCACGTCCTGTTGGGACATGCCCTGGGGCAGGCCGGCCTGACGGATCAGGCGGCACGGCAGTTTCGCGAGGCCATCAAACGAGATCCCCGATGCCAACCGGCGCGCGAAGGGCTGATCTGGGCCGATGCCAGAAGGAAACCGGGGCGCTGAAGCTCGCCCGTTTCCTGGCGCACGCGAGCAGAGCCAAAAGGATCGGGGTCCGCATCGCTGGGATACGGACCCCGAAGTCATTCTGCGATGAATGGATCACAAACCGTCACGGTCTCGTGACGCGGATGTCATCGATGAAGATGCGCCCCATGCCTCCCGGGGCCGGATTGTCCGGGGCACCCACGCCGAGGATCAGCGTTTCAACCTTGGCGAGGTTCACCTTGCCGAAGTCGGCCAGGGGGAACTGAACCGGGGTCCACGTAGCCGCGTTCGTTCCCGCAGGACGGGTTGCCGTAGCCGTCTTCCCTGTGCTGTCGATGATCGTCGCGTACAGCGGCTGCACGCTGCTGTGCATGGGCGAATCGATGGCTGCGCCCTGCCAGACGCCGCTGACGCTGCCGGTGCTGGCGATGTTGTCAAACTCGTAGGTTCGATCCTCGCCGGCCTGGTGTGAGGTGACGCACAGACCAATGTAAATGGGGTCTGTCATCGTGATGGCGATGGTGCCCAGGGGATTCCAGTTCGTTCCATCCGAGCTCGTGTACCCCGTCAGGTAGTCGCCCATCCGCTCGATCTTGACCCAGTACGCCGGCGCGATGACCGAGGTGCTGTCGATACTTGTGGAGCCTGCGTCCGCCTCGGAACGATATTGGAAGCAGGCGCCGTTGCCGGCGGCCCCGTCCGAATTGGCGGTGAGGATCATCATCGCGTGGGCGGAACCCCCGTTGAGACTGTCGCGGATCATGAGGCCGCCCTTGGCCCAGGTATTGGCGCCGGCGCCGATGCTGACCACGCGGGCCACGAGTGTCCCGTCGCCGGCCAGGTTCTTATAGATGTACGTGAACTCGTCGGAGTTGCCCCAAATGTCGGCGCCGCTGCCCGTCACGCTCATCTTGCCGGCGACTTCCGTAACCGCCACCTCGGTGAACGGCGGATACCCCTGGACGAACAGGGTCAGAGCGTTCACGTCTTCCACCGTCCAGTCCTGCGGGGACGAGAACGTCATCTCGGCCTCGCTGTAGTAGGGCG
>CAZDTD010000123.1:0-1814 GCA_964507995.1 uncultured Pirellulales bacterium | reverse complement strand
CGCCAGTAATAGGTCGTGTTCCATTCCAACTCGCCGGTGTCGAACGCGACGTCCGCCTGGCGTCCCAGGAACAAGGGGCTGGCGGTGTCGGCAGCCGCCACCTCGTTGGCGTCGGTCCCGAGGTAGATCTCGTGTGCCTCCGCCTGCTCGCCGGCGCTCCAGCTCAGTGTGATCTCGTGCAGAGTGTCCACGGTTCCATTGGCCGGACTCGGACGGAACGCCTGCAAGGGCATCAAACCGAACAAGTCCACGTACTCGCTCGTGATGATCTGCCGTGTCTCAATGCCCGGGCCCTGCCATGCGGCCGATGTGCTGTCGCCGCCGCCGTCCTCTTTGCCGATCACCATGAAGTAGTATTTTTCGCCGGCTGTGAGGGGAATCGGCGAGGATTTTTGCAGAGTTCCCGGGCTACCGGTCGTGCCGTCAAAGTCCCGAGCATCGGTCCAGCCCGTCACCTGGCAGATCAGCGATGTATTGATCGGACTGGCGTCGGAACTCAGCCAGAACTCCTGGATGTCGTCGCCGGCGACCCAGAAGGTGTAGTTTCCGGTCTGTGGCGGCTTGAGCCAGCCCCAGAATCGCTGGCCGTAGTCGTCGCCCCAGTCCACCGGGCTGTCGATCGAATCGACGTACTCGGCGTGATCCGGATTGTCCGGATACCGGGCGTCTCCGGTCAGGCTGCTGGTGAGAGTGCCGTCGATGCCCAACCAGTATTCGTACTGGATCTTGTTGGCGGGACCGTCGGCGTCCTGGACGGTGAAGCTCCATACATCGCCCGGCATAACGTCGGTCGCCGTGATCGTGTCCACGCGCCAGTAGTAGGTCGTGGAGGTCCTCAGCCCACCTGTGTTGAATTCCGTCTGCTCGAAGCTGCCCCGATCCGCCGAGGCATCGCCCTGCGCGACAGCGGTCGGATCCTCGCTGAGATACAGATGCTGGCCGGTCGCGTCTCTGCCCGCCATCCAGGTGAGAATCAGGCCGGGCGGAAGATCGGTTTCGCCGTCGGCCGGATACGGCTTGAACGCGTTCAACGCCAGCGCCTGGAAGCTCCAGACGCGGCCGGTGCTGACCACAGCGCCGTCGGCGTCGACTTCGTCGATCCTCCAGTAATATGTCACGCCATCCTCCAGTTGGCCGACGAAATGCCCATTGAAGGCGATACGAGTGACATAGGGCGGGTTCGGGTCGGTCCCAAAGTATACGTCGTGCGACGCGGCCACGAGTCCCGGCGTCCATTGAATCACCGGCATTGTGACGCCGACCTCGCCGTTGGCCGGGACGGGATTCGTGGCCTGGAGCAGAGGCTCGGGGTCCCGAATCCAGGGGGCCAGGTACTCGCCTGCGACGACGACCGGGCCGGCGCCGATTCCAGGGCCGCCCCAGGCGACGCTGATGGCCCCTCCGCCCGTGCCGTCCTGCATGAGGGTCTCGACGTAATACCGCTTGCCGGCCTCCAGCGGAATCGCTGCGGATTTGAAGTGTGCACCCGGCGAACCGGTCGAGCCCGCGAAGTCCTGGTAGTTCATCCAACCGTCGACGCCGCAGATCTGGACTTTGTTGGCCGGGTCTTCATTCGTGCTCAGCCAGACGATGCTGTAGTCGTCGCTGGCGACCCAGAACGTGTAATCGCCGGTCTGCGGCGGGTACAGATAGCCGCGGCTGCGGCACCCCCAGTAATCCTCTCCGCCGTCGGGACGGTCCCACGCGGTCGCCCAGTGGCTCTCATGCGGACTGTCCGGGTAGTCTGCGAGAGATTGTAGCGTGTCGAGCGATGTGATCGAGGCGTCGAACCACTCCTCGAACAAGATGTTGCC
>CAZDTD010000122.1:0-11346 GCA_964507995.1 uncultured Pirellulales bacterium | reverse complement strand
TCCCAGTCCCCGTCGGCATTCCAGTCAATCCAGGCGTTGAGATAGCCACGAGCGGAAGCCGTCACCTGGAGGACCGCCGGCTCGCCGGGCACCAGGTCCGTGGTGAAGACCACGCCGTCCTCATCGTCCGTATCGACGATATCATCCCCGCTGGCGGTCGAATCGGGCTGGCCATCGCGCTCGCCATCGACGCCCCGCCCCAGATAGACGTCGGACCAGATCGTGTGTCGCGCGCCATTGCTGGCGAGCTTGGTCGGATAGGTCAGGTCGGGAGCATCGCCGAAGTCGAGATCCTCCTGCACGGGCGGACCGACGACAACGAAGGCCAGATCCAGCGGATCACGGTAGAAGACGTGGTCCTCCGGATAGACCAAGGGCTGCCAGCCCAGGTCCGGATCGAACCAGACGGCATTGTCTCCATACTGCCGCATCTGCATGGTCGCCTTCCAGCCGATCGAGTACACCGCCTCCTTATCCGGGAAGTCCCTGATCTCGATCCAGTAGGTCGTCCCTCGCGTCATCTCAAACAGCTCGTCCTCGTCGTCGAGACAGATGTCGTATTGCCATGTGCGGTTATGATCCCCCGCTTCCCAGATCAGGGCATTCGGATCGTACCATGTCGCCCAAATGTTGTTGCTGATCTCGTGGATGTCGTAGGTGTACCGAGGAACCTCGGTCTTCCAGAGAAGCTTGCCCGGCCGGCTCCACGGCGTGGTCGAGTCTGCCGGTTCATTCGAATAGACGCAGATCTCGAACGTCAAACCGTCCACCGTCCTGGGCATGACATTGTCCATAAAGGACGCCCAGAAGTGAATCTCAGTGAGCGGGCCGTCTTCGGTAGCCTGGAAATCATCGGCGAGCCGCGCGTTGGTCAGGCTGACGCCGACCCCTGTGGTCTGCATGTCAGGCAATTGGGCCCAGTGCATCGCATGCGGCTCCTCCGGTTCCCAATCGCAGAATTCCAGAGGCTCCCGCAAGGAGAGCAGGTAATCCTCGGTTTCGCCTTCATCGAATGCGCCATCGCCGTTCCAATCCTTGGGGACCGGCTGTTCGGTAATCGAGAACCTTGCCCAAACGTATCCGCCGCGAGGCCCCATCTTGAAACTCTGCGGGCCCAGAGCCGACAGCGGCCCATCGTACCCATACGGGACGGCAAAGTTGACAAGCACGTGCTCGGGCACGTTGACGTCGGCGCATCGCGATGCGCCGGCCCAGAGGCCGTCGTGATTCCAGTCAAACAGGACGTTCACATAGGCCGGCTGTCTGTCGGATCGGCTGTTGTGGACCCGAATGTCGATGGCCGCTCCCCAGATGGCTATCATGCACGCGTTCCCCATGGACTCCAGTCCGGTGGTGGACAGGTCCACAACGGTCTGAAAACCGGGCGAGCCCTTGATCGTGTAGGCCCTCGGCATGATCAGACCGGCGTCGCCATCTGTTTCGAACGTCTCGTCAACGTCGTACAGATTCGGCGCGAAGGTCGGGCATTGCCCGCCGTTGCCGTCGCTTTCGAGGTCCACCTTGGCCCCGAAGTACAACTGCCCCCGACTGGCATGTTGGATCCACGAGGCCGGACCCACGGTTACACAGGTCGGAAACATGCCGACGACGCCGTCATCCGGGTAGGCAATGACTCCCTCGGGGGCATCGCCGAAATCGTAGTCGTAACCACCCGTCGCAGAGACTCTCTCGTCTTCCGCGCCCCAGGCAGCGCCCCACCCCACAAGTAAGGCAATCATCGCAACCGCAATCTCGCGATTGCTGAGGGATTTCCTCAACCAGCTCATACTCGATCCTCCTAAAAGTAACTTCACGAACAGTCTCCAGCGTCTGGCGACGTCGTGGCCAACCATACTGCGGCACTTCTCCCACGCAGAACACTACGTTGGAAAGGCCTGTAATACCCGCGCATACACATTTTTTGTCTCATTCCCGAGGAATCGACTTGCCAAGCCCTTGTCTCAAGTGAAAAGTCCCGGACCCGACACGAAAATCACCTCACCACCTTCTCTGACGCTACGAGAGTGAAATCCACACACGCCGCGTCCTCGACTGAGAATCTGCCATAATATTATCGGACCGCTCCTGATCCTGATGCGAGCTGCCGGCAAGGGGATAAGAAGCGTTGAGCACCCGCACCCGAACGGCGGCGGACCTACACTACTACGTGCCATAATGCGGCACGAATGTAACGGTCTTTAGATGAGATTTGTTCTTCCCGGCCCAGGCAAAAAGCAAAGAAGCGAGATCACATGCCTGTCGCGGCTCCCGCGCCACTGCCTCGCTCATCTACCGTGTTGAGCCACTCGGCAGCCAAGGTGACCAACTGCCCGAAACCGACAGCGTCGGCATCCGGCCGCACCGACGCGCGGGCATCAAGTTCCAGGGGCACGTACGTGGTCAATTGGAAGGCCATATCCAGGGGATTGAACCAGGAATCATAGATCTCACGGCCCGTCTTCCACTGGGCCCCAAGGGTGGGCGGCCATGACAAGCCGTCTGCCGCCGGCAAGATCGTCTGTGCAGACGTGCCCGCCGCGCCAGAGGCTGTCGCACGGAGTTTCCAGGTCCACACATGTTCCGGCTCATCTCGCTCAGAATCGTAGAGAGCTGCAATGCTGAGCCAATAGACCGTCGATCCAGAACCATCCCGGGCCTGGTCGATCTGGAACCATTGATCCTGCGAAAGTAGCTGGCTGAACAGAAAACAGGTCTCCCCCGGCCCCGACTTGCTGTCAGACTCCTCATTGCCCGATGCCGCCCAGACCCAGTTTGTGGAGTAGGTCTCCCAGACCAGCGAACCCGGGTGGTCAAAGACATCGGAATCGCGCGTTCCATCGGTCCAGATGCCGATGTGGAACGCGACCGGCAGATCCGGCGGTAGATAGGATTCAGTCCATCCGCCGAACGTGCCCCACCAGTGAATCCCAGTGACAGGTCGATTCTCGACGGGCTCCCAATCGTCAGCCGCAAACTCGTGAAGATGCAACGACGAGGACACGCTGCCAGGCTGAAAGACGTTCGAACTCTCACTCGTCACAGCCGTGGGCGGTTGGCTCCACGTCAGACAACTGGCGCCGGAGACCGATGTAAAACTCCGGCTTCTGACGATCTGAACGTAGTAGTCCTCGACTTCTCCATCTTCGGCGAGCCCATAGCTGTCCAGCAACCCGCGGGTACTGAAGCGGAACCTGGCATACGTCCAGCCGGAGGCGGCATCCGCCGGCACCGAGAACACAAGTTCATTGACGCCGCTCATCACAAGCCGGTCGTCGAAGATGCAGTCGTCACCGTCGTCGAACCGGCCGTCGCCGTCGAAGTCGATCCATGCGTTGAGATAGCCGACAGTGGAGGCGACCACTTCAACAGCCGCACTCTGGCCGGCGCTGAGCGTCGAGGTGAAAGTGACGCCATCCTCATCCGCCTCGCCGGCATCATCTCCAGTGGCCGCCGCAGCAGGCTGGCCATTCAATTCGCCATCAACGCGGCTCCCGAGGAAGACGCCCGGCACAATCGTATGTCTGGCCCCCTCGCTGGCCAGGAGAGTCCGATAGTCCCGGTCCGGCGCATCCCCGAAATCCGTGGAGGACGTTCCAGCCCGGGAGCATTGTTCGCACGTGCTGCCGGCGCCCAACCACACCATAGGACTCAGGCAATTCGACTCGAAGCACTCGTAGCAGTACCCGGTTTGATGATTGCAGCAGGCGCCCAGGCCCACATCGTCGCCCCGGCATTCGTGAAACGCACCGCGGTACACATAGGCGTTGCTGCCCTTGAGCGTAATGCAGACCCATTCCGGATTGCAGTCGTAGATCGAGTAACCTCGCTCCGTCTCGACGGTGCCAGGCACGAAACTGTTCACTGTGTAGATGGGCCACGACGACATATACAGCGACTCTTTGTCCGTAGTGGGCATGTCGTCCGGCAGCGGAGGACGGCCATGGTTCAAACGCGACCACTCGCCGGTCGTCCAGCCAAAGCTGGCGTCTATGTTGGTCTGCACGCTCGGGTCGACCGCCTTGGTGTAGACGTGATAGTACAGATACCCCGTGCGGTCAGGAGAGTACGGGCCGTTGTAGAACCACATCCGCCACGTGTTGCTTTGCGGATAGTAGTGCCATCCGAGACCGTCGCCTCCCCCTTCGATTTTGTCTCCGTTGCTGTCGAGCAGGAGACGATACCAGACGCCGGGGAACAGGTCCGGATTCTCGATGTCGTTCTGGCCGAAGGCAGGCACCAGCCCGAACACAAAAATGAGCATCGCACCGCAGACGAGGGATGGGATACGTCGTGTCATATTGAGAGTCCTCTATTCTATAGAAGAACACATCGAAACTGCGTACACCAACACAAGCGCAGTCGTATATCCATCGGATGGTCCGCAGACCTCCTCCAGAAAAAACGTGCCATGGTACTTGCGTACCCCCATCCGTGCGGCTCAACCGGGCTGCGACAACACAACCCAATTCATCCCTCGATTCTGCCAGTCTACCGGCTCATGGCCGGCCCGTCCAGAAGAAAAAACGCCGTGTCTGGAGCGAAATCTCCTCCGTGAGGACCCAAAACGCCGTCCGAGGCATCTTGTTGTCCCGAATCCTCGCCATCAGACCACAACGAAAGAGTCTCTCAGAACAGCAATCACGGGCTCGTGCGGGGCTCGACCCCAAGCAAGTGACGCACGAAGAAATCCATGCGCCGCCGACTCGCGTAGGGGCTCTCCCCCACCCCATGGCCCCCTCCAGGGACAACCAACAGGTCGAAATCCTTGTTCGCCTCGATCAGGGCGTTGACCACCTGCATCGTCGAGGAGGGATCCACGTTGCGATCCAACTCGCCCACCGTCAGCAGCAGCTTGCCCTGGAGCTTGTGGGCCAGCGTCACGTTGGACTGCTCCTGGTACCACGGCCCGATCGGCCAGCCCATCCACAGCTCGTTCCACCAGATTTTGTCCATCCGATTGTCGTGGCAGCCACAGTCCGCGACGCCCACCTTGTAAAAGTCCCCATGCGTGAGCAGGGCGCCGAGGGCATTCTGGCCCCCCGCCGAGCCGCCGTAGATGCCGACCCGGTCCAAATTCATCGAGGGATACACTGCTGCAGCAGCCCGCATCCAGGCAATCCGGTCGGGCAGGCCCGCGTCGACCAGGTTTCTCCAACACACATCATGGAATGCCTTCGAACGGTAGGAAGTGCCCATCCCGTCGATTTGCACAACGATGAAACCGAGCTCGGCAATGGCGTGCTGGCGGAGGAGCAAACCAAAGGCCTTGGGAACAAACGCACCCTGCGGTCCGGCGTAGATCTCCTCAATCACCGGATAGGAACGATTCGGATCGAAATGGCAAGGGCGAATGATAACCCCATAGATATCACTCGTGCCATCGCGTCCCTTGGCCACAAATCGCTCGGGAGGGCGCCAACCGGTCGCCGACAGGGAGGTCATGTCGGCTCGCTCCAGTTCGCAGAGCCGATGCCCATCGACGGCGTTTCGCAGCTCCGTGACAGGCGGCTGATCCACGCGAGACCAACGATCCAGGAAGCACCTGCGATCGGGGGAAAACGTCACATCGTGCGTCCCGTCGCCTTCGGTGAGCACGACAAACGCAGAGCCATCGAAGTTCGTCCGGCACAGATGGACGTAATACGGGTCCTGTTCGGGACGAATCCCGCCGGCTCGGAACCAGATTTCGCGTTTCGCCTCATCCACGTACTCGACATCCCGAACGACCCACGGCCCCTTTGTGATCTGGTTCTTCACCTGGCCGGTCCCGGCATCATAGAGGTACAGGTGATTCCAGCCGTCGCGCTCCGACATCCAAATGATCTCGTTCGTCGCGTCCACAAACCGGCAGAACTGCTTGCCGGCGTAGTCAATGAACGTGTTGCTGTGCTCATCCACCAGGGCCCGGGCCAGCCCCGTGGCCGCTTCCACCGCAACGATCCGCAATACCTGGTGCCCGCGCTGGTTGTACAGGAACGTGAACCCGCTCGAATCCGGCGACCAACGGATATCCGAGACACTCCACGGATTCGGGAACAATTCGTCTGAGACAGGCACCTGTCGTCTGCCTGCGACATCAAACAAATGTGGTTTTGAGATATCGATTGGGTCGCCTGGCTTGACATACTCCATCTCATGCAGCTTCGGCTGTAACTGATCCTTCGGCGACGATTCGATGAGATATACCTTCCGACCGTCCCCCTTATGGGTCCGCAGTACGACGAGCTTCTGCGAATCGGGCGACCAGTGGAACTGGTTCGTGTAGGCATCCCCTTCTGTGCCGTCGTCGCTCAATGGCGTCTCTCCGCCCAGAATCACGTCTCGCAGCCAGACGTTATGATCCTTGATGAACGCCTGCCGCACATCGTCCGGGGAACGTCCCCGAGTCCGGAACGCCGGGGGCTCTCTCTCGTCATCGGCCGGGCGGATCGCGCCCTTGTCGATCACCGCGTCGGCCTCCTCTTCCTCCGCGGTAAACACCCCCAGCGTTTCCCCCGCCTTATTCGTCACGAGCCAGACATGGCCGGCGTAGGTGTGCTGGCGATGCTGTTCGCCCGACTCAATGGTGGCATAGTGCCGCCGCTGCCCCTCCGAATCCACCCAGAACACATCGACGGGGCCATCCATTCGGTTCAGGAACGTAATGAACGTCTCGGGACCTGTCTGGCGGGTCGGACGTTCCCGCCGGCCCGCCCGCAGAGAAGAGCCCTCCCGTTCGTCCTTCGGGACCTCGCGGACCCCGTAGTCGCTCCAATCACACCGCCATTGACGTCCGTCACAGGCAAACGAAAATCCGGACTCCAAGTCATCGAAGACCAACCGATCGATGGGAAGCCGGCCTGCGCCCAAGCTTTTGCCCAACGCCTTTCCCAGAGACTGGGCGAGTCTCTCGTGGTCGAATGCCGGCCCGCGTATCCCAGCCCAAACGTCCACCACGATGAATTCCCGTGCATTATCCGCCAGATCGTTGCGGTACCAGAACCGCGCGTTGTCCGCAAACCAGTGCGGTGTCACGCGGTCCCGGAACACCTTGTTGGCCGTCGCATCCCGCAGCCCCAGCGACCGCTCGTAGTCCGACCGGGTTCCCTGGGCCGCAGCCTGGCCCACAACAAACAACGACAACGAGACGGAGAAGACCATTCGGAATCGGAGACAAGACCTCATCATTCCACCCGCTTTCGGACTCAGGTCGCAGTGAGACATCGCTCGTACAGCCACGTCAGCCGACGACGAGCGATAGGGTATCATCTTGACGGCGCCCCGACAACCCGTCACAGTGGCGAGGATTCACATGCATTTCGACTGTCGAACTGGCGGCCTCCTGCGTGTATAATACTCGATGAATTGGATGTGGTCCATGGACGTATGGAGAATGACCTTGGGAGGTTTCGAGAATAATGGACACGATTGACCCGGCAAAGACACACTTCCAGCGAATCCTGTTCTGCACGGACTTCTCAGAGAACGCGGATTTCGCGTTTTCCTTCGCCGTAGACGCCGCGGGCCGGCGGCCCGGTTGCGAGTTGTACCTGCTCCACGTCATCCCGGAATCAGACGCCCAGTTCTGGAAGACCTATATCTATGAGGTCGAAGGGGTAGATAACAAGGCCAAGCAGGACATCGACGAGCGGATCGATCAAACCTACCGGTCCCGTCTACCCCAGGGAATGGAACTCAAGGTTGAGATTCGCGTGGGAAAGGACTACCAGCAGATCCTTGAATTCGCCCGCGAGAAGCAGATCGACCTGATCGTCCTGGGCCGCCACGGCCACAAGCCCCTGGGGAAATCCCTCTTCGGCGCCGTCACGGAAAAGGTCGCCTCGCGCGCCGAATGCGCCGTCCTCGTCGTCCCCCTGAGCTATCAGAAAAAATGGGAGGTCTGACGGCGCAGAATCCTCGGACATACCGATCTGGAAGGTCACTCAACGGGAAGAACTATGACATCGTCCAACCCGAAACTGCCCACTCCGATAATGGTAACCGATCCGTAGCCGCTGTCGTATTGACCACCTTGCGATTCAATGTATTCGTTGCCGTTCTTGTTGTACTCGGCTCCATAAATTCCCACGGCGTACAGTGCCCGGGAAACGACGCTCGGGGGATCGTCTTCCCGGTGACGCCGGATGAGGCTCTTGGGCTTGCCGATTCAGGTAGCACTCCCCCTCCAGGCCGATCAGGCCGGAGTCGAGGTCGTCTTCATGGACCGTTCCGCCGGCAATGCCCAGGAGCCCCCTGTCCCAATCGCGCCAGAACAGATGCGCTCCCGCCCCGTAGAACTCGCGATCCGAAACATCCGTGTAGAGACCGTCAGCCTGAAAACCGAAGTTGTGCGTAATCGGGAAGCTGAAACTTCCCAGCCCATTCTGCCCCGTGTCTCCTTCCATGCTCCCGCCGGAATAGGCCAGCTTGCCGTTGAGCCCCGACACGGCCTCTCCCGCCGCCACAACACCACCACACATCAGCACAACGACAGCGACTCTCGCCCAGATCATACGACCTCCACTCACAAAACGACCTTCTCTGCAACAGCGCCGACACATGCGGAGCCGTTGTTCCTTCCAGGAGACGTTTTGCCATCTCACTCTCGATTATGCCCAAAAACAGCCGGGAATGCAAGCAGAAAAGGACAACTCACCCCTCAGGGGCGCATGACCGTACTTGCGTCCTCCCACATGGCGATGTGTCGTGAGCCGAACGCTGTCATTCCTGCGAAGGCAGGAATCCACATGCCATGGAGTGCGACGCATCCCAGGAACTGGATTCCCGCTTGTCGCAGGAAAGACAGAGTCCGGGCAGTATCTCGTCACTCTACGGGAGAGCACAGGAATGGACATGCCCCCCCAGCATCGGGGACCGCGATGGACATGATGACGTTCTCTTCGGGGAAGACGACGTCCGGCTATTCTTTTAGGGGTAGCAGTTCGATCTTGCGGAACTGCGTCGGATGGCTCTCCGCCTGGATCGAGATGTAACCTTCGCCGAGCAGGAGGCCGGCGCCGGCTTCGAGCAACTTCTTCGCGTCGGCGTCGCGCTCGTCGAGTTGCGGCTCGGTGTATTCCAGCACGATCTGGCCGTTGATGATGTGGCGGATCAGCCGATTGTCGTGGACTTCCACCTCGGCCGTCACCCACTGGTCGCCGTGACAGGTCTTGGAGGAGGAATTGATGCAGTGCTGGGTGACGAGCTGGCCGTTCATGACGACGTTCGTGCCGGGCGTGCATAGATTGCCGGTGGAACGCTCGTTCGTCCCATCGCCGCCAAGAAGCTGTACCTCGATGCTGACGGGAAAATCCTGATCCTTGGCCATGGTCGCGGGAGTCTGGCAGTGAAGCATGAGCCCGTTGTTGCGAAACGCCCAGCCGGGTCCGTTGGGGACCTGTTCCCCGATGAACCGGTACTCCGCGCGGAGACGGTAGTGCGAGAACGAGTCCTTGTAGAACAAGTGCCCGAATTCGCCGTTGAACTTCTCATACTGGTCGTAGGACGCTGTCAGCAGGCCGTCCTGGACACGGAAGGTGTTCTTGTAGTTCTCGCCCAGATCGTGCCCGGCGAACTTCGGCGTCCAGCCCGTGAGGTCCTTGCCGTTGAACAAGCTGATCCAGCGGCCCTCAGTCGTGGCCCCCTGCTTCGTTGCGCAGCCCACCCCGAAAACTATAACAAGTGCGCAAATGCAAACCAGATTCCGGCAGTGGCTCGTCTCACGACAAGATCGTCCTGTCACCATTGTCCGTCACTCCCCAAAGCAAAAGATCACTGTAGTTTGTCAACGTGAAGTCGGTCCCATGGACTCGCGGTGGAGTCCGGCCCAGAGCCAATCCTGGGCCTTGAACCCCATTCCAAGCCCGACGCCCGTCAAGACCGAAAGCTTGACATAGAATACCACGGAGGACGCCGCGTCGGAAGGACGGAACAAAGCGATCAGGACTGCGCCCGTTCCCAACAGCCCGGCGGCGAAAACAAGCGACCAGACAACATATCGGCCCACGGCCTGTACCCCGCGATGCCGATCGAGGACCTTCACGTTGAGGAGAACCACACCGACCCACATCGCCATAAGAAGAGCTGTGTGGAGCACGATTCGCAGTCCGGATTGCACTGTTACGACGGTCATGGCGATGGTTATCAGCAAACCCGTAGCGAGGTATCGCCCCGCCGGACAATGCCGTGCGACCGTCACCAGGACCCCGACGATCACTGCGTTGACGCCGAGTTGAAAGAAGCCCGATTGGGGGGTCAGCACCCCAACGCCCTGAGCAACCAGACCCACAGCGAGGCAACAGAACGTTGGGCACAGGATGCCCAGTATCCATTCAGCGGTTCTCGTCTGTGGCACGATCCCCATGACACGACTCCAGACCATGTGGCTCAGAGACCGCGCAGCTACGCCGGCTTTCCCAGGAGCTTTGCGGCAGATTTGGCGAAGTAGGTCAGAATGATATCGGCGCCGGCGCGTTTGATGGAGGTCAGGACCTCCATCATGGTGGCCTCGCGGTCGATCAGGCCGGCGTCGGCAGCCGCGTTGAGCATCATGTACTCGCCGCTGACGTTGTAGGCGGCCAGGGGACAATCAAACCGCTCGCGGGCCCGTCGGATCACGTCGAGGTAACTCATCGCCGGCTTGACCATGACCATATCCGCGCCCTCCTCGATGTCCAGTTCGATCTCGCGGATCGCCTCGCGGGCGTTGGCCGGGTCCATCTGATAGCTCTTGCGGTCGCCGAAGGCCGGGGCCGATTCCGCCGCGTCGCGGAACGGGCCGTAGAACGCGGAGGCGAACTTGGCCGCATAGGACAGGATCGCGACGTCCTGGAAACCGTTCCGCTCCAGCGCATCGCGAATCGCCCGGACGCGGCCGTCCATCATGTCCGAGGGCGCGACGATGTCGGCGCCCGCCTGCGCGTGCGACAAGGCCATCTTGGCCAGCAACTCGAGCGTAGGGTCGTTGTCCACCTTGCGGTCGCGGACCACGCCGCAGTGGCCGGTGCTGGTGTACTCGCACAGGCACACGTCGGTGACGATCAACAGGTCCGGCGTTCGCTTCTTGATCTCGCGGATCGCCTGCTGCACAGGGCCGTTCTCCGACCAGGCCTCCGAACCATGCTCATCCTTCTTCTCAGGCAGACCGAACAAAAGCACGGCGGGAATCCCCAGCGAGGCGACCTCGGCCGCCTCCTCCGCGATCCGGTCCGGCGAGAAATGAAAACAGTCGGTCATCGAAGGGATCGGCGTCTTGATCCCCTCGCCCGCGCGGACGAAGAGAGGATAGATGAAATCGTTCACGCTCAGCGAGGTCTCGCGGACCATCCGCCGCATCGTGGCGCTGGTGCGAAGCCGTCGCATTCGAAT
>CAZDTD010000121.1:4000-11374 GCA_964507995.1 uncultured Pirellulales bacterium | reverse complement strand
CGGTCTTCGGAACCGATGGTTGGGGGTTCGAGTCCCTCCGGACGCAGTTGCCCTTGGCATGGGACAGACGCTGACAAGCAACGCGTATAGGATGCCTGGATAGAGCAGGCGGAGGTACTCATGAGCGCGATGCAGGAAATGCAGGCGGTCCTTCCTTCCCCCAGCCGATTGTTCACCCCGGGTGTGACGGTCGTCCTGGCGCTTTCCGTGGCCGGGACCGTGCTGTTCGCCGTCGCTCCAGGGTTCGCGTCGAGCGTCTTCGGACTCAGCGCAAACGGCGTCGTGGGCGGCAGGGTCTGGCAGCTCCTGACCTACCCCTTCATCAACAATTCCATGATGAACCTGGTGTTCGGCGGCATGATGATTCTCTTCGTCGGCAGCGCGGTGGAACGCCAGTGGCGGACGGCCTCCTTCCTGTGGCTGTGGGTCGTGGTCTCCGTCGCCTGCGGAATCCTGTGGGTGCTGGTCAGCCTCCTGGTTCACAGCAACGCCGTCGGGATGGGTGCGACCGTGTGCACCTACGGCCTGATCGCAACAATGGGCCTGTTGTATCGCGGCCAGCGGTTTCTGCTGTTTTTCGTGACCGTGGAGGCACACCACATGGTCCTCGGCCTGATTGTCATCGGGATCCTCTTGAGCCTTGCCGTTCCCATGACACTCATCTGGATCGCCGGGGCGCCGGTGGCGTACCTGTACGTGAAGGCAAAATGGGCGTTTGCCGCCGGGAGGCCGCGTCGCCCAACTCCACCGGGCGGGCAGGGACGTTTTATCGAGTTGGATTGACGGGAGCGGGATGTTCGCCAGCGTCGAAGAGGCCGTTGAAGCCGCCGCACCCCACCTGCGTGAATGCCGGTTGTGCCCGCGCGACTGCCGGGTCAATCGGTCCGCTGGGGAGGTAGGATATTGCGGCCTGGACGCACGGGTTCGCTGTTTTCGCGAGATGCTGCACCCCAGCGAGGAAGCCGAACTCTCCCCATCGCATCAAATCTACTTCGCAGGCTGCAACCTCCGCTGTGGGTTCTGCACGGTTCCCGAATGGAACGCAGAGCCGCTGGCGGTCCGGGAACTGGATGAAGACTGGCTGATCGGCCAAATCGAGCTGCGCAGGCGGCAGGGGGCCCGCAATATCAACCTCCTGGGCGGCGAGCCCGCGGTCAGCCTGCCCGGTATTCTTCCGATGCTGGCGAAGGCCAAGCCGGCAACTCCTGTTGTCCTGAACTCGAATATGTACTACAATGGGCAGATAGACGCGCTTCTGGACCGGTGCATCGACATCTATCTTGCGGACCTCAAGTGCGGCAACAGTCGATGCGCCGAAGTCCTGCTGGATGCAAGGGATTACGTGGATGTTGCCAGGCGGAATATCTTGAGAGCAAGCGGCCACGCCAATCTGATCGTGCGGCACCTGATGCTGCCGGGGCACATGGAGTGCTGCCTGAAGCCGACCCTGCGGTGGCTGGCGAAGGAGATCCCCAACGTCAAATTGAGTCTGCGAACGAACTACGTGCCGCCGGCGACGGGACCCGCTCCGACGGGCTATATCACGCCGGAGGAGGTTGTCATGGCGAGGAATGAAACGCGGGACCTCGGCCTGCGTCTGATAGAATGAGCGACGAACCGTACAAACGAAAGCAGGGGGAATTCGAGCTGCGCGTGCTCAAAGACGGACGCGTCGTGATGATTGCGCCGGACGAGGCCCTGCTGGAGATCGCCGCGGCGCTCGCGGAAGACAGCGGTCCTTCGGAAACCGTATCGGGAGAACAGAATGCAGAAAGGGCAAGTGCAGAGTGTCAACAGACAACCGGTCCCGGACGAGACGAAGCGTCCGATGGATGAGTTGGAGATCCTCATCCGTGCCCGTTATCCCCTCATCTACGTCATCAGTTGGGAGGAACAGCGAGTGCTGCACCGCGTCTCGCAGATCGCGTCGCGGCTGGGCAAGAACGTCTTCGAGTGGTCGGTCAACACGGGACTCGTCCCTGGGGGCTCCAATCTCCAGTCGCAGAAGAACCGCGATTCGGCCACCCAGGACCCCTTAGTGGCCCTGGGCAACGTGATCGATCACGTCGAGCCGGCATTGTACGTTTTCAAGGATTTTCACCCGTTCCTGAAGTGCCAGAACATGGCCGTGATCCGGCGGATGCGCGAGGTGGCCCTGTCGCTGAAGAACACCTATAAGACGATCGTGATCGTCAGTCCGATGTTCGAGATGCCGGCGGAGCTGGAGAAGGACATCACGATCATCGATTTCGACCTGCCCAAAGAGAACGATTTTGCGGTCCTGCTGGACCGGATCGTCGAGGAGGTCAAGGGCAATCCCAAGCTCAATATCAACGTCAACGGCCCGATGCGTGAGCAGATCGTACACTCCCTGCTGGGCCTGACCCTCTCGGAAGCGGAAAACGTCGTCGCCAAGACGCTCGTGCAGCACCGGGGCCTCGGCAAGCAGAGCCTGGAGGTCATCAACACAGAGAAAAAGCAGATCATCCGCAAGAGCGGCCTGCTGGAGTACTACGACGCCGAGGAGACGATGGAGTCCGTGGGCGGACTGGATTCGCTCAAGAGCTGGCTGATCAAGCGGTCGGTCGTCTTCTCGGATCAGGCGAGGAGTTTCGGATTGCCTGCGCCCAAGGGCGTCCTGCTGCTGGGCGTCCAAGGCTGCGGCAAGAGCCTGATGGCCAAGACGATCAGCCGGATCTGGCAGTTGCCCCTGTTGCGGTTCGACGTGGGCCGGGTCTTTGGCAGCTTGGTCGGATCGTCGGAGCAGAACGTCCGGCGGGCGATCCAGGTCGCGGAATCCGTCGCGCCGGTGGTCTTCTGGGTCGATGAGATCGACAAGGCCTTCCGCGGCTCGCGCGGCAGCGGGGCATCGACCGATGCAGGCACGTCCTCGCGCGTGTTCAGCACGTTCCTGACCTGGCTGTCGGAGAAGAAAAGTGCGGTCTTCGTCATCGCGACCGCCAACGACATCTCCTCGCTGCCGCCGGAGTTGCTGCGCAAGGGCCGATTCGACGAGATCTTCTTCGTGGATCTGCCCTCTTCGCAAGAGCGTCAGCAGATCTTCCGCGTGCATTTGTCCAAGCGGAAGATGGATCCTGCGACGTTCGACCTCGAGACGCTGGTCCGCAATTCGGAGGGCTTCAGCGGCGCCGAGATCGAAGAGGCGATCATCAGCGCGATGTTCGATGCCTTCTACGACAAGCAGGAGTTGACGACCGACCGGGTGTTGAACAGCCTGCGTCAGACGGTGCCGCTGTCCCGCACGATGAAGGAGGATATCGACGAATTGAGAAAATGGGCGGCCAGCCGGGCCCGACCGGCGACGAGCCCCGAGGCGGCCCAAGACACCGAAGGCCGGCGGAAACTGGAAATCTGAGAACATATTGAAATGGGAAAGGCGACGACATGAGCACCGTGTTAATTCTGGCTCCGGTCATCATCAGCAACTGGCCTGCGATTGCAGTGGCGGCCGCCGGAGCGGCCTCCGCGCTGGGCTTCACCATGAAGCAGACCGCCGAGGAGACCGTGAAACGGGACGAACAGGCCGCGACGCAGGAGAACGTGGAGCTGGAACTGGCCGAAAGCCAGGTTCTGGCCCAGGGACTGGCCACCGATCAAAAGATCGTCCTGACGAAGGGCTCGATGCAGATCACCGTGCAGCGGGACGCCCGCGGCCGGTGCAAAGTCTGCGCCTCTGGCACGGGCCAGAACAAGGCCCAGCTCAAGCAGGCCGCGGAGGAGTTCACCCAGAAGCTCACGCAGTGCTTCATCTACGACAAGGTGATGAAACAGCTCAAGGGCAAGAACTTCCAGGTGGTCAACGAGCAGGTCGCGCAGGACGAGAGCATTCGCATTCACGTACGCAGATGGGTGGACTGACCGATGGCACAGCATGATGTGGAAATCACAATTTCCAAGACCGGCGATGTGAAGGTGCATATCGAGGGCGTCAAAGGCAAGGCCTGCATGGAGTACGCCAAGTGGCTGACCGACGTCATCGGGCGGGTCAAGGACCGCCAGCTCACGAGCGAATACTATGAGCCGGAGGTCAAGTCGCGGATCGACCTGCATCAGGACCTGAAGGTTGACGATGGTTCGGCATGAGATGCGTCAGATGCCAGTTCGAGAACATTCCGGGTCAGACGCGGTGCATCCGTTGTGGCAGCGTCCTGGAGGCGGGCAGTGCCGTCGTTGAGGTGAATCCGCCGCGAATGCCCGCCTGGTCGAAGCCGTTGCGGGGCCTGATGCGGTGGTTTCGCGGGCATCGGGTGGTTCCCGAGAAGTCGTTCGGCGGGCCCGCCTGGCAGGGACTCGACAGAATCCTGTCGGACAACGCCTGCGGGATGCTCCTGAGCGTAGTACCCGGCCTGGCGCACCTGGTCAAGGGCCGATTCAAAGAGGTCTGGCTGTGGGGTGCCCTGTGGCTGGTTTGCATGTTCTTCGGTCTGAACCTCTACGGCAGTCAGATCGGCATGACGTTGATCGGGCTGGCCATCGGACTTCACGCCTGGATCGCGGTTCAGTATGGGATATTCAGGGAAATCACCGATCTGGCCGCGAGGATTGGGCTGGTCCTGATCGTCGTGGCCTGCCTCTCGGGATTGTACTGGGCTGCGCCTCGCGTGGTCGTGCCGGGATTCATGGGGGCTCCCACCCCCCTCGCCATCCCGGCGATGAATATGCGAACGGGCGACTACCTTCTGCTCCGCCGCGTTTCGCAATCGGACCACCCGCTTGCCAGGGGGACGCTGGTGCTCGTGCATCCCCCGAGCTTCCGGAACGGCCGTCGGGATGCGTGGGGTAGTCTCTATACCGCCGCGATCGGGCAGATCGTGGGCCTCCCCGGCGAGACGATCCGCGTCGAAGGCGGTGCGTATTCCGTCGGGGGACGCCGGCTCGACACCGCCCAGTTTCCTGTGCCTCGCTGGCTGGCCAGGACCGGTCTGACATTTGAGACGCGCATCGCGCCGGGCTCGTACTTCGTGAGCATCGTCTACGCAGGCGGTGCCGCGCCGACGGCCACCATGGTTCGGGATGCGTGCGTCGTCCGAGCTGCCGACATTCACCGGCGGGCTTTCATGCAATGGTTGCCCTGGACAACAAGAGGGTTTATAGAGTAGCGTCGATGGACAGATTTTCACGATTGGAATTTGGCGACAGCGCTTCGTCTCGGAGCGAGAAACCGCAGGGCGAGCCCGTCCGGGACGCCGACTTTTATCACAAGGAGGCGGTGAAATACTGGCTCGCGGCGGATTACGAGCTGGCCCTGCGGAACTACGCCCGCGTTCTGGAGCAGAACAACACGGCGTTCGACGCCTGGGCCGGCCAGGTGCTGATGCTGATCGAGCTGGGCGAGTATCCCGAGGCCCGCATGTGGGCGGACAAGGCCCTGGAACTGTTTCCCGAGCATCCGGAGCTTCTGGCCCTCAAGGCGGTCGCGTGTGCCCGAGACGCCAAAATGGACGAGGCCGTCGCCTATTCGGACAACGCGGTGAGCAAGGACAATCTGACCTCGCGGGTCTGGCTGGCCCGCGCGGAGATCTTCCTGGATCGCAGGGGGCCGATCGCCGAGGGCTGCATCGCCAAGGCGCTGGCCTGCGCGGGCAAGCAGTCGTCCCTCGTCAAGCTCGAAGCCGGGAAGCTCTTGAGCGGGGCGCGAAACCACGTCCTCGCCATCCAGTATCTCAAAGATGCCGTCCATGCGCTGCCGAAATCGGCGCTGGCCTGGTACGAGCTTGGCTGTTGTCAGGCGAAGCTGGGCCTGGCCGAAGCGGTGCACAGTCTCGAACAGAGCCAGACGCTCCGGCCCGACTGGGATCTGCCCAGGAAAATGCTCCACAAGGTCGAGAAACGAGGATTCTTCAGAGGACTATTCGGAAAGTAGATCATGCCGTTGAACCGCGATATGCAGCAGATTCTCGCGCTTGCGAGACGTGAAAACGCATCGGATATCCACATTGTCGCGGGACTGCCGCCCATGTTCCGCATCAATGGCGAGATTATCCTCTCGAACCGGCCGGCCCTGGCGAGGGAGGACACCGCCTCCCTGTGCTTTGGCCTGCTGAACGACGAGCAGAAGAAGGTTTTCCAGGAGAACTGGCAACTGTGCTGCTCGGTCTTCGATCCGCAGTTGGGCCGATTCCGCGTCTCCATCTATTACCATGCGGGCAATCCGGAGATGGCCATCCGCCCGGTCATGGACCACGTCAAGACCCGCGAGGAACTCGGCCTGCCGTCGGAGATCGAGGACCTCACGCGCCTGCCGAGCGGCCTGATCCTGTTGACCGGTCCCACCGGCAGCGGCAAGACCACGACGATGAACTACATGATCGACCTGATCAACAGCGAACGACGCTGCAAGATCATCGCGATCGAGGACCCAGTCGAGTACGTGCACACGCAGAAGAAGGCCGTCATCGTCCAGCAGGAACTGTACACGGACGTGAAGTCCTTCGGCAGCGCGTTGATCCACGTGTTGCGTCAGAACCCGGACGTGATCTGCGTCGGCGAGATGCGTGATCTGGAGACCACCGAGACCGCTCTGACCGCTGCCGAGACCGGGCATCTGGTTATCGCCACCTGTCACACGCCGAACACGACGCAGACGGTTGAGAGGATCGTATCGATCTTCCCGCAACAGAAGCAGCCGCAGGTCTTCAGCCAGTTGGCCAGCTCATTGCAGGCGATTATCGCGCATCGGCTCGTCCCCTCGGTGAACAAGAAACAGCGGGTGCTCGCGACGGAACTGCTCCTCATGAATCACGCGGCGCGCAAGCACATCCGCGAGCACGAGATGCACATGCTCGTCAGCGTGATCCAGACGGGTAAGAGGCAGGGGATGCACCTGATGGACGATTCGCTCGTGCAATTGTACCAGGCGGGCGAGATCACCTACGACACCGCAATCTGCAGTTCCGCCGACCCCAAGAACCTGCGAGAGCGAATCCACAAGGACGCGGCGTCAAAAGACCAGTAGCCTCGGCGACACCCGTCGCTGTACGAGACCCTTACGGCGGATGCCAGGAGGTGGAACGTGGCCGGCGTAATCGATGTAAGCGATCGCGGGTCGCTCCAGGGTGGCGGAGGAGTCACCGCGTCGAGGATTCTGAAGCTGATCGTCGCCCAGGCCGTGGCGGATTCGTCCTCGGCCGTCGCGATCTTCCACAGCCGCGAGGCGGTTGACCTCCGATATGAGGCCGGCGGCGCCTGGTACGAGATGGTTCCGCCTTCGCCGAGGCTCACGGACGCCGTGCTGCGTCTGCTCCGCGAAAAGGCCGACATCGCGGTCGAGGCAAGCTGGGGAGTCGGCAAGGTCCACGTCCAGACGGAGAACGGGCTGCTGGTCTTTCGAGTGGACGTCTGTTCCGATTCCCA
>CAZDTD010000121.1:0-3900 GCA_964507995.1 uncultured Pirellulales bacterium | reverse complement strand
TCCAGACGGAGAACGGGCTGCTGGTCTTTCGAGTGGACGTCTGTTCCGATTCCCAAGGCCACAGTCTCACCCTGCTCGCCCGCGAGGGCGGCGCGCCGCCGGGCAGGCTCGTAGTGACATCGTAAGGCGGGATTTCTTCAAGTTTGATGTTTGAAGTTTGAAGCGTTTGGGTACGGCCTGATGCCAGGTCACTGAGTTTGCTCCGCAGAGAGGATCTGTCGGAGGAGGGAGAACTCCAGATCGAAGACCGCTCGCAGGGTCTCGTCGGGCACGACGTCGCCTGTGACGCCCATGCGGGAATCGACAAAGAGCGACGCGAAGCCGACGACCGTCACCGACCCGCGACCGTGTTGCGCCGTCGCCGCGATGGGCGAGCCATCGAGTGAAATCACAGGCCGGCCGCCGGAGACCGGATATGCGAACTCGATCCGCACGGGAAGTTTTCCCTCGATTGCCTGCGCCGACCCCGCCAGGTTCCGGCTGGAATCCAGGCCCAAGCCGAAGGGGTACAGCAGGCTGTTGGCTGTCGAGTGGACATTCTCGGGCGAGTCCAGCACGAGCACTCGTCCCCCCGACGTGACGTAATCGACAATCCTGTCGCGAAATTCTTGCGTCACCGTGCAGGTGGGATACGCGAACACCACGAGATTGCCTGCGGTCACGTCAGGTCCGCTCCTGCGGGAGGTGAAGTGCCCGAGCCGGAGAATCCAGCGTTCGAAGATCCCGAATCCGTTCGGCTGGCCGTCGATAAACCCGCTTCTCGACAGAGGCGTCTCGCACAGGGTGCGGTCCATTACGACGTGGACGCAGGGACGGACGGCGACCGGCGAGGGCAGGTTGTGCCGGTGAAGAGTCCGCACAGTGGCGGTCCCGGCAACCCAGCCGAACAGGCCGACCGTGAGCGTCAGAACGCACGCGCCGCGTTGCCTTCTCATTGTTGCCAGTCCGGCGGCGCCGGCCGCGGTCGCCAACACCAGTAGCGAGGGACGCCAATCCACTGCGGCCTTGTCATGGTTCAGCCATTCGAGCATCCCGAGCATCAATTCGGCCTTGCCCGGCTCGAACGTGGAGAAGTTCGAAAAGATCGTGGAGTCCGTGAAGGCCACGACCCGCCCAATGCCGGCCTGCGTCGCCCAGAGTTGAATGAACGCGCCGTAGCGTGCGTATGCGTGGTCTTCGACCTGGGGATAGTAGTTGCCGACGTGGTAGTCCGCCGGCAGGTTCCACAGGCCGGTGGAGCGGATCACGGCCCGACCCCGGCTTGCGCCGGGACGGATCGAGCAGGAGACGGCGAAATCCATCGGCGGCATGTGCTGGACGATGGGATGTGGAACGAGCGGCGGACGCCACAGTTGCTCGAAGACCGTGTCGATGTCGAAGAGGCAGTCGTAGCGGAATGTGAAGCCGAACCGGCGGGCGATGTCGTTGAGGTGCGTGCCCGTGTTGAAGACGTTCGTATGTTCTCCGATCAGCAGCAGGCCGCCGCCGCGTTCGACGAATCGCTCAATCGCGTCCACCTCCTGGGGCTCGTATCGCGAGGTGGGGACTTTCACGATCAGTATGTCACAATCCCCCAGCGTGCGGTCGTTCACGTCGGTTTCGAGCCGGCCCATCCGATAGAATCGCGAGCAGTAGTCGTACAGGCAGGCGTAATTGTATCCGGACTCGTGGCCGTACCAGTTCGCGTCGAACGGGCGGTCCGTGCGTTCCCAGGTGGACCGGTGCTCGTCCACGAGGACCCTGCCGGCCTTGCGTTTTCCGTTCGGCTCCCACAACAGACCCAGACAGAGTAGTAAGACAGCCGCGAAGACTGTCGTCGGGCCCAGTATCCGGTTCGATCGCTTCTCGCTGGGGTGAGTCGCCGCCTCCAGGAGGATGGCCGCATCGGTGTGGACGAAACGACACGCCAACACGACCGGGACCGCCAGCATCGCAAGGTGGACCCACGGACTCCAGAACTGGTTCATCAGCGAGAAGGGGGCGTCGTAGTCCGTGAGCAGGGCGCGATGCAGGAAGACCGAGGTCAGAATCGCGGCGCGGACCGGCAGCCAGAGTATCACGACGATCACGAAGGTCGCGAGTTTGTTCCGACGTCGATTCCTGTCCTGGCTCATGTACGCAAGGACGATCCCGCCGGCCAGGAAGCACAGCGTGGGCAGGTCGGCCAGAAGCTCCCAGGTCGCGCCGAGTTCGTGGACCGTTCGCACGGAATACAGAGCGAGGTTCCCATCGCGAAGGGCTGCGTCGACGCCGAGCAGTCGAATCAGGTTGAGGAGAAGGGATGCGATGGATTGTGGCAGTTCGTGCGATCGGGCCGTGACACATTCGTAGGCGTATGTCGCGAGCCATTGAATGGTCAGGATGGCGCCGGCCGCGAGGGCCGCGGCAGCGACGGTCTTGGGCCATCGGCGGGGGATCGGCGCGATCGCCAGGGCTAAACCTGCAAACAGCAGCAGCGGCGCAGCGCGATACGGCCAGGGGATCAGGATCGCCGTGACAAGCAGCAGGATCGAGGCGATTGTAGACTCGACGCGAGCCGGCGTTGGAAGTCGCACTTGTGGCAGCAGAGCGGTCCCGACGACGATCAATGCGGCCCACACGGCAGGGCACGCGTTCTCGAAGTAGCTCAGGCCAAAGAGCCACGAGCCGCTCAGCAACGCCAGGCCGATCCACGCTCGTTTCATAGCCCGTCCTCCGTTTCGCTCCCGGGCATGTCGCGCAAGGCGGCGGGCACCCACGGCGGCTCATCCCTCAGCATCGTGATGAACCACCGCCAGAAGTCGGCGTTCTCTCGCAGGCCCTCGAACGGTTGGCCGTCCTCGCGTTCCAGGTTGTCGTTCGTGGCGAATCGCGTGTCGCCGATGACCACGACTTTGCCTTCCCCGACGCGACGCAGGACGATGACCGGGAGATTGCCCTTTCCGTACGCGAGGACCTGTGCCTGCGGATCGCTGCACGCGACCGGCCAGGCGGCGTGGAATCGAACGAAGACGCGACTGTCCTCCGTGCGGAGGTAGGGGGCTTTGAAATGCCCCATCGGGATGGGCTCCTGTGTCTCCGGTCCGGCGGAACCGATGGCGAACCCGAAGTCGGAGAGCAGGCCTTGGCTGGGTCCCGCGTCTTCGTATCCAGCCATGACGATGAGGATGCCGCCCCGATTCACGAAGTCTCGAATCGCGCTTCGCTCGGCTTGCGAGAAGGACCGGCGGGGGGCGATGCAGACCAGCAATCCTGCACGCTCCAATCGCTCGCTGCTCAGCTCGGGCAGGGAGAGCGTGAGGTAGTCGTTGCGCATGAGGGTCAGGATCAGGCCTCCAACGCCATCGCCTCGCCACGACTCGCCACTGAACGCCTCCAAGTGCGAGTTGTCGATATAGGCCAGGTTGTTGGGTGACCTGCCGCGTCCATCCGGGAGGACCTGCCAGACGTGATTTGTCACTGCCATCGCGGCGGTAAGCGATCCGGCCAGAGCCAAAGCGATGATTGTCGTCACTTGCGGTCTCGGCTGGCGGATTGTCAGAACGCCTGCTGTTCCTGCCAGGACCAAGCCAAGGATTTGACGCCAGGGCCGATGCGCCGGCGTCGCCCCGTTTGAGAGGTAGGCGAACAGACGCGAGGTGAAGACGTGGGAGCCCACGGTGATTCCGTTGGTCAGGCTGGACGTGTCGCCGAACAGGACGATCTTGCCCTTGCCGAAACGTTGCTCTGTCGCCAGCAGGACATCGCCCAGCCGTTCGCCCGGGTCATAGCTGTCGTTGCCCATCATGGCCCGGCTGCTGCCCTCATCGCCCCAGTCGGACCAGCCCCACCGGCCGATGATGATAGGACGCCCGCGCCAGCCTGTCTCGACCGATGCGCCGATGACCACGCCGAACTGGTTGCGGTCGTCGCCGATGCCGG
>CAZDTD010000120.1:7749-11420 GCA_964507995.1 uncultured Pirellulales bacterium | reverse complement strand
GTCGTGGATGGCGTCAAGATGATCGTCACCGAGCCCGGCATGGTTCCCGACGCCCACATCCACTACGTGCCCTCGGACATCCTGGACCCAAAGGTCAACGGCGGCCAGACATTGCTCTATTACACCGGCATCACCCGCCTGGCGAAGAACATCCTGCACCAGGTCGTCGGCAGGTACCTGAATCGGGATCGCGACGCCGTGGCGACGCTTCGTCATATCGGCTTGGTGGCAAGAGACGTTATGGACGCGTTCATCCGCAAGGACATCGAACAGTTCGGCCGACTCATGAGCGTCGCCTGGCAGCTCAACAAGCGGCTGGACCCCAACAGCAGCACCGACCAGATCGAGGCCCTGTTCGCGCGTGTCGGTCCGCACCTGGCCGGCGCCAAACTCCTCGGCGCCGGCGGCGGCGGTTTCATGCTCATGGTCTGCAAATCACCCGAAGACGCAGCGACCGTGCGACGCATGCTGGACAAAGATCCGCCAAATGATCGCGCGAGATTCTTCGACTTCGCCATCAGTAACGACGGGTTGGTGGTCACGGTCTGCTGAACGAGCACACAGGACCGAAATTTGAGGGATCATCTGGCAAAGTCCTATTTTCTCGTGTTGATCGCTGCCGGCGTTCTGTATGGAATCAGTTGCGCACCCGGCACCGCGTGGCAGGACAGCGGGCTGATCCAGGTTCGCGTCTGGCACGGCGACATCGAGGGTCCTCTCGGACTGGCCCTGTCGCATCCGTTGTACTACCTCGTCGCCATTGGGGCCAAACACTTCCCGGTCGGCGAGTTCGGCTGTCGGATCAATTGCCTCTCGGTGCTGTTCGGCGCGGTCGCGGTGGCGAATCTCTACCTGCTGGTGCGGCTGTGGCTCGGCCGGAGCTTCCCGGCGGCGATCGCGGCGATCACGCTCGGCCTGTCCCACACCTTCTGGTGGCACACGAGCGTCGCGGAGACGTATACGCTGTGGGCAGCGATGTTTCTCGGCGAGCTGATCTGCCTGCTGCAATATGCCAGGACGCGCAGGACACGATGGCTCTATCTGCTCGGACTTCTGAACGGCATGGCGGTCGCCGTCCACATGCTCGGTTCGATCCCGCTCGCCTGTTACATCGTCCTTGTCGCAGTCCTGCTCGTGCGCAGAACGATTCGTCCGAAGGATGCGGCGGTCGTCGTTCTGCTCTGGATCGTGGGCGCGTTGCCCTATGAATACCTGATCGTAAGGGACATCCTCCACAGCAGCGACTTCGTCAGCGTGCTTTCCTCCGCCGCCTTCGGCAGTCGCTGGCGGGCCGATGTGCTGAACACAAATATGTCCTGGCAATTCGCAGGGGAGAACCTCCTCTTCATCGGGTTCAATTTCCCGACGCCGAACGCTTTGCTGTTCCTCGCAGGCTGCTATGGTCTACGCCGGGTCCAACCCGCGGTCTTTCGCAACGTCGTCCTGGCGATGGGGGCGTTGTTCCTGCTGTTTGCCTTTCGGTACACCGTGCCGGACCGCTATGCCTTCTTCATCCCGTTCTACTGCGTGGTCGCGATGCTGATCGGTCTGGGCGCGGGGGAGGTCGCCGAGCGAATCCGCCATCGGGCCGTGCCGGGGGTGATCGCAGCGTTGTCTCTGTTGCCGGCCGGCGTCTATACGGTCGCGCCGCAACTGGCCCAGAGAATGAACTTCTGGATCGCGACCCGCCAGGATGTTCCGTATCGCAACGACTACGAGTATTTCCTGCGTCCGTGGAAGACCGGGTACGCGGGAGCCGAGCGATTCGCCACCGAGGCGTTGCAAAGCGTCGAGCGGGACGCCATCATCTGGGCGGACATTACGACGGTTTCTCCGCTTCTTTATGCTCAAGAGGTCAAAGGCCTCCGGCCGGATGTCCAGATCCTCTCGGCAATTGTCTCCACAGAAGGCGCCCCGCCGCTGACCGAGCAGACAATCGATGCGCTGCTCGCCGAGCGTCCGATCTATACGGTCTCGCGAACGCCGGGCTACTGCCCTGCATTTTTCCTCGGGAGGTATTCTCTCGATCCGGCGGGAGTCCTGTGGCGCGTGGCCGAACGGACGTAGTATGAGCGACTTTCCCAAACCCCTGTAGAATTGTCCTCCTTCCACGGGCGGGATGCCCGTGCCAGTTTATACCGAGCAGCAACACATGGCCAAGACTGTCACCACGCCGCGAGCGATGGTTCGCAATACGTTCTTCAACCTCCTCATGCTGATGAGCAACGCGGTGGTCGCGTTCCTGCTGGTTCCGTTCTTCGTCGGCCACCTTGGCAAGGACAGTTACGGCCTGTGGCTTACCATCGGCGAGCTCTTCCGCTATCGCATCCTGCTGGGCATGGGGCTCAACAGCGCGATCAATCGAAGAGTCCCCATGTACCTGGCGAAGGACGACGAGGACGGCATCCGCAGGACCGTCAGCACGGCGTTGTTCTTCTTCTCGATCATCGCGGTCGTGCTGGCGATCCTGACGTTCGTCCTGGCGGCAAACGTGGGCGACTGGTTCGCGATCCCAACCGAGATGGTCCGCACAGCCGGCGGGCTGGTCCTGGTCGTCGGCCTGGGGTTTGCCGCCTCGACGCCGCTGCAACTGACGACCGCCGTGCTCAGCGGTCTGCAGCGGTACGACATGGTCAGCATCACGACGCTCGTGGTCCTGACCATCCGGACTGTGGTGACCGTCGTCCTGCTGTGTCGCGGCTACGGCCTGCTGACCCTGGGCCTGATCTACGGCATCAGCGAGATCGTGGCCAGGGGAGTGCAGCACCTCCTCGCCCGACGACTGTTGCCCAGGGGCTATCTCTCCTGGCGCAACGTGGATTGGACGCTGCTCCGCGAGATGCTCTTTTACGGCATGAACACGTTCCTCTACGCAATGGGGGCGCTGATCATCTATCGGGCCAGCACGACGATCATCGCGATCTTCTTCCCGCCGGACCGGGTGACTGTCTTCTCGACCGCTGCGGCAGGCGTTGTGATGCTCTCGGAGTTTCTCCAGGCCTTCACCGCGGCGATCAAACCCGCCGTGAGCGATCTCGACGCGCGGGACAATCATTCCGGGGTCAAGCTCATCGCCTTTCTGACCCAGAAGTACAGCCTGTTGGTCCTCATCCCGGCGGCGACCTTCCTCATCGTGATGGGACAGGAGTTTTTGACGATCTGGGTGGGCAAGAAATTCACGGAGCCGGGCGTCATTCAATCCATGGCGGGCATCCTGACGATTCTGACCGTCGGCTACACCCTGATCCTGAGCCAGCACAGCAACTTCCTGGTCCTGGCCGGCCGGGGCGAGCACCGCGTCTTCGGCATTCTCACGGCGGTGGAGGCGGTTCTGTGCATCGGCACAGCGGTCTTCGCCGTCGCGGTCCTGCATACGGGTCTCGCGGGAATCGCCTGGAGCAACGTCGTCCCGATGGCTCTGGTCGCAGGCATCGTCATCCCGATCTACTTCAACCGCAAGATGGGCATCCGGGCAAGCGAAAGCTTCTCCCAGGTCTGGCGGCCCGCGGTGCTCAGCACCATCCCGAGCATCCTGCTCATCGTCGCGTGGAAGCACGTGGCCCCGCCGGAATCGTGGATCGGCTTGTTCGCAGTCGTGGGCGCTGTGGCGTGCGTGACGGTTGTCTCTGCCTGGCTCTTCGGCATGGACAACGTCGAACGCCGGCGTCTGC
>CAZDTD010000120.1:2584-7649 GCA_964507995.1 uncultured Pirellulales bacterium | reverse complement strand
GACGGCGTCTTCTGCGTGGAATCGTGCGGCATCGTCCATCTGGCGAAACAGCACGGCAAGCGCGTCGGCCTCCTCGGCGCCAGCGCGGGAATCGCAGGCGGCCGGTTCTACAAGGCCGGTCTCTATCGACAGGCGATGGAAGAATGCGATTTCTGCTTTTTCCGCGAGGAGCACTCCTGCGAGAGCATGAGGCAGATCAGCCGCGATCCGACCAGGCTGCAGGTCGCTCCCGACCCGGCCTTCGCGATGCGAGCCGATCCGCCCGAAGCGGCCCGCGAGATCCTCGAACGAGACGAACGCTATCGAGTTGCGAAACAGGCCCACAGGCCCATCGTCGCAGTGACCGCCCTCGAAAAGGGCCGGGTGTATGCAGGGTTCCGGCCCGATCTGCACGGCGCCGCGAAACAGCAGGCCCACGCCGCGTATCTGGCCGTAATTCTCGATGTCCTCGTCGCAAGGCATCGTGCCTTCGCGCTTTTCCTGCCGCACTCGGTAGAAAAGGCCGGCAGCGACATCGTCGCAGCCAGGCACGTCGCCGAGCAGATGAAGGCCGCCCCAGGGGATTACACGATTCTGGAGCACGAATGCGGAGCCCGCTTGCTCAAAGCCATTGTGCACGAGTGCGATTTCCTCGTCGGCGAGCGGACGCACTCGCTGATCGGCGCGGCATCGGTCGGGACGCCCTTCGCGGCGCTGACGAATCGTCAGGACACGCGGACGCACGGCATCATCGGGCGGATGTGCCGATGCGAGGCGCAGATCGTCGATCTGGATGCGACAAACGAACAGGACGCATCGCGGAAAGTCTGCGAATTGTTCGAGCAGCGGGATTCGATCGCCAAGTCTCTGGAACGAATCCGAGAAGAGCTTTCCTCGCAAATCGAGGCAACAGCTCGCGTCATCCAAGGACTTCCCAAGCGGTGAAAGCCCCTGTGACAATCGAGTCGGTGGTCAAACGCAAGCTGTGCACCGGCTGCGGCACGTGCGCCGGCATCTGCCCCAACGGCGCCGTCGAGATGGTCGTGGACCGCAAAAAGGGCTGCTATGTCCCTCGCGTGGACAAGAGCCTGTGCAAGCGATGTGGGTTGTGTTATCAGGCGTGTCCAGGTCACAGCGTCGATTTCGAGTCGTTCAACAATACCCTGTTCGGCGAGGTCCCCGAGGATCTTGCCTTGGGCCGCTACCTGGACTGCTACGTCGGCCACGCCCGTGACGAGAAGGTGCGGCACGATTGCTCTTCCGGCGGGCTGGTCAGCGCGCTGTTGATTTTCGCGCTCGAAGAGGGACTGATCGACGGCGCGCTGGTCACGCGGATGCGCCGGGACGATCCGCTCCGCCCGGAACCGTTCCTCGCGAAGACGAAAGACGAGATCCTCTCGGCGGCCGGCTCGAAATATTGCCCGGTCGCAACCGGCGCGGCCCTCCGCGAGATCCTCCAGAGGCGCGGACGATTCGCGGTTGTCGGGTTGCCGTGTCACATCCAGGGGATTCGCAAGGCCGAGCAGCATGTGCCCAAGCTCAGAGAACGGATTCGATATCGAATCGCCATTCCGTGCAGCCTGAATTTCAGCTTCCGCGGCACGGAACGATTCCTCGAAAAACGCGGCATCGCGCCGTCGGCCGTCGAAGAGATTCAATATCGCGGCCGAGGCTGGCCCGGGAGCGTGCTGATCCGCCTTGCGGACGGAACGGAGAGGACGGTCCCGTATCCCGAGTGCTACCGGGAACTCGGCCCGCACTCGCTCCGTCGCTGCACGCTGTGCAGCGACCTGCTGGGCGAGCTGAGCGACCTGACCTGCGGCGATGCTTGGATTCCCGAGATCGTCCGAACCGACAAGGCCGGCACATCCTTCGTGGTCTCCCGAACGCCGGAAGGGGAAACATTGCTGGAAGACGCCGCATCGAAGGATGCTGTCGAATTATCGGAGCTTGACACGCAAAAGCTGCTTGCCTCGCAGGGTCATGCCCTGTTCAAAAAACGGAAGCTCAAGGCTCGCATGCGAATGTTCCGCTGGACCGGCCGGAGCGTGCCCACGTATCGGCAGAAGCTGCTCGAACCCACCCTCGAGGACTACGTCAACATGCTGAAGTTCTACGCGGCCCGGTATGCCCTGTCCGGAAATTGCCCTGCCCTGGGCCGGCTCTTTCGCACGGCGCAGTCGGCGAGACACCGAAAATCGAACGATCCGCCGGCCCAGGCGAAGGCCCTGGCCTGACGGCGATAACGACCGGGCCGTGACCGGCCGATATCCTCTGTGATGTACACTGTTTACGCCAACGAGCTGATCGACGACAGCCTGCCATACGAACTGCAGGATCGCACGTCCGATATTCAATTCTCGCCCGCGATGAACGCCATGCTGATCGCGGCGTGGCTGGTGATCTGCGCCATCGGGTTCGCCATTATCTTCCTGGCCCGAAACGTCGTCGCAGGCGTCGCGGTGATCGCCATCCCCACGTTCGCGGGCATGGTCATCAAACCGACGTTCGCGTTGTGCATCCTGATGCTGGCCCTCCCGACGGGCGCGGGCGTCGGGTTCCGCGAGGCGTTCAGTCTCGACCGCGCCGTCGGCGTGGCGGTGGCGGCCAGTTTCTTTCTCAACGTGCTCTTGACCCGCCCGGGCCTGCGCATCCGGCACAAAGCCCTCTGGGTCGCGGCGGGTCTGAGCGTTTGGATCGGCGTCTCCTCCCTCACGCAGCCCAATCTCAGTTGGGAGATGATCCGGACGTTCACGCAGTTCCAGCTCGTCGTGCTGGTCCTGATCGTGTACTGGATCATCGAGACGAACCACGAGGGCGCGTTCCGCTGGGCGCTGCGGTCGTACGTCCTCGGCATGGTGGGCTCCATCGTGCTGGCGATCAAGTCGGGCCAGGCCATCCGCGCGATGCAGGAGACGCGCGACGGCCGCTACGCCGCAACGCTCGGACGGGCCATCGACGCGAACATGCTCTCGGCGCTCATCGCCATCGCGTTCATCTCGGCGATTTACCTCTTCGCCCGGGATCGGAGCCTCTTCTGGCGGGCGGTATACTTCATCGCATTGTTGTTCCTGCCTCTCATGATGATCCGGACGGGTTCTCGCGGCGGCCTCGTGGCGCTGGCCTTCACGATGCTCTCGCCGCTGTTGTTCGTCCGGCAGGTCCTCCGCCGGCCCGGCTTGGCGGCTCTGCTGCTGATCGCGATCGTTCTCGCGTCCGTCTCCGCGGGCGTTCTCGTCGACCACGATGGACTCGAAAGCTCCGTCCTGGCGCGTCTGACCGATCTCGGGCGGGCCAAACAGGCGCTGGAGTTTCGAATGGTCCCGGTCCGGAACGCACTCGACGCCGTGCTGGTTTGGCCGATGGGGACGGGCTACTGGAGCTGGTTCGAGCGGACGGGAAGCCAGATCTGGCCGCACAACGATCTCGTCTTCTGTCTCGGCGTCTACGGCATCCCCGCCGCGATCCTGTTCACGACCTTTGTCGTCCTGTTGATGCTCACCGTCAAACGGATGCCCCTGACCGTGGAAAAGCTGTACGCGCGGGCCGTGCTGACGTTTCTGCTCGTGATGGGACTCAATATCAAGCAGGTCTCCGCGAAATACTACTGGGTCTTCGTCGCCTTCGTCCTGGCGGCCGAACGGATCGGCTGGTGGCACGCCGAACCGGAGGAAGAACCGATTGAGGACGTTCACCACGGAGACACAGAGGACACGGAGACTTCGTAGGGTGTGTATCATGCACCCTACATCCAGTGATAGGTGGGCGTTTCTTCGTAGGTTGGGCGTCCTCGCCCGACCCTCTTAGACGAGCGGGGACGCTCGTCCTACGAAGAGCCGAGTCTCCGCGGCTGGCACCGTTGAACGGTGCGTGATACGCACCCTACATCTGTCTGTTCCCTACTCTGTGTTCTCTGTATCTCTGTGGTGACGGTATACGCATTGCGAATCTTGGCGATCAGCCACATGTTCCCCTCGGCGCTCTTGAAGCGACATGGGGTCTTCATCTGCCGCGAGGCGATGGCTCTCCGCAGGCACGGGATCGAGACCTCGTTCCTGGTCGGCCGGCCATGGACGCCGTGGCCGCTCCATTGCATTCCGCGATGGCGCAGGTATGGTCCGGCGAATCCGCTGGCTGTCCCCGACGGACTCGAAGCGCGATCGGTTGCCTATCTACGACCGCCGGGGTTCGGGTTTCGAAGGTTCGAGGGCAGGTCAATGGCCCGCAGCCTGCTGCCTGCGGCGCAAGATTGGCACAGGCAAGAGCCGTTCGATCTGGTGCTGGGCGTCTCGATGCTCCCCGATGCGGAAGCCGCCGTGATCGTGGGCGACAAGCTTGGCCTACCCGTTGCGAGTTTGGCGGTGGGTAGCGACGTGATGGTGTACCCGGATCGGATGCCGATCCTCTGGCGGCGGCTCTGTGACACGGTCCAACGCGTCGATCTGCCCATCGGGGTCAGCGAGTCCATCTGCGCCAGACTCGCGGAGACAGGCTCATGCCGACGGCAGCCTCTGTGCATCTACCTGAGTCGTGATGCAGCGCAATTCACGCCTGCCGACAAGAGCCAGGTCCGCGCCCGACTCGGCTGGCTCGCGGACAGCATCGTTGCGATCTACGTCGGCGGCCTGGTCGAAACCAAGGGCATGAGCGAACTGACGACTGCGGCGGAAGGGTTGCTGCAGAAGCATCCTCGCCTGAAGCTGGTCTGCGTAGGAGATGGGCCGCAGCGAGATCGATTGGCCGGGCTCGCAAGTCGCGTCGGGCGAGCGGATGCCGTCCTGCCGGCGGGCGATGTCCCGCCGGAGGATGTCCCACGGTACTTGCAGGCGTCGGATTTCTTCGTGCTGCCGTCGCACAGCGAAGGATTGCCCCAGGCGGTCCTGGAGGCGATGAACTGCGGCCTGCCCATCGTGGCCACCCGCGTGGGCGGAGTTCCCGAGGCGGTGCTCGACGGGCAGACGGGCCTGCTCGTCGATGCGAAGGACGTCGGGCAGCTCCGCGACGCGATGGAACGCATGATCGTCGATGAAGCGTTCCGCCTGGCCGCGGGACGCGCGGGCCTGGCGCGGGCCCGCGAGGTCTTCGA